>JANMJD010000304.1:0-10260 GCA_031371195.1 Actinomycetes bacterium | reverse complement strand
CTCGCGCTGGTCGCCGATACGGGCCACCGGGAGCAGCTCGAGGTACTCCTGATCGGCACGCTACGGTCCGGGACCGAGGGTGGCGGCTCGACACCGGTGCGGGTGTTCACCATCTCGTACGGCGACGGCGCCGACAAGGCGACCTTGAAGAAGATCGCCGAGGCCACCAATGCCGCCGCCTACGATGCCACGAATCCCAAGACGATCGACCAGGTCCTGACCGCCGTCGTCTCCAACTTCTGATGCGGCGGGTCGATCGCCACACACCGACGAACCGAGGGGCCGATGCGGCGTAGCTTCAAAGACCGCTTCCTGACCCCCGTGGTGGCTCGGGCGATGATGTCGCCGATCGGCATTCTGTTGTTCGGCGGAGGCACCGCCGCCGGAATCGTCGGCGGTCTGCCGCTGGTTGGAGCGTTCGCCGTCGGGCTGGCCGCGTGGGCCGCCCGCGTCGGCATGGCGATCCCCCGCAATTCCTCGCCGACCGCCGGCAAGATCGATGCATTCGCCCTCTCCGAGCCGTGGCGGGGCTATGTGCAGGGAGCCCAGAACGCCAAGGCCCGCTTCGACCGGGTGGTCGACTCGACGGCTCCGGGCCCGATCCGCGACCGGCTCGCCGAACTGGGTTCGCGCCTCGACGACGGCATCGCCGACTGCTGGCGAAGCGCCAACCGCGGCGACACCATCGACGACGCTCAGCGCCAGCTGCGCACGGCCGAAGCGCAGTTGGAATTGACCGACGCCCGCCGCCAGCAACGCGAGCGAGGGAGCTCGCCGGCGTTGGAATCGACGATTCGCTCGCTCGAGGCGCAGATGAAGTCGTCGGAGCGCATGCAGGCCGTCTCCGTCGACGCGCGCGACAAGCTCCGTCTGCTCGATGCCCGCCTCGACGAGTTGGTCGCCCGAGCCGTCGAGGTCTCGGTCGGTTCGGCCGATTCGGGCGCGCTCTCGGGCGATGTCGACGACATCGTCAACGATCTCGAGGCACTCCGCCAGGCATTGGAGGACACCGATCGAGCCGCGGCCGGCGGAACCCCGCGTCTCGACGACCGCGCCGGGGGGCCAGCACCGATACCGTCGGATGCGAGCGCACCGCCCCATCCGGAGCCACTGCCGGAGTCGCGCACCTGGCCGCCGTCGGGCTGACCGGGTGGCCGACGAGCGTGCCCCCTCGGGGCTGCTGAGGTCGAACCTGGTCGTCGCCGCCGGGACGGCCCTCTCGCGGGTGACCGGCCTTGCCCGGGTCATCACGTTGACCGCGGTCATCGGCCGGTCGGCTCTGGCCGATGCCTACGACAGCGCCAACAACTCCCCGAATGCCGTCTACGAACTGCTCCTCGGTGGAGTTCTGACGGCGACGTTGGTGCCGATGTTCACCCGTCACCGGGAAGACGACGATGCCGAGGCCACCGGTGCGGTGATCACCACCATGGTGGTGGTGCTCGCCGGGTTGACCGCCGTGGCCGTGCTCGCCGCTCCGCTCATCTTCCGGATGCAGTCGTTGACGGTGGACTCGTCGGTCGATGCCGCGGATTTTCGCCGCCTGGGAACGGCACTGGCCCGCATTTTCCTCATTCATATCTTCTTCTACGGAGTCAGCGCGATGTGGGGTGCGGTCCTGGCCGCTCGCCAGCAGTTCTTCGCCGCCGCGTGGTCGCCCGTATTGGCCAATCTGGTGACGATTGCGGCCCTGTTCATGGTGCAGGCCCAGCTCACTCCGGGCGACCCGTTCATCCAGGCCTTGAGCGACGCCACGGTGCGGCGAAACCTCGGGTTGGGGGCGACGGTTGGCATCGCTGTGATGGCGATGTCGATGTACCCGGCGGTGCACCGAACCGGCATCAGGGTGTCGTGGCGACCGCAATTCCACCATCCGGCGGTGCGGCAGATGTTGCGCCTGTCGGGGTGGACGCTCGGGTACGCGGCGGCCAACGTCATCACTGCGGTCGCCATCAAGAACCTCGCATCGCCCGGTAGCGGCAACCAGGCCGGATACACCTGGGGGTTCACAATCTTCCAACTCCCGCACGGATTGCTGGCGATGTCGATCACCACCACCTTCGTGCCCGAATTGGCCCGACGGGTCAAGCGACGCGACCGGGCGGGCTTCGTCGAGAGGGCCGAACTCGGTATCCGGACGATCGGCTTGCTGACCATCCCGGCGGCGGCACTGATGTTCGCGCTACGTCGACCGATCGTCGGAGTCCTGCTGCAGCACGGTCGATTGACCGATCAGGGCGCCGAGACGATCGCCCGTGCCCTCGGAGGCTTCTCGGTCGGGCTCGCCGGCTTCTCGATCTACCTGTTCGTGCTGCGCGGCTTCTACGCCCACACGGACGCTCGCACGCCCTTCGTGATCAATCTCGTCGAATGCGGGGTGAACATCGTGCTCGCCGTGGTCCTCGTCGGGCGTATCGGTCTGCTCGGGCTCGGGCTGGCCTTCGGGCTGGCCTACGTGATCTGCGCGCTGTGGGCGCTGCAGATCCTGGCGTACAAGGTACCCGGCTTCTCGGTGGGCCGGGTGCTCGGCAGCTTGCTACGAATGACGCTGGCCGCGCTGCTCGCCGGGGAGATGTCGTGGTTGGCCGCCGAGCGGATCGATGGCAATGCCGGCTGGCCGGCCGCTCTGCGGGTACTTCTCGGCACCGTCGTCGGACTAGGAGTGTTCGGGGGGACCGTGCAACTCCTCGGCCCGGACCTCAACGAGATCCGCCGACTGGTGGGACACCAGCCGGCGGATGTTTCGACGAGCTGACGGCTCGTCGACGGGGGGATCTGGGTTCAGGCGTCGACCGACGACAATTCGGGAACCTCGAGCGCCAGGCGCGATGCCGCCTCGATGCCATCGACATCGACGACGGTGAACGCGGCATGGGCCTCGTCGGCGTGCATGCGCACACGATCGAGTGCTTCGAGCAGCACGCGACGGCTGGCGATCAACCGCTCGATGTCGGCGGTGATCCGGTCGCGGCGGGAGGCAAGCGACGCCAACATCTCCGTGCGCTGCTGACGCGCTTCGGTGATCAGATAGCTCGCCTGCGACTCGGCGTCGGCCCGGCGCTGGGAAACGTCGCGCTCGGCCGCCTCTTTCACCGTCTCGGCGTACGCCTGTGCCTCGGCGCGCACCGCATTTCCGGCGCTGTCGGCCTGACCGCGAACACGCACGGAGTACTCGTCGGACTCTTCGCGGCCCCGCCGGACGGCCTCTTCAGCTTCGCGGCGGATACGAGCAGCGTGCTCCTCGGCCCGGCGGGTGGTCGTCGTCGCCTCATCCTCGGCGTGCTTGAGCATGTTCGCTGCGGCGGCATCGGATTTGGCCCGGATCTCCTCGGCCGCGGTACGAACCGCAGCCATTACCCGCAACGACTCCTCCCCCAGGAAGTTCGCCACCGCTGCTTCGTCGATGACCGCCGGCGTGGTGATCGTCGGGCGAGCCTCGACCTCGGTGATGCGAGTGGTGAGCGTCGCATTCTGCTCGCGCAGGCTGCTGATCTCCTCGACGACCGCGTAAGCGAACGCCTGCACCTCTGCCGGGTCGTAGCCGCGACGCACCAGACGAAATGTCTGGCCTGATGGCGTCGAAACGATTTCGTCCTGTTCTTCCATTGCCTTCTCCTGTCCGTGTTTCTGCTTCGTGAAGTCGCCGGAGCGAACGTCAGTGAACCCGCCTCGTACTGTATCTCACATAGCGCGGTTCCTGATCACAGGGTGCGCTCAAGAGGCCGAGCGACCTAGGTCGGGGGACGCAAGTTTCGCACCGTTTAACACACTCTGTGAATCCAACCGCCTACTCGATCAACAATAGTGCCAAAGGCGTCTCCACCTGCGGCGGAACCAGACGATCAGGCGAGCGGCTTCACTCGATTCAATCACATTCAACACCCGAGGCGCATGTCCTGTCTCTTCGAGAGACCGACCTGAGAGCAGCCGAGCGTGCTCGACTCGATTCACCTCGGGTAGGAATTCGCCCTAACGACCGGCGTGCTGAGAAAATGCCGCCGTGCACCGCACGATCTCGGGACACGATGTCCGCCGGAGTTATGCATTCGGAGGATGCCGAACCTGGGTCTTGCAGAACGAATCGCGCAGCCCGGTTGTACTGCGCCGTAGAGTGCTCACATGTTCAAGCTCATGAGGCGCTGGTGGAAGTACGCGACCGCCAAGCTCACCGGAAAGTTCAACGAAGCAGCCGACCCGAAGGTCCAACTCGAGCAGGCCATCACCGAGGCTCGCGAGCAGGATCTCCGACTGCGGCAACAGGCGGCCAACGTCATCGCCAATCAGAAGAAGGCCGAGATGGGCCTGAACTCGAAGATGGACGAGTTGGCCAAGCTCAACGCCCAGGCCCGTCAGGCACTGATGATGGCCGAGGATGCCGGCAAAAAGGGTGATGCCACGGCATCAACCCGCTACACCACCGCCGCTGAGTCGTTGGCCGGGCGCCTCGTCCAGGTCGAAAAGGACATCGACAGCCAGAAGAGCTTGGCGATGGCCGCCACTCAGGCATCCGATCAGGCGAAGGCTGCCGTACGGCAGAACTCGATGCTGCTCGAACGCAAGATCGCCGAGAAGAGCAAGCTGCTCTCGCAGCTCGATCAGGCCAAGATGCAAGAAGAGATGAACAAGGCGATGGCTCAGATGAACCAGACCCTGGGCGACGACGTGCCGACGTTCGATGAGATCAAGTCGAAGATCGAGGACCGCTACGCCAAGGCGTCGGCAATGTCCGAACTCAACAGCCAGACGGTCGATGCCAGCATCCTGGAGATCGAGCAGGCCACCGCCGACGTCGAGGCTCAGAGCCGGCTCTCGCAACTGCGGAGCGAACTCGGTCTCGACACCCCTGCCACCGCTCCGGCCGTGGTCACCGAACCGACCCCGCAGGCCCAGCCGGGTCAGGCGTAGCGCGCCGTTCGGGATCGACGAACGGTCCCGAACACCGCAGGTGGATCACCGGTTACAGAATCACCAGGTCGTCACGGTGCACCAACTCGTGGGCGACCTCCGACGAAAGTTCCGACGTACGACGGCCCGCCATCCGGCGGGCCGTCGCCGAGTCGACGGTCACCATCCCGCGGGCGACGACCACTCCCCCGGCAACCACCTCGACCGTGTCACCGAGATCGAACTCACCGCGAACCTCGACCACTCCGGCAGGGAGCAGCGAGGTATTCCGCTCGACCAGCGCTCGACGAGCGCCATCGTCGATCATCAGGGCGCCATTGACGGCACTGGCGAACCCGATCCACAACTTGCGTGCCGGCATCCGCCGGTCATGAGGCTCGAAGACCGTGCCCACCCCGGCGACCCCGGCGACGGCCTCGACGACGACATCGGGCCGATCGGCTTGGGCGATGACCGTGCGAACGCCCGACCAGCTGGCGATGCGGGCGGCGTTGAGCTTCGATGCCATGCCACCGCTTCCCCGATTCGATCCCGACGCTCCGGCGTCGACCGACAACAGCGGGTCGTCGGCCCGGACCAGCTCCACCAGAGCGGCGGTTGGATCGTGGCGCGGATCGCTGGTGTACAACCCGGGCGTGTCCGTGAGGAGCACCAGGACGTCGGCGTTGATCAGATGGGAGATCAGGGCGGCGATGCGGTCGTTGTCACCCCAGCGGATCTCGTCGCTGGCGATCGCGTCATTTTCATTGACCACCGGGATGCAGCCGAGTTCGAGCAGCCGGTTGAGCGTCTGTCGGGCGTGGAGATATTGGCGGCGGTTGATGAAGTCGGGGGGGACGACGAGTACCTGTGCCCCGACGAACCCACGGCTCGCCAACTCGGCGTTGTACACGTCCATCAGGCGGGACTGGCCCACGGCGGCCAGAGCCTGCAGGGTCGGCATGTCGACGGGACGTTCGGGCAGACCGAGCGCCGCCACGCCGGCCGAGACGGCGCCCGACGAGACGAGCACCAGTTCATGGCCGGCGCCTCGAAGGCGGGCCGCCTGGTCGCACAGCGAGGCAATGATCGAGCGGTCGATGACCCCGCGGTGGTCGGTGATCGACGACGTGCCGATCTTGGCGATGACGCGGCTCACCGCCGCGCTCCGCAAACCAACCGCATCACCGATCGGGGACGTAGTCGAAGCTGAAGCTGCCGATGGAGACGATGTCGCCTTCCACCGCCCCGGCGCGGGCCAGCAGTCGACCGACGCCGAGCCGCTTGAGTCGCAGATCGACGAACATCAACGCATCTCGGTTGGTCAGGTCGTTGAGGGCCACCGTGCGCTCGGCTGCCCGCCCGTGCACGCGGAACTCGTTGTCGGCGACGCGTTCGACGTACACGCCCTCGGGCTCGGGTCGCAGGATCACGTAGGCCTCGTTGGAGCGCTCGTCGCGGCGGGCCTCGGCGACCAGGCTGGCCAGACGGCCCACGACGGCGCGTACCCCATCGCCAGTGGCGGCCGACATCGACGGTCCGTCCCAGTCGTGCAGTTGCAGGTCGGACTTGCTGCCGACGATCAACCGTGGGCGTTCGAGCAGCTCGGGCTTGTAGGCACCCAACTCCCCAAGCAGCACCTCGGCCTGGTGCTCGGGCGTCATGCCATCCTCGAGCGCGGTGAGATCGACCATGACACACAGCACACGCGCCCTCTCGATGTGGCGCAGGAACTGGTGTCCCAATCCCTTGCCCTGGCTGGCCCCCTCGATGAGCCCGGGGATGTCGGCGACGATGAAGTCGGTCGACTCGTCGAGGCTGACCACCCCGAGGTGCGGTTCGAGGGTGGTGAAGGCGTAGTCGGCGATTTTCGGCTTCGCCGCCGAGATCGTCGAGATGAAGGTGCTCTTGCCGGCGTTGGGGAAACCGACCAGCGCGACATCGGCCATCAGCTTCAGTTCCAGCTTGAGCCATTTCTCGACACCATGCTCGCCCTGCTCGGCGAACGATGGAGCCCGGCGGCGGTTCGACAGGAATCGGGCATTGCCCCGCCCACCACGGCCACCGGGGGCGGCCAGCCAGCGGTCACCGTGATTGACCAGGTCGGCAAGCACCTCGCCCGAGTACAGATCACGGGCGACCGTACCCTCGGGCACGTGGACGACCAGCTCCGAACCCGACTTGCCGTGCATGTCCTTGCCCTTGCCGTGCACCCCGTCGCCGGCCCGGCGATGCGGGTGGTCGCGGAAGGCGAGCAGCGACGAGATATTGCGATCGGCCACGAGCCAGACGTCGCCGCCCTTGCCACCGTCGCCGCCGTTGGGACCGCCCAACACCACCGGCCCTTCGCGACGGAACGCGACGCAGCCCGCGCCGCCATCGCCCCCTCGTACGTTCAGTTGCGATTCATCGACGAAGCCGGCCATAGCGCCGTTCGAGGCTACCTGCCACCACGGCAAGATCATGGGTGACACACCCCCTCGGTACCCTGGAGTCGATGAGGCCCGGCCATGAATGACGCCGAACTGACGACTCGGGGCGATCCGCATCCCGACGCGACCACATCGAGCGACCGGCAGATCGATGTCGAGATGGCCGAGCGGGCGAACCGCTGGGCATCGACGATGGCCGGAGTGGCAGGCGACGAGCTGACCGTCGCCCACGGTGACTCGTGGGCCGGGCCGGGCACGCGCTCGATCGTCGGCCGCCTCTCCCGCGAAGCTGCCGAGCACGAGTTGCTCGCGCCACTGGCCACCCGAGCCGTCGCCGACGGTGATCGGGCCATCGCCGAGGAGCCCGACGATTGGCGTACCTGTTTCGAGCGTGACCGCGATCGCATCCTGCATGCCGCGGCCTTCCGCCGGCTGGCCGGCAAGACCCAGGTCGTCATCTTTCCCGACGACCATCAACGCACCCGACTCACCCACGCCCTCGAAGTCGCCCAGGTGGCGATGGCCGTGGCTCGGGCCCTCGGTCTCAACGTCGTACTTGCCGAGGCCATCGCCCTGGGACACGATTGCGGCCACGGCCCCGGCGGCCATGCCAGCGAGGATGCGCTCTCGCCATACGTCAGCGGTGGGTACGACCATGCGTTGTGGGGTGCCGATGTCACCCTCGCCCCGCTGAACCTGTGCGCCCAGACGCTCGACGGCATTCGGAATCACTCGTGGTCGCGGCCCGCGCCGGCCACCCCCGAGGGGGAGGTCGTTTCGTGGGCCGACCGCATCGCCTACGTCTGTCACGATTTCGAAGACGCCGTGGCCTCGGGCATCGTCGCCCCCGACATGCTCCCCGACGATGTCGCTCAACGCTGCGGGGTTACCCGATCACGTCAACTGCGCTACTTCATCACGGCAATGATCGAAGCGGCGGCCAACTTCGGGCGAATCGGCATGGCGGCCGGGCCGGCCGCAACCCTGGCCGCCTTCCGGGCCTTCAACTATGCCCACGTCTACCTCCGCCCAGCATCCAAGGCGCAATCCGCCGCCGTGATTCCCCTGCTCAGGTCGTTGGTCGAGCACTACGCCGATCGACCGAACCGGCTGCCCGCCGATCGGGCTGCCGGCATCGAAGCCGGGAGCGATCAGGCGCTTCATGCTGCAGTTGCCTACGTGGCCGGTATGACCGATCGGTTCGCCTGTCGTCAGGCCGTAGCCCTGCTCGGCTGGAGCAGCGACCGGCTGCCGGCCGGCGTCGGTGTGTCGTAGGAGCGCGCCGTCTCCTCACCGGGTGACTCGCCGATCGTCGGCCGGCCGAGTCCATCCTGCCTGAAAACGACGAATGACGCCGGGCCTGGCCCGGCGTCATTCGATTCGAACGAGGATCAGGCGTCGGTCGGGACCACGTCGACGATCTTACGACCGCGACGAACGCCGAACTTGACCGCGCCGTTGGCCGTGGCGAACAAGGTGTCGTCGCCGCCGATGCCGACATTGTTGCCGGGGTGGAACTTGGTGCCGCGCTGGCGGATGATGATCGTGCCGGCGTTGATCGCCGTGCCGTCGAACACCTTGACACCGAGGCGCTGGGCGTTCGAGTCACGGCCGTTGCGGGTGGAGCCGCCACCTTTGGTCTTCGACATGACTCAGCCTTTCACGATCGAGGTGATCTCGACCGAGGTGTAACGCTGGCGGTGCCCGTAGCGCCGCCGCTGATTGGTCTTGCTCTTGTACGTGAAGCCGTCGATCTTCGGCCCCTTGACCTCGCCCAGGACCCGGCCCTTGACCGAGGCACCGGCCAGTTGCGTGGGCGTGGCGAGCACCGTGTCACCGTCGACCAACATCACCGGGGTGAAGCTGACCTCCGCGCCTTCGTCGGCTCCGAGGAGTTCGACCGCGACGGTCTGCCCTTCGGAGACCTTGGCCTGCTTACCACCGGATGCGATTACTGCGTACATAGCGGTTTGCGATCCTATCTGCCGGCAACGCCGGCCACAATCATGCGGAGCGATACCCGCCCCCGCGGGAAAGAAAAGTACAGGGTGGACTGTCAGTCGAGCAGCGAGTGATTGATGACCAGGCCCCGACCCTGGCAGATCGTGCAGGTATCGGCGAAGGCGGTGAGCATTCCCTCGCCGATCCGCTTGCGGGTCATCTCGACCAGACCGAGTTCGGAGATGTCGAACACCTGCGTACGGGTCTTGTCGCGACCCAACGCTGAGCGGAAGGCATCGACCACCTTGCGGCGGTTTTCCTTGATCTCCATGTCGATGAAGTCGATGACGATGATCCCGCCGATGTCGCGGAGCCGCAGTTGACGGGCGATCTCCTCGGCGGCCTCGACGTTGTTGTGGAACACGGTCGATTCGAGGTTCGAGATGCCCACGTTCTTACCGGTGTTCACGTCGATCACCGTGAGCGCCTCGGTGTGTTCGATGATCAACGACCCACCGGAGGGTAGCCATACCTTGCGGTCGAGGGCTTTGTGCAACTGCTCATGCACGTGGTACTTCTCGAACAGCGCCAAGCCCTCTGCGGCGGCGTCGTAGTACTCCACCCGGTCGGCGAGCTCGGGGTTCATCACCTCGATATACGACTTGACGTCGTCGTACAGGCGCCGGTCGTCGATGACGATGCCGCGGTACTCGGCATTGAACTCCTCGCGGATCACCCGCACTTCCAACGAGGGCTCGCGATAGAGCAGGCTCGGCTGGTTCTTCTTGCGGGCGATCTCGGCCCGACGGGCGATGTCGTCCCAGGTCTCGGCCAGTCGCAGCACATCGGCGCGCAGCTCGCCCTCGGTGGCGCCCTCGGCCGCCGTGCGCACGATCAGGCCGTGCTCGTCCGGCTTCACCCGGTCGAGAATCGCCCGCAACCGCCGACGCTCGTCGTCGGGCAGCCGCTTGGAGATGCCGTACGTCTTGGAGTTGGGGATGAG
>JANMJD010000294.1:0-13249 GCA_031371195.1 Actinomycetes bacterium | reverse complement strand
CAGCCGTGTTCGAGGTGCTCGCCCGCCGGCATCCCGATCACGAGTGGAGGGGTGAGGAGGGATCGGGCGGCAACGGCGGCGGGCCGTACATCTGGATCGTCGACCCGCTCGACGGCACCTCGAACTATGCCCGCGGCCTGTCGCCGTGGGGTGTGTCGGTGGCCGTACGTGAAACCAATGGTCCGCTCGTCGCCGGGGTGATCTACAACCCGCTCACCGAGGAGATCTATACCGCGTCGCAGGGCGTCGCAACCGGTCTGACCTGCGGAGACACCACCTCGATCGGTCATGCCGTGATTGCCACCGGTCTGCAGAACGACGACCCGGCGGTCATCCGCCAGCACGTACTGCGGATGGAGCAGATGTACCTCCATTGCCGCGGGGTCCGGGCGATCGGTTGCCCGGCGTTCGCCATGGCATGGATCGCCGCCGGCAAGATCGACGGCTTCGTGGAGCGGGGGGCGACGTATGCATGGGACATCGCCGCCGCGACATTGCTGATCCAGCAGTCCGGCGGCATCGTCACCGACTTCGACGGCAACCCGCCCAACCTCGGCGCCGGTCTCGCCAATGTGGTGGCCGCCAATGCCGCCATCCACGCCGACCTGCTCGAGATCGTCAATATGGGCAGGGCGTGATGCCGGGCGCTGGTGCATCGAGTCGCCTTGCCGGTCGCCGAGCGGTCATCACCGGCGGGGCCAACGGTCTCGGCGCGGCCACGGCCGAGTTGTTCGCCGCCGAGGGTGCCTCGGTCGCCCTCGTCGACCTGCCCCGCGCCGCGTCCGCCGCGACATCGGTTGTCGCCCGCATCGAAGCCTCCGGTGGGACCGCCGTCTCGATCGAAGGCGACGTTCTCGACGTGGACTCGATCCGCGGAGCCATCGACGAGGCGGCCCATCGGCTGGGCGGTCTGGACATCGCCGTCGCCTCGGCTGGTACCGCGGCGGCACCGGGCCGGCCCGATGCCTTCCGAGGCCTGATCGACCTCGACCCCGAGGCGTTCGACTTCGTGCAGGATGTCAATCTTCGCGGTGTATTCCTCACCGTCCAGCGGGTCGCGCAGCGCATGCGAAAGCAAGGCACCGGCGGCTCGATCGTCACCCTTGCGTCGATCGCCTCGAAGCGGGCGACCGCTGGGGCGTACTCGATCTCGAAGGCCGGTGTGTGGATGCTCACCCGCTGTTTCGCTCACGAACTCGCCGGTCAGGGCATCAGGGTCAACGCCATCGGCCCTGCCTATGTGCCGACCGACATGATCGCCACCATCGCCCACGGTGCGGCGGGAGACGATCCGGCGGCGCAGGCGGCGTGGATCGATGATCGTCGTGCGTCGATACCGATGGGTGTCCTGCCCGACGCCGCCGACATCGCCCGCACCGCCTTGTTCCTGTGCTCCGACGACGGTCGCATGTACACCGGAGCGATCCTCCACCCCGATGGTGGCATGGTCTCGGCGACTGCCGGCGGATAGCCGACCGGCGCGCGAGACTGCGCCGATGACCTCACTTCGCCGGCTCGTCGAGCGCTACACCGACGCCTGGAACGACTGCGACGAAACCGTGTTCACTGCCATGGTCGCCGAGGTCTGCATCCGCCACGATCCGGGCCGGACCATCGAGATCACGCGCACCGAAAACCTGGCCCGATTCCGAGCGGCCGCCGAACAGTTCCCCGGCTTCCGGCTGTCGAATGCTTGGATGTGGGAGCACGGCGACGAGGTCATCACGGTCGCCTACGAGTTCACCTATGGCGCCGACGAGACGGCCGGCCACACAGCCGGCCATGCGGCGAGCATCGAGGTGTTCCGGTTCCATGACGACCAGATCGTCGAAGTCTGGAATGCCCCCACCGCCCCCGGCGGGTGGTAGCCGTCGCCGACGGATTTCCCGCGGGAAACCGTGACACAGGGTTCAACCATGCTCGTGGTCATGGAGATTTCCGAAATTGCAACGGAGCAGTTGGAAGCCGAACCCGTGGCCCATGCGGCCTGGGAGGCGGTGGGTATGGCGCGGATGTTGGCGGTGCTGGCCGAGTTCGACCGGCGCGAGGCCTGGAAGACGTGGGAGTGCCGCTCGCCGCAGCACTGGCTGTCATGGAAGTGCGGCCTGGGTCACGTGGCTGCCAGCGAGCGTCTACGCGTTGCTCGGGTTCTGCCCGATCTTCCGATCATTTCAGCCGCGTTGGCCGGCGGCCTGCTCTCGTGGTCGAAGGTCCGCGAACTCACCCGCGTGGCGACGCCCGAGACCGAGAGGAGCCTCGTCGATATCGCCATGTCGGGCACTGCCTCCCACGTGGCCCGGCTCGTCACGGCGATGCGGCGCGTCACCCGTGCTCAGGCGGTGCGGCAACTGGCCGACCGCGAGTTCCGCTGGGCGACCAATGAGGATGGTTCGGTCTCCATCACCGTGCGCCTGCCTGCCGATCGGGCGATGCCGGTCATTCGGGCCGTCGAGCAGGCGACCATCCTTCGCAAGGATGTCCCCCGCTCGCAGACCGCGGCCGACGCCTTCGTTGACGTCGTGTGTGGCGATGCCGGTAGCCGTCGAGCTGAACGTCCACGACCCGAAGTCATCGTCCATATCGAAGGTGACCAGGCGCGATTCGAGAATGGACCCAGCATCTCCACCGAGGTGGCGGCGTGTCTGACGTGCGATGCACCGGTGACGACGGTCGCCGACACAGCCGACGGTCCCGTCGTGGTCGACAAACGGCGTGGCCCCACCCGATCTCAACGGCGATGGCTCGGGTTGCGTCATCCGACCTGTCAATTTCCCGGCTGCGACCACCGTGGGTCGTTCGAGGTCCACCACGTCGTCGAACATCGCCACGGCGGCACGTCCCGATTGTCGAACCTGGCGCGGCTCTGCTGGTTCCATCACCGCGTCGTCCACCTGCACGGCCTGCAGATGACCCTGCATCGCGACCGAACGCTCGACGTCCGATTTCCCGCGGGAAACCCGGTCGACCGTTCCATCCCATCGACAGCCTTCCTCGTGGCCCCGCCCGAACGCCCCGACGAAATAGGCGGCCGCTGGTATGGCGACCGGCTCGACCTCGATCACGCCCTCGCCGCCTTCGGCCTCGGCGGCTGACCCGGCTACCGCAGCGGACGCAGAAGATCCCGGGTGGCGGCACCGACTCCGAGTCGGATCGTGTCGCGGTGCGGGTCGACGGCGACGATCGACCAGAGGTCACCGATGCGTACCGCCCGCATCGTCGGCGAGATCAGATCGGGATCGTCGACGATGATGTACCAGCGATCACCGATGACGATCGATACCCACGACGATGTGGCGTCGTATCGGCCGCGGAGGTGCTCGGCGACCGGGTATACGCATCGACGGGCACCGGAGCCGGTGCTGAGACACAACCCGCGATCCTCGGCGGTGCCGATGGTGTCGAATCGCAGCTCGGTGCCGGCCAGTAGGACCGGCCATGACTGCTCCGTGGGGATCCGCTCTCCGACCCGATGGAACTCCCGATCGAAGGTCGCCCCGTCGACCTCCTGCAGTCCGGCCACGACCTGATCGAGCGACCCGTCGGGCAGTGCCGTCACGCTCAGGCGGAGATCGGGGGCGGCCATCCAACTTGCGTCCGAGTCGTCGCCCCACACCTCATGGCCGGCGATCATCGATCGGCTCGCGAAACTGCCGGCACTGATCTGGGCAGGAGCGATGGCCGGGCCGCGCTCGGCTCGAACGGTCACACTTTCGGCTGTGCCGGGGAGCCCATAGGTCAGCGCATATCGGCCGGTCGGTGAACCGCCAACCCCGGTGTTGCGCTCCTCGAGCCGGAAACCGGTCGCGGAATCGACGATGGGAAGTCCCGCCTCGTCGACGGAGATCTGCCGGGCGAGGGCGGTCACGGCGTCGTCGGTCCGATCGATACCCCACCCCTGAACACGCCATGCGGCGCGACCGCGAACGATCTCGATCATGACTCCGTCGAGGCTGCGGCCGTCGGTGGAGATCGGTCTGATCCTCGTCCAGCTTCCGGCTCCGTCATCGAGTGTGAATCGCTGAGCGTTGGCATCGAATTGGGGCTCGGCTTCGAGAGTGTCTGTCGAGATCTCAAGTCGCGCCGGGGGATTGATTCGTCGGAAGAGCGCGGTCGTCGTGGCCGCGTACTCGACCGATGTCGATTCCTCGGCGTTGAGGAGCACATATCCCTCAGGTAACCAGGTGGGAATGAAGTATCGGCCAACCCGGGCGGGGGAGGTCGGGGCCGTGGGCGTGACGTCGTTCGTCCTGCCAACGAGGAGCGTGGCGACCAGCACGGCAGCGGCCGCCAGAGTGGCGACCAGCCAGACCCTGGCCCGCTCGGGGTGGGCAGGGAGTGGCGGGTCTAGTCGGATCTCGGTGGCCCGCTCGACGATGTCAGCGGCCGTGAGGGGCCGTGACACTCCGGCGAGGGCGTCTTCGAGCATCGAACGGATCTCGTGGCCAAAGGCGTTCTCATCAGCGGTCTTCATGGCTGGTCTCCCTCCTGGTGGGCCGACGCGAGTTCGATACGTAGTCGTCGCTTGGCTCGGTCGAGATGGGTGCTGGCACTGCCGACGCGGATGTTCAGGTGGCTGGCGACCTGCTGCAACGTCATGTCCTCCCAGTAGCGGAGATAGACGACGGCGAGCTGCGATGCGCTGAGTGAGCCCAGGGCGGCTGCCACGACGAGCTTGCGTTCGATGTCGGCGACCCGGCTCTCGACACGATCCGACCCGGTTGTGCGTCGCTCCCGTCCGATGCGACGACTCGTGGCGCGGCGACGATCGGTGGCCAGATGGATGAGCGTCCGGGTGAGATACGCACCCGGCTGTTCGATGGTCGGCCAGCGGCGCGATGACACGGCGCGCTGCACGGCATCGGTCACGAGGTCGTCGGCGTCATCGTGACCGACCAGCAGGATGGCCATCCTGTGCATGCGGGCGGCGTGGGCCTCGTACGCGGCTGACCAGCCGGGCGGGGCGTCGGATTTGTCCGAGTCGGGCATCGCCGTCCTTGCTCTCACGCACTCTTCAACGTCACCGAGCCGGACTTCGTATGACGGATGGGACGGAATGATCCTCACTCTGCGACGGAGCTACTTGGGAGGAAACGCCACGGTGATCGACTGCGGGGTTGGCGTTTCGATGACCGCGCCATCGAGGCGTTTGGGGCCGAACGTGCACAACCGGACGACTTCGCCGTTCATCGTCGACTCGCACGAGCCGCATACGCCGAGCTCGCAGCGCCATGCCGGTCGCGGGTGGCCGGCGATGTCCCGCAGGATCTGAAGGACCGACATGTCGGTCGGCACGACGAGATCGAACACCACGCCATCGGCGGTGAACCGGACGCGGCGTTCACCCAACCTGGGTGAGGCTCTCGGGGGAGGAACGTCGCTCACGCGTCGAAGTCTGCTGCGCCCGGGGCTACCCGACGCGATCCTCGGGGTGGGCGGCGAGGTAGGCCGCGGCATCGATGCGTTCGGTCGCCGAATAACCGATCGGTAGGCGCAGGCTGCCGGCGGACGAGCCGACGAACACCTGCCAGGCGTAGTAGCCCAGGTAGGCCCGCTCGTCGGCGGCCATGTTGGTGGCGTAGTCGAGGACCGAGGTCACGTAGGCGTCATTCGGGTTGTACTGGCGCACGGCCCGGGCGAGATCGTCGGGCGCACCATTCGCGGCGAGATAGGTCGCCGCGCCGAGAATGGCGTCGTGGGTGTCGGTCGGGTCGCCGACGCAGCAGACGTCCCAGGTTGTGGGTAGGAATTGCATCGGCCCGACCGCCCCGGCCGACGACACGCCGACGATGCGGCCCATGCGCGTCTCGGCCAGGTTGATCGCGGCGAGCAACGACCACGGGACGCCGGTCGCCGCTTCGGCCTCCCGGTACCAGGCGATCAGCGTCGCCGCCGGCAGGGGATCGGCGATCGTCCAGGCGGGCAACGTCGTCGTCGGCGGTGCGGTCGTCGACGCGGCCTTGGCGCCGAGCGCCGTGGCCGCCTCGACATTCGTGGTCGCCGGGATGAGCACGTCCGGCGGCAACGTCGCCTTGATCGCCTCCCAACCGGCCGCGTCGCGGCCGAGCCGGCGGTAGACGAGTTGCTGCAGTTCTCCGGCGTCACGTATCGCTTGAGCGGCCGCGTCCGGTCGGCGGATGGTGCGTTCGACCTCGACGAGTTGCGCCGCCAGCTCGTCGGTGGAAGCGCCGAGTCGACTCATCAGCGCGGGAACCGTCGTCGCCAGTGGAATCGTCGCCGGCGCGGCCGTTGCGGGGACCACCGTCGTCATCGTGGTCGCGGTCGCAGGGGGTGACGAGACCGCGCCATCCGAGGGAGGTCGGGTCGTGCCCGGCGCGGGGGCCTCACCGGTCCCCAATGTACATGCACCCATCATGACCAGGGCCAATCCGGCCAGCAGAGTGCTCCGGTGCCGAGGTTCCCTCACCAGAAGCAGCGTACCGGCGGCCGCCTGCTCAGCAGGCGACCGCCACCCGGGCAACGGTCTCGACGACGTCGGGCGGTTCGGATTTCGGCATCGAGACGATCGTCAGATGGGCTCCGGCAGCCTTGAATGCGGCCACCTGCCCGGCCAACGTCGGCCCGTCGCCGGTCCACCGGGCGAGCCACGAGCAGGTGATCTCATCGGGATCGCGACCGAGGGTCGCACACATCTCGACCATCGCCTCACGACAGCGACTGAACTCGGCCGGGTCATCACCCGAATAGTTCCAATGGTCGGCGTATCGGGCGACGAGCGGCATCGTGCGCCGCAGGCCCTTGCCCCCGATACAGATCGGCAGTGGTCGCTGCACCGGCTTGGGATTGCTCATCGCCCCGGCGAGCCCGTAGTAGGCACCGTGGAAGGTCGTGCGGTCGTTGGTCAACAGACTTTCGATCACGGCGAGCCCTTCGGCAAATCGGTCGAATCGTTGCGTCATCGAGCCGAGTTCGATGCCGTGGGCGTCGCACTCCTCCTCGTTCCAGCCCGCACCGATGCCCAGTTCGAGCCGGCCGCCCGAGGTGATGTCGAGCGTGGTGGCCATGTTCGCCAGGACGCTCGGATGGCGGTAGACCATGCCGCTGACCAGCACCCCGCCACGCAGCCGGGTTGTCTCGTGGAGGAGTGCGGCCAACGTCATCCAGCCGTCCAGGCAATCCTCGGTCGAATCGCCGAACAACGGATACAGGTGGTCGAACGTCCACCCCGATTCGTATACCGCCAGTTCGTCGGCGCGTTGCCACGCCTCGAGCAGCCACGGCCAGGTGGTTCGTTGCGGGGATGTGGAGAGCGCGAATCGCATGGCCGAGCGTGTCATGCGGAGCGTCGACCGGAAAATTCCCGCCCGCATGGCGAATAGTGCATTCGACAGGTTGACCAAATACCTAAATTCAGGTAGGAATTAGGGATATGAGTAATCTTGTGGTTGTAGGACTGGCGGGCTTCGCCGCATCAATGGTTGATGGCGCGTTGGGAATGGGATTCGGACCGACGTCCGCCTCGATCCTTCGGACCGGTGGCCTGTCGTCGTCGGCGATTGCGACCACGGTCAATATTGCCAAGGTCGCCACCGGCACTGCTGCCGGAGTCGCTCATTGGCGGTTCCGCAACATCAACCGCAAGCTCGTTCTGCAGCTCGCCATCCCCGGTGCGTTCGGGGCGATCATCGGCACCACGGTGTTGGCCAATGTCGATGACAAGCAGATCAGGCCGTTTCTCGCCGTGTTGCTGCTGCTCGTCGGCCTGCGCATCCTGTTCCGGTTTCGAAACATGCCGTCGCGCAAGGCCGGAGAAGTGTCCGATGAACCGACGTCGTACGACACCCGGGGAGTCGCCCTCGCCGGAGCGGCCGGAGGGGTCACCAACGGCCTCGTCGGGGCCTGGGGTCCGGTGGTCACACCGTTCCTGCTTCACCGGAAGGTTCCGCCGCGGATCACGGTCGGTTCGGTGAACACTGCCGAAGTCGCCGTCGCTGCCGTGTCCGTCAGTTCGCTGTTCGCTTCGCTCGGCAAGGGCGGCGTGGACATGGGCGTCGTGCTCGCAATGCTCATCGGCGGAGTGCTGGCCGCGCCGATCGCCGCCTGGGTGATCCGCTTCCTGCCGGCTCGTGGCATGGGCGTGGCCGTAAGCGGCCTGCTGCTGACGACGAATGTCCGTGAGCTAGCAGGCTGGGGCCACTTGGGGTTGAGTCGCTGGATCGCCTACGGATCGGTGGCGGCACTGGTGACGTGGTCGGGAGCGTATCCGCTGCTGAACCGTCGGGCTGCCGCATTGGCACCGCAGGCCGTCGCCGCCTGAGCCTCGACCGCTCAGCGGGGCGGCTGCTCAACCGAGGCGAATGCTCAGTGAGGGAGCCAGGCCTCGGGGTCCATCAGCAGGGTGCGCACCGAATCGGGATAGGTGCCCGACAGCAACTGGGCGATGGTCACGTTCTCCATCACCATGCGCACCGCGGCCCGCAAGCCGATCCACAGCTCGCCGACGTGCTTGGCGTTGCCGTCGTAGACGATCTGCTCGGGCCGTAGCCCTTGCACCACGGCGAGCGGGCCGTCGACCGCCCGAGAGACCTCGGCAACCGTGATCTGCTCGGCCGGCCGGCTGAGCCGGTAGCCACCGGCTGCCCCCCGCTGGCCGATCACAATGCCCAACTGGCGGAGTTGCAGCAGGATGCTTTCGAGGTAGCGCGGGGGGATCCCCTGGGCGGTGGCAAGCTCATCGCGGCTGGTCAACTGATCGGGAGCTGCGGCCAGCTCCACGAGCGCTCGGAGCGCGTAGTCGACACGTGCAGTGACTTGCATCGCTACATCATGGCACTGCCGGGCGCGTCATTGTCCATACTCGCGGTGTTTTTCCCAGGTCGATGACGTCGGTGACGGCGAAGCCCAATCGGGCGTAGTACGCCAGATTGTCCTCTTTCTGCGTCTCCAGGTACGCCGGATATCCCTCGAGGTCGCATCGCTGCAGGATCGGCTGGAGCAGCGCGCGCCCAACTCCGCGCCCCTGGAATTTGGGGTCGGCGGCGAGCAGCTCGAGATACCAGTGTGGATCGGTCAGGTGTCGACGCGGCATCTCGTTCATCAGCTTGACGGCACGTACCCGTTCGGGCGACCGGGCGATCGTCGGCAACGCATGGCGCATCTGTCGCAGCGCCCGGATCCCACTGGTCGCCACATGAACGCCCGGTGGCAGCCAGGCCGCCACGCCGACGACTGTGTCGCCGATCGACGCGGTCCACACCGATCCGTGCCGGGCGCAGTCGTGGATGCCGGCTGCGAAGAATCCGGACATCCAGCGGTGCTGCACGAGCAGATCCGGAGCGAAGAAGTTGAACAGCGGATCGTCCCAGAACGCCCGTGATGCAACGGCGATCAGGGCCGGTAGCTCGGTCGTGTGATGCTCACGGACCTCGACGGGAGCGGTCATCGGTGTCAGCGTTCGCCCATCACTGCCGCGAGCGTCGCCAGGAATCGGTCGTTCTCCTCGATCGACCCGATGGTGACGCGGATGCCCTCGCCGCTGAACGGCCGGGTGACGACACCGCGTCGCTCCATGCCCAGGTACACCTCGTCGGTGCGCTCCCCGAGTGGCAGGTAGACGAAGTTGGCCTGTTGGTCGGGCAGTTGCCAGCCGTCTGCGGTCAGCGCGGCGATCACCCGGGCTCGCTCGGCCACGATTGCGTCCACCCGTGCCTGGATCTCGCCGTGGGCATCGATGGCCGCGATCGCCGCCGCTTGGGCGAGACCGTTGACGGCGAAGGGGAACAGCGTCTTGTCGATGGCGGCGATGACGGCAGGGCGGGCGACGGCATACCCCACGCGCATGCCGGCCAGACCGTGAGCCTTGGAGAAGGTGCGGGTGACGATGACATTGTCGTGATGGGGCAGAACCTCGTGAACCGGATCGCCGAACGACGGGTCGAGGAACTCGCGGTACGCCTCATCGATCACCACGACGACCGACCGGGGGATGCCGGCGATCAGTTCGTTGAGGGCGGAGCAGCGCAGTGCGGTGCCGGTCGGGTTGTTCGGTGTCGACAACAGCACGAGCTTGGTCCGACCGGTGATCGCCGCGGCCACGGCGTCGAGATCGAAGGCGTGATCGACGGTCAACGGGGTGGCCACGGCGATCCCTCCCATCAGCTGGGTGTACACGGGATAGACCTCGAAGGAGCGCCATGGATAGACGACCTCGTCCCCCGGGTCGATGTAGGTGAGGGCGATCTGCTGGAGCAACCCGACCGAGCCGCAGCCGACCGTCACGGTGTCGTCGTCGACTCCCAGCCATTCCGCCAGTCGGTGGCGTACCGCCGTTGCACGATGGTCGGCGTAACGGTTCGCTCCCATGGCGGCGGCCCTCACCGCCTCCACGATCGAGGCGATCGGCGGGAGCGGGTTCTCGTTGGATGCCAACTTGATGGCGTTGGTGATGCCGTGTTCGGCCTCGGCCTGCGAGGCGGCCTTGCCCGGCCGGTAGGCGGGCAGGGAGTCGACGGCGGCGCGGGTGCGGCCGTTCGGCGGGTCAGTGGTCATCGGAAGCCTTCAGGTATGCCTTCAGGTATGAGGGTGAGCATCGCCCAGTGCCGCGGCCAGGTGCGGCGGCGTTCGAAACGAATTCACCCATTGCTCGGCTCCCCAGGTCGATGGCGGTCGACGGCGACTGTAGCGGTGCCGCCCGTTCCCGGCGATACCTCGCCGGGGCCACTTCGTCATCGCCCCGGGATCACCAGGTCAGCGGATCGAGTACTGCTGGATCAACGGCGGCACGTGCGGCGACAGTTCCAGGTCGATCTGCGTCGACGTGCCGTCGGAGCCGGCGACATGGACCGTGCCCCGGGCGGCGGTGATCGGTCGAACCGACACCACCCGGAGCGGGCCGTGTTCGGCGAGCAGGTGTTCGGCGGCGTGGGCGCGTCGGGCGAACGATTCGTCGAGTTCGACGTTGTCGGCGAAGAGTCGACGGGCATCTCCGTCGTCCCATCCGTTCAACAGGTGGATCAGTGAAGACGAGGCGAGGTCCAACGCGCTCGACGGCGCCGGATCGGGTGCGGCGATCACGGCGCGATCGGCGAGGCGGTCGAGAATGCGCAGCGTGAGCGCTTCCATCGGTGCGTACGTCACGTTGGCGAGGGCGATCACGGCCACGTCGTGTTCGGGGAGCCAGCGCATGTTCGAGCCGTAGCCGGGCAGCCCGCCGGTATGGAAGATCATCGTGCCGTGTCGTGAATCGTGATCGGCGCGCAGGCCGAAGCCGTAGCCCTCGGCGGTGGTGTGGGTCGGGCCTTCGGCCCCGAGAGGAGCACGGGCGGTCTGACCGGCGTAGACATTGGCCTGCTGCATCTCCCGGCGGCTGGATCGCCGGAGCACCGAGCGGTCGTCCTCGCCGGATCGCATCGCGGCAGAAAGCCACCGGGTCCACGTGACCAGGTCGTCGAGGGTGCTCCACAGCCCGCCCATCGGTGCGATGCCTCCGTCATCGAGCGGGTCGACGTCGGCGACGATCGCCCCGTCCTCGACTCGATACGGTCGGGCCCAGTTGTCGTGGGACGGCGAGACCCAGGTGGTGTCGTACAGGCCGAGGGGGCGCAGGATGTGCTCGGTGGTGAAGTCCTGCGGTCGTTGACCGGTGATCCGCCGGATGATACGACCGAGCATCGAGTAGCCCAGATTGGAGTATTCGAACGCCGTTCCCGGGTCGACGGCGAACGTGGCGCCGTATGAATAGATCGCCGTCAGCGCGTCGTCGTCGATGTCGAGATGACGGTCGGCCCATGCGTCATCGGTGGCCAGGCCCGAACTCATCGACAGCAGCTGGCGTACGGTGATGTCGGGTGCATCGACTGCCGGATGCCGAATGGCGGCCAACTCCGGCGCCAGCGATGCGATCGTGTCGTCAAGTCCCAGTGCCCCCTGGTCGCGCAGCGACAGTACGGCGGCCGCGGTGAAGCTCTTGGTCATCGAGGCGATGCGGTAGACCCGGCTGCGATGCGCATCGGGCGGCATGCCGGTCGTCGCCGCAGGGGAGTCGTGGGTCGTCGCGAAGCCGTCGGCGACGAGAGAACCGCCGACGGTCACGCCCCACGCGATCGACGGGCAGTGGGCAGCGTCGGCCGTGGCCCGGACGAGATCGGCGACCTCGGTGCCGATAGCGGCGTCAGCGTCCGAGCCGGAGTCGGGCGGTCGGTGGTGATGGGGGATGTCATCATGTGATGGCATCGAGAACTCCTATTCGCCGGGCGGTGCCGGTTGCTCGGGCGTCGTCGGTGGGGAGGCACCAGTCGCCGTCGGGCGGTAGCGGCGGCCCATTGCCACGACGGTGGCGGGGATGAAGAACACCCGTGCGGGCAGCGAGACCTCGCGCCAGGGTCGATCGATGAGGGGCGCACGCCAGGCGCGGCGTCGGTAGACGAGGAAGCCCACGATCACGATGTGCACGGCGATGAGCGCCCAGTAGAACCCCTCCGGTCCGCTCGTCGTCATCAGCACGGCGGCGAGGAACGGCCCGACGATCGCCCCGAGACCGTAGAGGGTGACCAGCTGAGACGCAGCAGCGTTCACATGAGCGGGGTCGACCCAGTCATTGGTGTACGCCGCGGCGATGGAATAGAGGGGATAGCTTGCGCCGCCGAGAAGGGCCATCAGCACGATCGCCATCGGGCTGGACGGCGGGCCGGCCAACAGCAACAGGCCCGCAGCTGCTGCGCCGAGCGCTGCGGCGATGCCCACCGCCCGGCGATCGACGTCGTCGGACGCCGCGGCGATCGGCCACTGGAAGACGACCCCGCCGATCGTCGGGGCCGCGACGAACAGCGCGGTCCGCCCGGGAGACAACCCGACCCGGGTGGCGTAGATCGCCGCCATCCCGGTCAGTGCACCATGGGCCGCACCGACCAGGAAGCACGCCCCGACGCCGGTTGGCACGACCCGGGCGAGCCCCCGCAGCGAGATGTGCTCACGACCCTCGGTCGGCGGAGCGTCGGCCTCGGACAACGTGACGGGGGCGATGGCCAGCGAGGTGAGGATGCTGGCGATGGCGAACCCGGTGAGCGCCCGGGCGTCGACCGAGTTGAGCAGCAGTTGGCCGAGCCCGAAGGCACCGGAGGTGACGACGGTATAGATCGATAACAGGCGACCCCGGTTGTCGTTGTCGGCCAGGTCGTTCAGCCATGATTCGGCAACGACGTACTGCCCGGCCAGACACATCCCGGTCACCAGCCGGAGCGCCGCCCAGGCCACCGGGGCGTTGACCATCCCGACGCCGAGGATGGCTGCCGAC
>JANMJD010000241.1:0-3614 GCA_031371195.1 Actinomycetes bacterium | reverse complement strand
GACGAGCGAAGCAACACAGAGGCCACCTGCGCTCACTTCGGCGTAGATCGGTGCCAGCGGGAGGATCGTCATGCCGTGGCCAGCTTTCACCAGGTCTTTGAGTGCGCCGTAGCTGTCTGCCTCGACTCGTACGTCGAAGTCGAAGCCCGCGTCCGCAGCGGCGCGATCGAGCAGATTTCTCAGCCCGTGTCCTCTGGATGGCAACAGCATCCGTTGCCCAGCGAGATCGCGCAGAGGCACCGGAGCGCCGAAGGACAGCCCGGCGTCAGGAGGGCCGATCAGATGCAGTTCCTCGTCGAGCAACGGTGTCGTGTGGAGTGCCGTTGTCGGTCCGGCGTCGTAGAGCACTGCGAGATCGATGTCACCGCGGCGGAGCCAGTCGAGCAGGAACCTCGAGTAGGCGCTGACCACTCTCAGAGTTGCGTTCGGGTGACGGTCCGTGAGCGCCGTCACGAGCGGCAAGGTGAGGAGATCGGCAACGGTGGGAGGCAGCCCGATGGCGAGCTGTCCCCGGAGACCGGCGCCGTCGGCGGACGCGACGTTTCGAATCTCGTCCAGCTCGCCGAACACACGGTAGGCGTGGCGCAACACCTCTTGGCCTGAATCGTTGAGGACCATCCCGCGTCCGTGCCGGTCGAAGAGCGTCATACCCAACTCGCGTTCCAGCAGCCGAACCTGGCGGCTGAGAGCGGGTTGGGCGATGTGCAGCCGCTCCGCGGCCCGGGACAGGCTTCCGAGTTCCGCAACGTGCACCAGTGTTTCGAGCTGCGACAGACGCATTCCGTAAACCTAGGCCACGGGTATGCCCTGTGGGGATAGCACGTCGACCGAACCGGTCGACGATATTTCGGTGCGGCAGAGGTACAACAGTCACACGCCCCACAGGAGAACCATCGTCAAAGAACCCGAGTCGCTGACCGACAAATCCTGCAACCCGTGCGGCCTGTCGGATGCAGCGATCACACATCACCGAGAAAGGACGACATGACCGTCGAATCATTGGAACGAGAGACTCGCGAGACCGGGTCGGAGTGGTCGAGCGAGGTGCACCGACTGTTTCGCGAAGCCGGCGTATCCCACGTCAGCTACGTCCCCGACGCAGGTCACACGTCACTCATCAACCTCCTTCAGTCCGATCCGGACATCCGCATGAACGTGCTGACGTCCGAGGAGGAAGGCGTCGCGGTCGCGACCGGGGTGTGGCTCGGCGGAAAGCGGCCGGCGATCCTGATGCAGTCTTCCGGAGTCGGCAACTGCATCAACATGCTCTCTCTGCCGATCATCACCCGAACACCACTGTTGATGCTGGTGACGATGCGCGGCGAGTGGGCAGAGTTCAACCCGTGGCAGAACCCCATGGGCAAGGCCACCCAAGCCAGCCTGGAAGCGATCGGTGTCACCGTGCTGCGTGTCGACAACCCTGACGATCTCATCGAGACCATTGAACAAGCGATCATCATGGCCTACGAGGCCGATCAGCAGATCGCAGTGCTGATCGGACAACGCATGCTCGGCAAGAAGAAGTGGTGATCACGATGTCCTCGGTCCTCGAACGACGCGACGCAGTCGCACTCCTGCTCGCCGGGCGCGGCGACGCTCTTGTCGTCACCGGTCTCGGCTCTCCCACCTACGACGTCCACGCCTGCGGGGATCACGACGCCAACTACTACCTGTGGGGAGCGATGGGCGGCGCATCGCTCGTCGGGTTCGGGCTCGCCCAAGCCCAGCCCGATCGTCGAGTGCTGGTGATCACGGGCGACGGCGAGCAACTGATGGCACTCGGAGGCCTCGCCACCATCGCCGTGCACCGTCCGACCAACCTCGACATCATCGTGCTCGACAATGGACGTTACGGAGAGACCGGCATGCAGACCAGCCACACGGGCCTCGGCATCGATCTCGCTGCGGTCGCAACCGCGATGGGTTTCACCGAGAGTCGGGTCGTCACCACGAACGACGAACTCGCGCAACTGATCCGCGATCACGCCGAGGTAGCGACAGGACCACGCCTGGCCGTGCTGAAAGTCCGTGCCGAGAACCTGCCGCGCAGCATGCCGTCGCGGGATGCTGTGTACATCAAGAACCGCTTCCGCGCTCACCTCGGGTCGACCCCCAACTGATGCGACGCGCCGAGCAGCCATGATCCCTTCGCGGAGCAGTCGGATCGTCATCGTCGGCGGAGCAATCGTCGGCAGCTTCTGCGCGTGGGAGCTCCGCCGCGCCGGACACACCGGCCCGATCACGGTGATCGACAAGGACATGTCCTACGAGCAGTCGTCGACCGCGCTGTCCGCAGCATCGATCCGCACACAGTTCGGCACACCGACCTGCATCGCGATGAGCCTTCACGCGATCGACCTCCTCCGAACCCTCGGGACACAGCTGGGCGAAGACGACGCCCACATCGGCTACATCGAGGCCGGCTACCTGATCCTCGGCACACCTGAACAGATCGCCGAACGGGTGACCGCAGTCGAGATGCAACGGAGTCATGGGGCCGATGTCGTCGCGCTCTGCGGCGACGACCTAGCTTCGCGGTTCCCCCACTTCGACATCGCCGACGTGGGTGTCGGCACGTTTGGCCTGACCGGCGAGGGATGGTTCGACGCGTGGAGCCTGCTCTCGTTGGTCAAACGCGCTGCACGTCGGCTCGGTGTCGAGTACCTCCAAGCCACCGTGACCGGATTCGACGTGAGTTACGGAGCCGTGAACGCTGTCCGGATCGCGTCGAAAGAGAACCTTGCGTGCGACACGTGCATTCTCGCCGCCGGCGCTTTGTCGGGTCGGCTCGCCGCGCTCGCGGGCATCGACCTGCCGGTTGTACCGAAGAAGCGGTCAGTGTTCAACTTTCAGTCCGCCGTGCCACGAGCCGGCTTTCCAATGCTCTTCGACACCTCGGGAATCTGGGTGCGCCCGGAAGGTGACGGGTTCATCGGCGGTATCCAGCCGGAAGCTGCTGACGACCACGACGCAGACGACGACTTCGAGCCGCACCGCAACCTGTTCGAGGACGTCTACTGGCCACTGCTCGTCCAGCGGATCCCGGACATGGACCAACTCCGGCTGCGACGGTCGTGGGCCGGCCACTACGAAGTCAACCTGCTCGACCACAACGCCGTCATCGGACCACACGACACGCTCCACAACCTGGTCTTCGCGACCGGGTTCTCCGGGCACGGCGTGATGCATGCCCCGGCGGCCGGTCGAGGCGTCGCCGAGCTGATCACGACCGGTCAGTACGAGACGATCGATCTGACGCCCCTCGGGTGGGACCGCATTCGCGACGATCGGCCGATGGTCGAGACGGTCGTGTACTGAGATGGTGAGCCGCAGAATGACACCGGACGAAAGGAGCCACGGATGCGAACGATCGATCTGAACTCGGACCTCGGCGAAGGATTCGGACCGTGGAAGATGGGCGACGATGCGGCCATGCTCTCGGAAGGGAGATCGATTCGGCGACCGTGGCCGACGCCCTGGTGGTGGTCGAATCGCGGGCGTCCGTGATGGCCCCGCCGCCGGCCGGATCCTACGACCTGCGCGTACCGATCGACGAAGGCCTTCTCGATCCCGGCGACCTGGTCGAGCTTGGTGAGCTCATCGACGGCACGGCG
>JANMJD010000265.1:0-23896 GCA_031371195.1 Actinomycetes bacterium | reverse complement strand
GCGATGATCGCGCCGACGGCCACTACGGCGGCGACGAGAACGAGAGTGGTGGCGATGGCCAGCGCCCGGCGGGGGCGAATCCCTTGAGGGGAGTCCGCAGGGAGCAGGGTCATCGGCTGGATGCCACTGAGCAGGTCCTCGTACGCCGAGTCGGTGTCGGCGACGCGGTTGGCCTCGGCGACCAGATCGTGGCGGGCTCGATTGACGAACAGATCGAAGTCGTCCATTACTGCACCTCCCGGTGGGTCGTTGGCTGATCAGGCGATGTCAGCGTGCCGGCCAGCGTGTGGCGGGCCTTGAACAGGGTGGCTTTGACGGTTCCCTCGGCGATGCCGAGGGTCGAGGCCACGTCGAGGATCGATCGGTCCTCCAGGTAGTGGAGCACGACGGCGGCCTGCTGTCGTTCGGGTAACGCTCGTACGGCGACCCAGAAGCCGCTGCTCACGGGATCGGCCGCCCCGGAAACGGCGACCGCCTGCGCGGCGACGCGGGCGAGGGCCCGGCGTTCGCGTCCCAGCCGTCGGCCCCGATCGGTGGCGAGGTTCGTGATCACCCGGCGAACCCAGGCGGCGGGATTTTTGAGGCCCGGCCAGGAGCGGTGGGCCCGGGCGAGTGTTTCTGCTGCGAGATCGCGGGCCGCTTCACGGTCGCCGGTGAGGGCCAGGCCGATCGCCACGAGCCGAGGGTGTTCGGCGCGGAAGAATGCTTCGAAGTCGTCCCCGTCGCGGCTTGAGGGTCTGGCTCCCATGAACTCTCCCTGTCGTGCGGTTGACATGTCATCAAGACGACGATCCGGCATCCGAGGTTTACCGCGACGAGCATTTCGGCTGAACTCACCGCCGACCGGACGGTAGCGTCGAGAGCCTATGACCCCGTTGCGCATCGGCCCGCTCGAGCTGGCCGCCCCGGTCGTGCTGGCGCCGATGGCCGGTGTGACGAACGCCCCGTTCCGGGCGCTCTGCCGCCGGTTCGGGCCCGGGCTGCTCTACGTCAACGAGATGGTCATGTCGGTGGCGTTGCTCCACCACAACCCCAAGACCGAGAAACTGGCCTCGTTCGGGCCGGACGAGAACCCCCGCAGCCTGCAGATCTACGGCAGCGACCCGGCGGTCATCGGCGAGGCGATCCGCCGCCTGTGCGACGCTGGCCGCGTCGACCATGTCGATTTGAACTTCGGCTGCCCGGCGGCCAAGGTCACCCGCCGCGGTGGCGGCGCGGCCATCCCGGTCAAGCGCCGGCTGATGCGGGAGATTCTGCGTGAGGCCGTGGCCGGTGCGATCCCGTACGGCGTGCCGGTCACCTGCAAGTTCCGTATCGGCATCGACGACGACCTGGTTACGTTCCTCGACACCGGCCGGGCGGCGGCCGAGACCGGAGTCGCGGCCATCGCCCTGCACGCCCGGACCGTAGAGCAGCACTACTCGGGCACGGCGCGATGGGAAGCGATTGCGGCACTGAAACAAGCCGTTCCCGAGATCCCGGTGCTCGGCAACGGCGACATCTGGGAGGCGGCCGACGCGCTGGCGATGATGGAGCAGACCGGGTGCGACGGCGTCGTCATCGGACGCGGTTGCCTCGGGCGCCCGTGGCTGTTCGGCGACCTGGTCGCCGCCTTCGCCGGCAAGGAGATCCCCGCCCCGCATGGGCGAGGTGATGCTGATCATGGCCGAGCATGCCAGGGGTCTGTGCGAACACTTCGACCCGTATCTGGGCATCCGCCAGTTCCGCAAGCACGCCAGTTGGTATCTCACGGGCTACCCGGTCGGCTCCGATGTTCGACGTCGATTCAGCATGGTCGAGAGCCTCGACGAGCTCGACGACCTCCTCGCCGGGGTCGATCCGACGATCGAGCTGCCGCCGGGAGGGGCTCGTATCGTGCGCGGTCACCACAACGGTCCGATCCGGGTCGCGCTGCCCGACGGGTACCTCGACAACCGCGACGACCTCACCCCGCCCGACGACGCCGAGGCCGCTGCGGCCTCCGGCGGCTGAACGATGGCGGACGTGCGGCTCGTTTTGGCGTCGGGCTCGCCCCGCCGACGCGAACTTCTCGCTCAGCTGGGGGCCGTGTTCACCGTCGATCCTCCCGATATCGACGAGACACCGGTGAGGGGTGAAGCACCGGTCGACTACGTCCGGCGGCTGGCGCTCGGCAAGGCGATGGCCACCGCCGGTCGCTACTCCATCGACACCTTGGTGATCGCCGCCGACACGACGGTCGCCCTCGACGGCCACATCCTCGGGAAACCCGCCGACGCCGCCGAGGCTGCGGAGATGCTGCGGTTCCTGTCGGGGAGGGTGCACGACGTGCACACCGGCCTGGCGGTGGCGAGGGGCAGCGAGGTGATCGTCGAGTCGGCGACGACGAAGGTCGAGATGGTGGAGATCGGCGACGACGACATCGCCTGGTACATCGGCACGGGGGAGCCGTTCGACAAGGCGGGTGCGTACGCCATCCAAGGAGCCGGGGGAGTTTTCGTCGAGAGCGTAAGAGGGAGCGTCAGCAACGTCATCGGTCTCCCGATGACGTTGCTTCGCTCGGTCGTTCGGCGGCTGAGCGCCGAACTTATGGTTCCCACCACAACCTGTTGACTCGATCCGCCGAGGCGGATCTTGCGACTTCGGGTCTTGCCGCCGGGGCTTCAAGACCGTGAGTTCATCATGCCGAGAGGCGTTCGAAAACGGAATGGGCCGACCGACCCGATGGCCCCGAAACAGCATGGGTCGTTCGGCCCGTCGAGGTCGTCAGCCGGCTAATTGGAGCGATTACTAGGTCAAAAGACCTGGTAGACCGACTTGTGCCTTTGCGATTGTCCGCCTTTCGCCCCGTGTTGTCGCCCGGCAGAAGGCCGTCGGCGACCCGCGTCGCCTCGGCAATGCACTCGTGCCGAAGTGACCGGAAGACCGCCGAGTCGGGCCCGTCTTCCGAGGAGCGCCGAGCGGGCGTCGAGGGGTGGGCGTCGAGGGGTGGGCGTCGAGTCCCAGTTTCATTGCGAAACGATGTCGACCTTCCGTGCTATATTGCACGAAATAATTACTCAATGCGTTGCAAACGCGAGTTAGCGTGAGTTTTGCGGCTGTTTCGGTCATGCATTAGGCAACTCGGTGACGAATTGGTTACGATCGTAACGTGCTTGTTGTCCGGCGGCCGGTGCGTCGCCTTTCGAGGTGGGGTAGTGACGCGATGACGGTTCGGCGGAGTCCGGGTTTGGTGTGCGGTGTGTTGGTGGCGATCGTTGCGGGGGCGTTGATCGGCCGCGCTCCGGCGGCGTCCGCGGCCGACGGCGCGGCGTCGCGCTATCTGCCGGTTGGTCCGGTTCGGCTCGCCGATACGCGTGCCCCGGCCAAAGGGGGATACACCAAGCTCGATACGTCGACGATTCGTGTTCCAGTGGCCGGCCGCGGTGGTGTGCCGGCCGACGCCACGGCTGCGGTCCTCACGATCACGGCGACCCAGTCACGAGGTGCGGGCTACGTCTCGGTCTTTCCGGCCGGTACCCCTCGTCCCGACACCTCGACGCTGAATCTCAACGGCTGGAACCAAACCGTGGCCAATACGACGTTGATCCCGCTCGGTGGCGGCGGCGTCGACATCTACGCCTCGGTCGGGGTCCAGGTACTCGTCGATGTCGCCGGAGCCTTCGTGCCCACGAACGGCTCGGCCACCGCCGGACGGTTCGTCGGCCTGCCCGCCGGTTCGATGCGGGTCTACGATTCGCGGACCACCGGCCGTCCGATCGGCGCGAATGCGGTCGTGCGCATCGGCCGCCCCAATTTCGTTCCTGCCGATGCGTCGGCGATCGTCGCCAACCTCACCGTGACCGCTTCGTCGGGCGAGGGCTTCTGGACGGCGTGGCCGGCCGGCGGGGCGCGTCCGGATGCATCGGTGCTCAACACCGAGTCCGCCGGGCAGACGCGTGCTGCGCTGACGATCGTTCCGATCTCGCCGCAGGGGTTCGACGTGTTCGCCTCCATCGGCGGACACGTACTCGTCGATATCGCCGGATACTTCACCGGTGCATCGTCGGCGGGTTCGGGAGAAGGACTTTTCGTGCCGATCACGCCTGTGCGTTCGCTCGATACGCGCCAGGCGGGCACGGGCGTCGGAGCCGGCCGCGAGGTCGAGTTCCCCGCGCCGCGCCAGGGTATCGCCCTCGTCTACAACCTCACGTCGACCGGCGCCGTCGCGGCCGGCTTCGTCACGGCGCATCCCGCCGGCACGACCATTCCGAACGCATCGAACGTCAACGCACCGTCGCCGGGCTACACCGTGGCCAACTTGGCGGTGACGACCGAGTCGACCCGGGGTATAGCGCTGTACAGCGCCGGCGGCGAGCATCTGATGGCCGATGTCACCGGCTACTTCACGGGAGCTCCCGTCGCCGCGACGTTGCCGCCGCCTGCGCCGCCGGTGACCACCGGCTGTGTTGCCGGCGATGTCGGGCGGATCAATACGATTCGCGCCTCGGTCGGCGTCGGTGCGCTGCAACCCGATGACCTGGCCCTCAAGTTCGCCTGCGAATGGTCGAAGCGCATGAGCGAGACCAAGACGTTCAGCCACTCGCCGGGTTCCACCCGCGATCCGGCCGTCGGTGGCTGCGGTAGCGGCGAGAACATCGCCTACTCGTCGGGCAACACCGACCTGTTCCAGTTGTGGATCGACTCTCCCCCGCACTACGACAACATGATCTACGCCCCGTATACCCACGCGGCCATCGCCTACTACACCGGCCCGAACGGCACCTACGGCACCATGGTCCTCGTCATCCGCTGCTGAGCCGCTCGATCGAGCAGCAGACTTCACCTGTCTGGCCAGCCGAAGCTCGGGGTCAGGGCTCGGTCGCGAGAACACTGTCGTCGGTCGGGTTTGGTGCTGTGGAAGCCTTGACTGCGCGGGTGTTCACGGTCCGGGTGAGCATGAAATCCCATGTGGCGGTGTCAACCGGCCCCAGGCTGGAGACCACGGCCTCGGTTTCGCGTTCATCGAGATTGCTCGCCGCGAGGAAGAGCGAATCGTCCTCGATCCAGAACATGACCAGGCTCATGCCGTCGCCATCGAGCAGACCCAGCCGCCAGGTCCATTCGTCACGACCCACCGTCACCCTGCGAGCTGTCACGTCGGCATCGGCGGCCAACGCGACGAGGTCCTCCTCCGTGACCCACGTGCCGTAGGCCACAACGGAAACGTCGCCCTGCCGCCATTGGAGTGAACCGCGCGGCACCGTCGGTTCTTTCACCCATGTCGCCGCGTTTTCGTCGATCGTCGGCGCCGGCTCGGTCGTCGCGCCGTCACCCGGATACGTCGGCACGTCATTGACGATCAGCCCGACCAGGCCGCCGACGGCGCGCTCATACACCTTCGCGTATCGATTCATGTGCCGTTCCAGCAGCGGCACGGACGGGTCGGGCTGCTGGTTGAACGAGGCGTCGGCGGCGTAGGCGACCAGGCCGTCGAGGATGAACGCGGCGCGAAGTTGGCCTGGGAAATGGTCGATGGTCCTCGAGGTAGAACAACGCGACGACCTGGGCCTGACGTGGTGAGAACGAACGCACGGCTGCCCAGAACTCGTCGTCCGGCGGTGAGGGCTCGGGAGTCGCATCGGACGTTCGGCTGGCGAACTGGGCAAGCACGTTCGCCTCACGTCCGAGCCGCCGCCATCGGCTGACCGCCCGCGTCGTACCACTCGGCGGACGTATCCACCCGGGCTGTCGACGGCGCTGACCGTCGTCCACCGGCGGAACACTTCGACGAACGCGTCCTGGGTCAGTTCTTCGGCGCTGGCGCCGCTCCCGGTGAGCGTCCAGCGCCAGCGCCAGCGCCAGCGCACCGCGGCAGTGCTCGGCGTAGAAGTCCTCGAACAACACCAACGCTCGGTCATGGCCATGTCGCCCATCGTCGTTGCCTCCATGCCCCACATAACGCTGCCTGACCGACTTGGGCTGACACGGATGCGCGAACCCGAACCGGATTGTGCGCCCACTTGGTTAGCACTCTCGGGTTGCGGTTGCTAACGGGGGTGGTTGTCGCGTACCCTTAGCAGTCTCAACGTCCGAGTGCTAACGCCAGTAGATGGAGGCCCCGCACATGGCTCTCAAGCCCCTTGAAGACCGCATTGTCGTACAAGCCAACGAAGCGGAGATGACCACCGCTTCCGGTTTGGTGATTCCCGATACCGCCAAGGAGAAGCCCCAGCAGGGCACCGTCCTCGCCGTGGGCCCGGGCAAGCGCTCCGACACCAGCGGTGAACTCATCGCCCTCGACATCAGCGTCGGCGACACCGTGGTGTACTCCAAGTACGGCGGCACCGAGATCACGATCGACGGCAAGGATCTGTTGATCCTGTCGAGCCGTGACGTCCTCGCCATCGTCGAGAAGTGAGCAGCTGAACCCACATGGTGAAAATGCTGAAGTTTGATGACGAGGCGCGTCGCGCCCTCGAAGCCGGGGTGAACAAGCTGGCCAATACGGTCAAGGTCACCCTCGGCCCGAAGGGTCGCAACGTCGTGCTCGACAAGAAGTTCGGTGCGCCGACGATCACCAACGACGGTGTGTCCATCGCCAAGGAAGTCGAACTCGACGATCCTTTCGAGAACATGGGCGCCCAGCTGGTCAAAGAAGTCGCCACCAAGACCAACGATGTCGCCGGTGACGGAACGACCACCGCTACGGTCCTCGCCCAGGCGATGGTCCGCGAAGGCATGCGCAACGTCGCCGCCGGCGCCAACCCGATGGGCTTGAAGAAGGGCATCGAGAAGGCCGTCGCCGTTGCTGTGGCCAACATCGCCAAGCAGGCCAAAGACGTCGACGACAAGTCCGACATCGCCGCCGTGGCGACCATCTCGGCCGCCGATCCTTCGGTGGGCGCGGTCATCGCCGAGGCGATCGACAAGGTCGGCAAAGATGGTGTCGTCACCGTCGAGGAGTCGAACACGTTCGGCACCGAACTCGAGTTCACCGAGGGCATGCAGTTCGACAAGGGCTACCTGTCGCCGTACTTCGTGACCGACGCCGAGCGCCAGGAAGCGATCATCGAAGATCCGTACATCCTGCTCAACTCGTCGAAGATCTCGTCGGTCCAGACGATGCTCCCAGCGCTCGAAGCGGTCATGAAGACCGGCCGCCCGCTGGTGATCATCGCCGAGGACATCGACGGCGAGGCCCTGGCCACGCTGGTTGTCAACAAGATCCGCGGCACGTTCAACTCGGTCGCCGTCAAGGCTCCCGGGTTCGGCGATCGTCGCAAGGCGATGCTGCAGGACATGGCCGTGCTCACCGGCGCCCAGGTCATCTCCGAAGAGGTCGGTCTGAAGCTCGAGAACGTGACCCTCGACCTGTTCGGTCGGGCCAAGCGCGTGATCATCACCAAGGACAACACGACCATCGTCGATGGTTCGGGCGAGAAGGCCGATGTTCAGGGACGAATCTCCCAGATCAAGGCCGAGATCGAGAACACCGACTCCGATTGGGACCGCGAGAAGCTGCAAGAGCGGCTCGCCAAGCTGGCCGGCGGCGTTGCCGTCATCAAGGTCGGCGCGGCCACCGAGGTCGAGCTCAAGGAAAAGAAGCACCGCATCGAAGACGCCATCTCGGCCACTCGTGCAGCCATCGAGGAAGGCGTGGTCGCCGGTGGCGGCACCGCCCTGCTCCGGGCCCGCGCCGCGGTAGCCGAGCTGACCGCCACCCTCGAAGGTGACGAGGCGACCGGGGCCCGCACCGTGTGGGAGGCCCTCGAGGCCCCCTGCCGGGCGATCGCCGACAACGCCGGTCTCGAAGGCGGCATCATCGTGCAGCAGGTCGAGAAGGCCAAGAAGAACATGGGCTTCAACGCGGCGACCGGCGAGATGGAAGACCTGGTCAAGGCCGGGATCATCGATCCCGCCAAGGTGACCCGCGCTGCGTTGCAGAACGCCGCGTCGATCGCTGCGCTGGTGCTCACGACCGAGTGCCTGGTTGCCGACAAGCCCGAGAAGGCCCCCGCCGGTGGCGGCATGCCCGGCGGCGGCATGGGTGGTATGGGCGGCATGGGTGGTATGGGCGGCTTGATGTGAGCCTCGGCTCCATCGCCACCTCCTGAACCATCGAAAACCGAGACGGCCCGGACCGCAAGGTCCGGGCCGTCTTTGCGTTTGGGCGGTTCGCCTTGTTCGTGGGCTCGCCCCGGAGCTACGGCCCGTTAGGGCCACCGCTCGGCAGGTACTGCATGCAGGCCTGCATGGCGGCACCGATCTTCGGGTCGGTGAAGTCGGGCGGACCCTGCCCGAACACGGTCGCGTCGATGCCCTGGCCGGTCAGACATGTGGTCAGCTCGGCGGAGACCGGCCGGCCAGCACCTCCATCTGCGGGTGGCGCCGCCTGTCCACCGCCGGTCGCCGGTGTTGCCTTGGCGGCTTCCAGGATCGCCTCTCCCTTGCCACGGCAGTCGTAGATCGTCGGTGCGTTTCCGGCCGAGCCGATACCTGTCAGGTCGACCTGCGCACATGCGGCAGCTACCAAAGTCGAGATGTTGCCGGTCGAGATGTTGCCGGCTCCTCCGAAGCCGCCGCCTCCCCCTCCTGCGAAACTGTCGCCGCCGCCGGTGCTGACATACCGAAGCTCGCCCCCGTCGACGAGTCCGGCCAATCGGTCGGCGGTCATTGCCGGGTCGCCGCCGGAGAACCCGCCCATGGCGAGCAGCGGATAGCCGGCGACGATCGAGCTACCGGCTTCCATCGAACTGCGTACGGCGAGGATCCACTTCTCCGTCGTGGTGTTGGCCTGCAGGTAGTCCAATACGGCGGTGTCGATCGACGTCGCACCCGGTCCAAGACCGCCCTGTCCAAGACCGCCCTGTCCAAAACCGCCCTGTCCAAGACCGCCCTGTCCAAGACCGCCCGGACCATCGGCGACACCGGTGGCGGGGCGGGCATCGGGGAATGTGGCGGTCTCGGCTCGACCCATACCGCTACCGATCCACATCGCCGAGGCGAGCAGTGCGCTGGCCAGCCCGCCGACGATGATGGCCGACCGCCAACGGTCGAGCTTGGGGCGAAATGCCCCGATGGCCAGGCTCAGCGCGGTGAGGCCGAGCAACACCGGGACGGCGACTCGTAGCCACTCGAAGGCGGCGACCCGGCGCAGCAGGATCAGCTGCACCGCCGCCGTGGCCGCCACGGATGCTGCGGCGATCAACCGGGCCATGCGACCACCTTCGAGCACCAGCGCCACCCCGATGCCGACCAACGCGGCGAGAGCGGGGGCGATGGCCGAGACGTAGTAGTTGTGGAAGATCCCTTCGGCGAAGGCGAACAGCAGGTAGCCGACGATCAGCCAGATCGAGAACATGGCGATCGAGCCCGCCCTGGCGTCGCGGCGCCGGCCGCGCACCGCGACGACCAGCCCGGCGATGATCGTTACGCCGACGATGACCGAGAGCCACATCACCTGGTCGCCCATGTCGGCGTTGAACAGTCGACCGACGCCCGGTTGGCCGCCGAACTGATCGATCCCCCCAATCGAACCGAACGGTCCCGCGCCGCCACCGGGAAAGCCGCGCGGTGGCCCTCCCTGCGCGCCCCCACCGACGCCTGCGCCGAACACCCGCCCGAAGCCGTTGTAGCCGAACACGAGATTCCACGCCGTGCCGTCGGTGCTGCCTCCGACGAACGGGCTGTTCGGGCTGAGGTCGATCAGGGCGACCCAGGCACCGCTGACCCCGGCGAAGCATGCGCCGATCAGGGCGAGATGGGTGAACGACCGACGCCACCTGGTGCGCAGACCGATGACGATCGCCGCGGCAATCGCCGGTAACACGATTCCGGCGGCGAGCATCTTGGTCAGGAACCCGAGGCCGACCACGGTCCCGGCGATGACCGACCAGCGGTAACGGTCGGTGGCGATGGCCCGCTCGGCCGTCCACGTAGCGGCGACCAAGGTCAGCACGAGGATGGCATCGGGATTGCTCGATCGGCTGACAGCGAACATCATCGGCGTGAGCGCCAGGGCGATGCCGGCGGCCAGACCGGCCGGCCGGCCCCATACGCGCCGGACGGTGACGATGAGCAGCCAGACCGAGCATGCGCCGGCGATCGCCGACGGCAGCAGCAGGCTCCACGAGCTGAAGCCGAAGATCTTGGCCGACACCGCCTGCACCCACAGGGCGAACGGCGGCTTGTCGGGGGTGATGAATCCCCCGGCGTCATAGCTGGCGTAGATGAAGTTGTGCCAGCTCGAGGTCATCGATCGAGCCGCCGCGGCGTAGTAGACGTTTCCGTACCCGTTGCGCGACAGTGCCCACGAGTTCAGCACCAGTGCGGCCAGGGCGATCGTCGCCTCGAACGCGCGGGTCCGGCGGGGAGGTTCCCCGATCGGAAGAGGTTGTTCGGTGGGCTCGTCGGTGGGCGCGGTGATGGTGATCATCGTCATTCACTCCTGGGGCAATGAGACACACAGCATCGGATACCCCACTTCGGACGGGCTGTGAGCGGCCTTCAGGTTTCCTGTGAGCCGGTGCGCTGCCAGCAAATCTGAAGGTGGCTCCCAACGAAACCCAAGGTCGATTCCACATCATGCCGGAATGGTCAACACCACCATCGCCCGCGCCGTTGTCGCCCACGCCGCCGACGGGACCCTGCCACCCGCGCCGGTCGACTCGGTCGTCGTCACCCCGGTCGTCGACATCATCGTGCCGGTGTACAACGAGGCTGCGGTATTGGAAACCAGTGTGACGACGCTGCACCGCCACCTCGGCGCGGGGTTCCCGTTCACCTGGCGGATCACCATCGTCGACAACGCCTCGACCGATCTCACCTGGCCGCTGGCCGCCTCGCTCTCGCATCGGCTGCCCGGCGTGCGGGCGGTGCACCTCGACGGCAAGGGACGCGGTCTCGCCCTGCGCTCGGCGTGGACCGGCAACGACGCGGCGATCGTCGCCTATATGGACGTCGATCTGTCCACCGGACTCGATGCGCTGCTGCCGCTGGTCGCCCCGCTCGTCAGCGGCCGGTCCGACATCTCGATCGGGTCCCGACTGGTGAACGGCGCGAACGTTGCCCGGGGATCGCGACGCGAGATCATCTCACGGAGCTACAACGCACTGCTCCACGCAGTGTTCGCCAACGGCTTCCATGATGCGCAATGCGGCTTCAAGGCGATGAGGAGTGATGTCGCCGACAGGTTGATCCCGCGGATCGAGGACAACGCTTGGTTCTTCGACACCGAGTTGCTGCTGCTCGCCGAACGCAACGGTCTTCGGGTCCACGAGGTGCCGGTGACGTGGGTGGACGATCCCGACAGCAGTGTCAAGGTGGCCCAGACCATCCGAGACGATCTGCGCGGCATCTGGCGCCTCGCCCGTGGCTTCCTCGCCGGCCACGGACGCATCGATCTCGGCGACATCGCCCGCCGGCCGCTCGACGACGACTTCGGCCGCCGGAACGTCACCGCCCCCGAGTCGTAGGATCGGACCACGTATGCGCAACGCGTCCGATCGAACGCCATCGGTCCTCGTCGTCGACGACGAGGAGAACATCTCATTCCTCGTCGCGTCGGCCTTGCGTCTCGAGGGCATCGAGGCAACGGTGGCGTCGAACGGACGTGATGCGCTGGCCCATGTTGCCGAGCGACCGCCGGACATGGTGATCCTCGACGTGATGATGCCCGGGCTCGACGGTTTCGAGGTGCTGCGCCGCTTACGGGGCGACGGATCACGGGTACCCGTGATGTTCCTGATGGCGCGCGAGAGCGTCGACGACCGCGTCGCCGGATTGATGCTCGGCGGTGACGACTATCTGGTCAAGCCCTTCGCCCTGGCCGAGCTGATCGCCCGTGTCCATGTCGTGCTCCGCCGGGGCGGGCACCAGCTGTCGGATGAGGTCTTCCGGGTGGCCGATCTCGAGATGGACCACGCGGCGCGGCGAGTGACGCGCGCCGGTTCCACCGTTGCGCTCTCCCCGACGGAGTACAAACTGCTGCGGTATCTGCTGGTCAATGCCGGGCGGGTCGTGACCAAGGCTCAAATCCTCGATCACGTGTGGGAATACGATTTCGAGGGCGACGTGTCGGTCGTCGAAACGTTCATGAGCTACTTGCGCCGTAAGGTCGATGACGTCGCCCCCAAACTCATTCACACGGTCCGCGGCGCGGGCTACTGCCTGCGTATCGATCCATGAAACTCCGCACCCGACTGTTCGTCGGCCTGGTCGGAGTCGCCTTGACCTTCGCCGTAGCGGGCTACCTCGTCGCCAACGCGCAACGACGATTCCTTACCGATCAGGTCGATCAACAGCTCGTCGGCGCAGTTCCCTTTGCCATGGGCCTGCTCTACGGCGACGGCCCCTTCGGTGCTCCGGTCGATGGCCGACCACCGCCCGCTTCGGGCACCGATGTCGGCAGCCCGGCGCCGATGTCGGATCGTGTCGGTCGACTGTCGGAGTTGTTCGTCGGTCACCTCGATGCCGATGGTGTCGTCACCCGTCAGTTCGCCACCGACCTGGCGACCGGCGAACCGGTGGTCTCCGTCGCCGACGCCACGCGATCGCCGGAGGCGGTCTCCACGCCGTTCACGACCGAGGGCACGGCCGGGGCCCGATTCCGGGCGGTGACGATTGCCAGTCGCCCGCGCGGCGGATGGGATGTGGTCGCGCTCTCACTCGAGCATGCCGACGATGCCTACCGCCGGTTGTTGCTGGCGACCGGGCTGGCCGCATTGGCGGTACTCGGCGTGATCGGACTCACCGCGGCATGGGTGATGCGACTCGGTGTCAAGCCGATCAACGACGTGGCTGATGCCGCCGATGCGATCACGGCCGGGGAGTTGACCCGTCGTATCGATAAGTATCCGCCGCGCACCGAAGCGGGGCGGTTGTCATCGGCGCTGAATACGATGCTCGACGAACGACAGGCAGCCGACGACCGCTTGCGGCAGTTCGTGACCGATGCGTCTCATGAGTTGCGCACCCCCCTGACATCGATCCGCGGCTACGGCGATCTGTATCGACGCGGTGGGCTGACCGATCCCTCGTCGCTCGACGATGCGATGCGGCGGATCACGGCCGAGGCGCAGCGGATGGGCTCACTCGTCGACGAGCTGCTCCTGCTGGCCAAGCTCGACCAGCATCGAGAAATCCGTAGCCAGCCGATCGACATCGCATCGATCCTCGAAGGAGTCGGTAGCGATGCCCGGGTCGTCGATCCGACGCGTGCGATCACCGTGGAGTGCGCCTCGCCCCTGGCCGTCACGGGGGACTCCGAACGACTCCAGCAGGCCATCGGCGCCCTCGTCCACAACGCGCTCGTCCATACCCCGGCGGGCACGCCGATCGAGGTGCGCGGGGCCCGTGGTTCGCATGACGTGACGATCGAGGTGGTCGATCATGGCCCGGGGATCGACCTCGACCGTCAGGCCCACGTGTTCGAGCGGTTCATACGCGGTGATCCGTCCCGCTCGCGTCACACCGGTGGCTCGGGTCTCGGCCTGTCCATCGCCAAGTCGATCGTCGAACTTCACGACGGGCAGATTTCGGTGGTCTCGACGCCCAATGCCGGGTGCATCTTCCGCATCGTCCTGCCGGCCCGGACGCGGGTTCCCGTGTCGCCGGAGTCGGCCGAGGCAGGCCCGTCAGCGTGAACCGGCGTCGAGTTCGGCGATCAGCTTCTTGGGCGCGATCGTCCGGTAACTCTCCTCGATCCAGTCCTCCAACACGTCGACCGGTGGACACTCGGGTCCGTCGGCCGACACGGTCACCCAGCCGGCCTTGCCCAGGCCGTAGCCGGTAGGGCGGGCGCAGCCCAACAGCAGCGCCTGCTCCTTGGAGTCGGGCAACTTCACCGAGACCGTCGGGTGCTGCTCGCTGCCGATGAACACAAAGATCTTCTTGCCGACCTTGACGACGAGGTCGTCCCAGGGGTGGTCCTCCCACGCTCCCGGAAGAGCGAGCGAGAAGGACAGGAGGCGATCGAAGAGCAATGAGACGTTCGCAGGCACGACAGCAGCGTAGGACGCTGCGTCCCGACGGCCGGCCGCGCGGTCAGGAGAGCCCGCGCCGTCGGGCGGCGGCCGACTACGAGCGAGCTGTGACCGGGTAGCGTGACCATGTGACGGCTTCCCGCGCCTTCGGTGCGATCGGCGCATGGATCACCCTCCTCATCGTCGCCGGTTGTGGCACGCCGGCGTCCGGTGAGAATTCCGTGTCGGCCGCGCCGCTCGGGTCGTCGTCGCCCGCCGTGGCGCCCTCCTCGACGCCGCAACCGTCGCCACCACCTGTGCCGCTTCCGGTGTCTGTGGTCGGCACCATCGAGTCCGGGGCGCAGGCGACGACGACCGCCGCACGAGCCGCCAGCCACGGGGTCGACTTCGATTGTGATCTGGCGCTCGCCGCCCGTATCGGCGCAGCTCATCCCGAGGTCGGCCAGCTGATCGTCGTGCGCACGGCGGGCTGGTCGGCGACCACCGGTGCCGTCGACGTGGTACGCCGTGAGGTCGACGGAAGTTGGTCGTGCGAGCGAGGCAATCAACCGGCGATGGTCGGTCGCAACGGCACCCGCCTGCTGATTGAACGTCGATCCGGCGACGGTACGACGCCGGCCGGCCTGTTTCCCCTCGGCACGAACACGGCATGGGACGGCGATGCATTCCAGTTCTTCGGCAACGGCGCCGACCCGGGGGTGCGCGGCGCGTACCGGCGGGTTACGCCCGAGGACTGCTGGGGGGCCACTCCGGGCGACCCGGCATACGGCCATCTCGTCAACCATCCGGACTGTCCGGGGCCCGATGACGAGTATCTGCAACGGATCGGCGACGTCTACGTCCATGCCGCGGTCATCGGGGCGAATCCCGAGCCGACGGTGTCGGGCGATGCGCCCGGCGAGACGCCGTACGCCGCGGCGATCTTCCTGCATCGCCATAACTACGGGGCCGGGCGCAACTCGGGTACGGCCAGGCCGACGAGCGGCTGTGTCTCGCTGGCGATTGACGACCTGATCGGCACCCTGCAGCTCATCGATCCGGCCGCACACCCGTATTTCGCCATCGGCCCGGCAGACTCTTGGTCGTGAAACGCCCGTTCTGGATGCATCAACTGGTCGAGTACATCCTGGGTATCGCTCTGATATCCCAGGGGGTGCAGTCCACCAAACCGCTGATTCCGTCGCTCTTCGGACTGTTGGTGATGATCAACGCCTCGGCGGTCGCCGGGCCGTTGTCGGCGTTCCGGTCGATTCCGCGCCGCGTCCACCGCGTGACCGATTTCGCCCTCGCCGCCGCCATGGTCGTCGCCGCGGTGGTGTTCAACAGCCAGCTCGAAAGTGCGACCCAATTGACGCTCGTCGGCGTCGGCGGAGTGATGGGATTCGTCGCCTGGCGGACCAACTACGCCGAGCGGCCGAAGAAGGCGCCGATCGCGGCCGACGGTCGCTCCGACGAGATCGGACGGATGGCAGGTCGAGTCGCCGCAGGAGGCGTCAAGCTCTACCGGCGACGCAAGGGGTCGTGAAGGAGATTCGGGCCGTATCCTGGCAGGATGCCGTTTGAGATCCCTGCCCCCGACCTTGCCAAGATGCTCGGCCACTGGGAGGAATGGGAACGGGGCGATGAATCCCCCGGTCGGGTGCTGGCCAATCTGAAGACGGCCGGTCTGCCGGGTCTGTTGCGTCAATTGGTCGAGAGCGGCTGGCAGCCGGCGGAGTAAAGCTCTCGTGGCCGACCGCGGCCGCACGATGGCCGGCAGTCGTCGGCCCGGCGGCGACCAACACATCCCCCGACCTGTGACGTGGGCCCCCGGACGGCCGTCGCCGTGGCCGATGAGCCGCGACGCCCTCGAACGTCTCTCGCTCGACGCGGTCCTGGGTGCGGTGCCTCCGGTCGATCCGCAGCGGGGGCTCACCCCGGCTTTCGACGATTCCCGTCCTGCGGCGGTGCTGATTGCTCTGTTCGATGGCGAGCACGGCGCCGAGGTGGTGCTTACCCGGCGATCAACCCGCCTGTCCCATCATCGAGGTGAGATCAGCTTCCCGGGCGGTCGCCTCGACACGGGTGAGACTGTTGTGGACGCGGCGCTGCGTGAGGCACACGAAGAGGTCGACCTGCGACCGGAGCTGGTCACCGTGTGCGGTGAGCTCGACCATCTCAACACCATGGTGTCGCGCAGCTACATCGTCCCGCTGGTGGCCCGGTTGGCGGCCCGACCGACGTTACAAGCGAACCCGGCCGAGGTGGAACGCGTGCTGTTCGTGCCGCTGGCTGATCTCGTCCGCCCCGATACGCACCGCGAGGAGCGGTGGGGGGTGCCCCCCGACGACTTCGCCATCCAATTCTTCGAACTGGACGATGAGACGATCTGGGGTGCCACGGGGCGCATGTTGTACCAACTACTGTGCCTGGCCTTCGACCTGCCGGTTGTCGGGACGATCAGGTAGCGCCCACGTCGACGATACGATGGAATTTCGTGCCCGGGACCACGCCGCTTCGCAGGGTGCCGGAACGTCCACTCCGAGCGATCGGTGAGCATGCCGGCGGACACATCTGCTGTGTGTCGGTCGGCGACGACAACACAACCCGATGAGCAGATCATCGTGGTATGGCCGTCGCATCGCATTCCGGAGCTATCCAACGAGTCGACGTTTCCCGCGCCGCAGCCCTGGTTCGTCGCGCGCAGCACGACGAACCGGCGGCATTGGGTGAATTGATGGAACTCTGCTTCCCACTCGTTCGATGTCGCGCCGTGATGCTCGTCGGGGCGCGTGGCGACCCCGACGATGTCGCCCAGGAGGTATTCGAGCGGCTGGTCAAGCACGTGCACACCTTGCGTGAGCCCGAGGGAGTGATCGCCTGGTTGATGGTCGTGACCCGACGGACGGCGATCGAGATGTCGCGCAAGATGTCGGCCTCGATCCCGCAGGCCGACTTCGGTGATGTGGCGACCGATGTCGATTCGCCCGAGGACGAGGCCTTGCGGCGCTGTGGTCGCTCGCAGACCCGTCATTCGATGCACCAGGCGCTGGCCCAACTGGACGACAGGGACCGTCAACTGCTGGTCCTGTTGCATCGTGACGACCGTCCGCACTACGCCGAGGTCAGTGAGGCGGTGGGCCGGCCCGTTGGGAGCCTCGGCCCCACCCGTCAGCGCCTGCTGAACCGGCTCAGCCGCTCGCCATACCTGACCGGGCTTGCCTACTCGGCGTAGCGGTCTATCGTCGCCACGGCGATGACATCAGACGTTCCGCGGTCGGTCGCGCCGCTGTCGGCCGGGTCGTGGGTGGTAGACACCTGTGCCGTGGACACGCTCTTGGGGGTATTGACCGAGCCGGAACGGACCGATCTGCTTCGTCATACCGTCGTCCGCCGGTACGGGAGAAACGAAATCGTCTTCCACGAAGGAGACGGTGGAGACGCGTTGCACATCGTCGAGCGAGGGCTGTTCGTCGCCCGTAGTGCCGATACCCAGGGTCATGTGTTGACGGTGAACGCATTTCCTCCGGGTGCGGTGTTCGGGGAGCTGGCGCTGATCTCCGACAATGCGGTGAGGTCGGCCACGGTCAGCTCGGTGTCGCCGGGCCAGACCCGTCTCATCCGCCGCGCCGACTTCGATCGGCTGCGTCAGGCGAACCCCGGTGTCGATCGCTTCCTGGTCGCCGTGCTTGCCGACCGCAATCGGCTGCTCACCAGCCAGTTGATGGACCTGATGTTCACCCCGGCGCACCAACGAGTGCACCGACAGCTCGTCCGGCTTGATGAACTCGGCATCGCCAGCGACGAAGCCGGCTGGATCCATCTCGGTCAGGAGGAGTTGGCGACACTGACGGGGACCACCCGTGCGACGGTCAATCGTGCCCTTCGAGAAGCCCAGAAGCTCGGATTGCTCGAGTTGCGGCGCGGGGCGAGCCGGATCGTCGACCGCGTCGGACTGGAAAGGCTGGCGCGCTGATCTGCGCCGCGCCGATCACCGGCCGCGTACTACCAGGCGCCACCACAGGGCCAGCAACTGACGAGCGGATCGGGCGATCGCCGGCAGGCGAAAGAATTGGGACTTGCCCGACGGGCGGAAGTAGTGATGGACCGGCACCTCGACGTACCAGGCCCCAGCCTGCTCGAACCGCCGCATCATCTCCACGCAGATCACCCCGCTCGTCGAGGTGAGCGGATGGTCGACGAACAGTTGGCGGCGGAACAACCGGAAGTCGCAGTCCGTATCGCGAACCTTCAGGCTGAACAGCAGCTTCACGACATGGTGGTACAACCGCCCGATGACCTTTCGATACCACGAATCGCCTCGCCCGATCTTCCATCCCTGGGCGATGTCGGTACCCGCCCGGACGGCGGCGACCAGATCGGCGACCTCGGCCGCGTCGTATTGGGCATCGCCGTCGGTGTAGAAGATCCACTCCTTGGTGGCTGCGGTGAACCCCGAGATCAGCGCGCCGCCATAGCCTCGATTCTGCTCGTGGTGAATGACACTCAGGGCCGGATACTGCTCGATCAGCTCGGCCAGGACCATCGCCGAGTCGTCGCGTGAACCGTCGTTGACGACGATGATCTCGTAGTCGTCGACCAGGCCCTGCAACGCCTTGTCGACATCGCCGACCATCCTCCCGATCGAGCCGGCGTCGTTGTAGCACGGGAAGAAGGCCGAAACGCTGGCCACCAGAGGATTGCGATCAGCCCGACTGCCCATTTCCCCCATCCTCGCAGCGCTCATATGGTCCGTAGCGCATTTGCGACGAGTTCCACCTCGTTGTCGGTCATCTCGGGAAAGCACGGCAGCGAGACGCACTCGGTCGCCCATGCTTCGGCCTCGGGGCACGGCAGGCGGGTCAGCTCCCGATAGGCCGGTTGCCGGGTGAGGGCGAGGGGGTAGTGGATCGCCGTCGTCACGTCGAGGGCGGCCAGCCGGTCGCGGGTTGCCGCTCGATCGGGGGCTCGCATCACGCACAGGTGATGGACGTGGCGGGGGTGGCCGGCCTGCCAGGTGAGCTGCGGTGCCGCGTGGCGGTAGGCGGCCGAGATGGCACGTCGGCGGTCGTTGTCGGCGGCCAGGTGCGGCAGACCGACGCGTAGCCAGCCCGCCTCTAGTTCCGACATCCGAAAGTTCTGCGACCGGTCGACGTGGACGTACTGCTCCGTCATCCCGTGGACGCGCAGCCGACGGATCGTCGCGGCCATCTCATCGTCGTCGGTGGCCAAGGCGCCGCCATCGCCGATCCCGCCGAGATTCTTCGTCGGATAGAACGAGTAGGCGACGGCCACGCTGCGTCGTTCGGCCGGATCGAGCGCGCCATGGGCCTGGGCCGCGTCCTCGATCACGGGCAGGTCGATGACCGGGACATCGGCGGGCCGGCCATACAGGTGGACGACGATGATCGCCTTTGTGCGATCGGTGCGTGCTGCACTCCATGCCTGTGGGTCGACCGTTGCGGTGGTCGGCTCGACATCGACGAACACCGGGGTGGCGCCGACGGCGCAGACCGCCGATGCGGTCGGCACGGCCGTGAATGCGGGGACAAGCACCTCGTCACCCGGTCCGACACCGAGGGCGGCGAGGCCCAATTGGATCGCCGTCGCCCCTGAGGCGACACCGAGCACGTGCCCGTGGCCGGACCAGACGGCGAGCTCGGCTTCGAGCGCGGTCAGTTCGGCGCCGAGGAGCACGTGACCAGTCGTGGTCACACGCTCGACGACCTCGGCGAAGGCGGCGGCGTGACGACGGGTACGGCGGCTCAGGTCGACGACGGGGACAGATACCACGGGTACTGACGGTAGAAGGAGATCGTCCGTTCGACTGCCTCCGGCAGTGAAATCTCCGGCTTCCAGCCGAGAAGATGCAACGCCTTGGTCACGTCGCAGCCGAAGTCACCGATGTCGATCCGGGCGAGATCGGGGGGAAACTCGACCAAGCGGAGTTCGCTGCCCGTTCCTGCTGCGCTGATCATCGTCGAAGCGATCTCATGCAGACTCCAACTGGTGGTGTTGCCGATGTTGATGATCTCGCCAACGGCCCCCGGGGCGAACGAGGCCGCCACGATGGCCCGAACGGCGTCGTCGATGTAGAGACAGTCGCGGCGCTGCTCGCCGGTGCCGAACAGGTCGATGGGTTCGCCCCGAAGCACCCGGCGTACGAACACAGGGAGCACGCCGAGATCGTTCTTCTCCAGATTCTGGCGCGGACCGAAGACGTTGGTCAGCCGCAGAATCGTCGGTTGTAGACCGTGGACCGTCCCGTATAGCAGGTGGAACTGCTCGCAGGCGAGCTTGTCGATGCCGTTGACGTCGACGGGGTTCGTCGGATGGAGTTCATCCACCGGCAGGTACGACGGGCGGCCGTACACCTGCCGAGTGGACGTGAGCACGAGTCGGGCGGCCGGACTCACCCGACGAACCAACTCGAGAAATCCCAGATGGCTGCGCACATTGACGTCGAGGTCGCGCAGTGGATCGGTCATGCTGGCGAGATGGCTGACCTGGCCGGCGACGTTGAAGATGACGGCGGCACCATTGAGCACGTCGCCCATCTCGGCCGCGCCGATATCGGCGATCACCGTGCTGATCGGCATCCTCGGGGCGGTCGACCGTGCCGTGGCGCCGGGCATCGTGGCGGGGCCGGGTTCGAGGTTGCGGCGGTCGCCGCCGTGCTCGGGGATCAGCGCGTCGACCACCCGGACGTGGGCGCCGGCGTCGGCCAGGGCGACCGCCAGGTTCGACCCGACAAAACCCAGTCCTCCCGTGACGACACAGATGCGGCCGGCAAGCCCGTCGAGCCCGTGGAGGAGGTGAGCAGTCATCAGCGGCCGACAGGCTAATCCACGGATCGCCACGCAGAGCGTCGATCCTCGACCGATGTACCGTGAGGGCGCTGCGGCGTCCGGTACCATCGGCCCGGTGTCTGCGACCGGCGAATCGCCTCGATGGGGTCGCGAGTCCGGTCTCGTCGCGCTGATCGCCGGGCTGTGTGCGGTCCCGGTGCTGCAGATGTGGCGGGCACCGCTGAGCGTGCCGATCGAGTACGACGGAGACGCGACGTTCTATTTGATGGTGGCACGCGAGCTGAAGCAGTCGGGCAGCTATCTCACGACATCGCATATGGGGTTTCCGTACGGACAACAGCTCTACGACCTTCCCCAGGGCGTCGACAATCTCAATCTGCTCGTACTCCGGATGATCACATGGTTCTGCTCGCCGGCCACGGCGGTCAATCTGTTCTTCCTGTTGGGATTCGCCCTCGCGGCCGCCACTTCGCACTACGTGTTGCGCCGGTTGGGGGCGAGGGCGTGGCTGGCCGGTGTCGGATCGTTGCTGTACGCGTTCGTGCCGTACCACCTGCTCCGCAACTCCTCGCACCTCCTGCTGTCGTCCTATGCGCTGGTCCCGCTCGCGGTATTGTTCGTTTTGACGGTGATGGGTGATGACGCCCCGTTCGTCGGTCAGCGGCAACGGTGGTGGCCGGGCTGGCGGCTGGATCGTCAGGCGGGGTGGGTGTTGGCCGGCTGTATCGGGCTCGGATCGACCGGCTCGTACTACGGCGTCTTCTTCGGATACCTGGCCGTCGCCGCAGGATTGATCGCCACGATCGCCCGGCGGCATCTGCGTCATCTCTGGTCGGGTCTGATCGCCGCCTCGATCACCTTGACGGTGATGTTGCTCAACACGTCGCCCACGATCCTCTACTGGGCCCGACACGGGTCCAACCCGAAGGTGTTCGCCCGCCTGGCGCAAGAGACCGAACAGTACGGATTGCGGATCCAGCAGCTGTTCATGCCGCGTCTCGATCACCGGGTCGGTCGTCTCGCCCGCATCGGCTACCGGGCGTTCGCCGGGCCGATCTACTCCGAGCAGGGTGCGTACCTCGGTGCGATCATCGGTCTCGGATTCGTGGTGACGGTGGTGGCGGGCCTGGCCGCAACGATCGGCGGAGCGTCGCCGCGGGGTCGGCTCACCACGATCAGCCACGCCGGGCTCCTCGGAGTGATCGCCATGCTCACGGCGACGACCAGCGGGGTGTCGTACCTGCTCGCCCTCGGCGGGCTGACGATGATCCGCGGTTGGAACCGGATGTCGATCGTCATCGCCTTCCTCGGCGTCATCGGTCTCGCCGTCGGCTTGTCAGTGGTGGCCGATCGGCTGCGGTTCACGCGTGGTCCGCGATTCGAGCAAGCGTTCGTGGCGATGGCCGTGGTCGTGGCGCTCGGCGTCGGCTGGTTCGATCAGACGTCGCCATCGGACGCTCGAAGTGCCGACGTCGAGACCACGTGGAACAGCGATGCCGAGTTCTTTACGTCGATCCGGTCGGCTTTGCCCTCGGGCTCGGCCGTCTACCAATTCCCCGAGTCACCGTTTCCCGAGGGCGGTTCGATCGGGAGAACAGGTCTGTACGACGGCGCTCGGGCGTATGTGCTGGCCCCCGAACTCCGCTGGAGTTTCGGTGCAGTGCTGGGGCGTTTCCCCGAACGCCCGGCGGATCTGCCGACCTGGAATGGGGCGCGCATCGTCGAATTCCTCCATGGGCAGGGATTTCGAGCCGTGGTGATCGATCGCCTGGGCTACGACGATCAGGGCGTGGCGATGATCGATCGGTTCTGGTCGCAGAACAACCCTCCGGTGGCGCAGAGCGCGGACGGTCGGTACGTGTGGTTCGACATCGGCCCACCGGCCTGAGCATGCCCGGACGAATGCCGCCAGCCGGCTTGACGGATCGCATGGCCGACGACACGACGGACGGCACGATGGGCGACACCGATGGATCATGACGAGTACGGGCGGATGGCGGAGACGGAGCACACGCACTGGTGGTACGCCGCCACACGGGCGCTGCTCGCCCAAGAACTCGGGCCGCGCCTGACCGTCGGCGGGTGCTTCCTCGATGCCGGCGGTGGCACCGGGGCGACCGGTTCGTGGATGGCATCGTCGGGCACGCTGATCGCTGCCGATCTGAAGCCCGAGGCCCTGGCCATGTATCTCGCCCGCCATCCGGATGCGGCCGCCGGGGTGGCATCCGATCTCACCCGGCTTCCGTTCGCCGATGCGTCGTTCGATGCGGTGCTGTGTGTGACCGTGCTCTACCACTCGGCGATCACCGATCCGGCCGGGGCCGTGCGCGAACTCGTCCGGGTGACGAAACCGGGCGGTGTCGTGTGTCTGTGGGAGCCGGGTGTCAGGCGGCTCCGCCGTGCCCATGACCGCGTGACCCATGGCGCCCGCCGGTTCTCGTTGGGCGATCTGGGTCGGCTCGCCGTCGATGCCGGGTTGACGATCGAGCGGGCAACCGGTGCCCACAGCTTCCTCGTGCCACCGGCGGCGATCAAGGCCGTCATCGAGCGCGGCGAATCGGCCAGCGACCTGGCGAACAACCAGGGTGGTCTCGGTGGGCTGCTCGGGCGGGCCGCCGCCGTGGAGCGGGCCGTGGTGCGGCGGGTCAGCCTGCCGGTCGGGTTGTCGGTCATGGTGATCGGCCGTCGGGAGGCGACGTCGGCGCCAAGGCGTGCGTCCGGCCCGGTATGAGCCCGGACGCACACCTTTGTTGATTCAGCGGTGATTCAGCCCCCGACTCGCACTGCGGCGTAGTACGTCTCGGCCCAGGCCAGGCACGTGGGTTTCTGGTACCACGGGCGGGGGGCGCAGTCCGTCTTCATGTCGGCAAGGAACCGGTCATCGATGCGCTTGCGTACCGTCCCGTTCCAGTACCTCCCGTAGCTCGAAGTCCCCGGTGCGCAGTATTCGCCCGATGGTCGACTCGGGCAGTTGAATCGACGATCGAGCAGCGGGAAGTTGCGGTAGCCGAAGTCGTGATGGATGCACGCCTTGGTGAAATCGAACGATCGACCCGTGTCACCCAACCCGACCGGAAGCGGTGTGGAGCACCCATCCGTCGACCAGTCGAGATGGGCGGGCAAGCGACTCGCCCGCAACGACATGAACGTGTCGATGGAGACGCC
>JANMJD010000199.1:0-1965 GCA_031371195.1 Actinomycetes bacterium | reverse complement strand
GGCGACCGACGATGTGATCGGCTGCGTGTACATCGACCCCGACGACAAGGGCGACGCCGAGATGAAGATGATCTGCTGGACCCGGGCCAGCCACGCCCACCTCTACGAAGATCTGAACGACGTGGTCCTCGCCTGGCTCGCCGCCGACTGGCCGTTCGAATCCGTGCGCGCGCCCGGGCGAGGACCGATCTCGGTGCCGTCGCCGCTGAGTTGCAACCGGCCGATTCCCAACGCGTCGTCGGCGAACGAGCGGATGAACGCGTCGCGGGTCCATCCGATCCACGGCCCGTACGAGGCGTAGAGGAACGGTGTCGTGGAGGGGTCGCCCGGGGGGATGATCGAATCGAAGCTGTCGCCCGAACGCTGCCCGAGCGACCAGGTGAACAGCTTGCCGTCGGCGTCGAACCCGAGTTCGAGGTCGCCCCACTGGAGCACCCGGATCGTCTCACCACGCAAGCAATTCGAGCCCTCGGGGCCGGGCAGCGGCGGATAGGTGACCATCCCGCTGTCGGCCGTCGGATGCCCAAACGCGAGGCGGAATTCACGCAGGGCATCGTCGACCGTCGAGACGCCCAACTCCAGATCGTTACCCAGTCGACCGGTGGTGATGTCGAAGTTCATCGTGCAGGCGTTGCGCGTCAACCCGGCAGGGAGGAGTGGGTCGCCCTCGTCGCACAGTCCTTGATCGTTCTCGTCGAATTGCCGGTAGGTAGTCCACGTCAACCCGTCCCACCTCACAATCCGATGTGCGGTCTGGGTCACCGCCGGCCCCCAGTGGAACAGCAGCGCCCACCCGTCGACACAGCCTTGGATGCCCCAATCCGGCGAGATGTACGCCGGGTCCGCCGAGGCGATCTCCCCGAGCCGGCAGACCTCCGGTGACCCCGCAGTCGCCGGGAGTTCGTAAGCCTGCAACCCGAATGACCCGACCCAACCGGTGGTCACGCCAACGGTGACGTGAGTGGCAAGATCGCCGTCACTGTGCAGGTTCACCTGCTGGAGCGGGCTGCCCGGTTCCGCGGCGACAATTCCGCACTCTCCGGACCCGAGATCCATCAGGATCGTCCACGGCTCGTCCAATTCCTTGAGGATTCCATCCGGCGCGGGAGTGCAGAACTTCGCCCGCGGTGTCTCATCGCCGAACGGGGTGGAGGCGAGCTCGGTCGATGGCTCGGTCGGAGATGCGGCGTCGCCGTGGTCGATGAGTTCTTGTGCCCCCAGCTCGGCGAGCCACCACGCCGCCGGCCCGGGAACGTCGAGCGGGGTCTCATCGGTGGGACGGGCGGGGCCGACGATTGTCGACTTCCACGAACCGGCGGTCGACCACGACAGCAGTACCGTCGGTGAGGTCGGGTCCGCGCCGAACGAGGAATCGACCGACATGACGACCTCGTCGGGGGCGAGGTCCGTCGGGTACTCGGCGACCCACGGTGCTCCACCGCCGGACGGACCCACCAAGCTGACCCGTATGCCGGCTCCATTGGTGGGAAACGGCAGGGTGCAGGCGACGACGAGGTGCTGGGCGTCGAATGCGAACGGCTGCGAACGCACGACGCAGCCGTCGCCGCCGGACAGGTCCAGGGGTGCCGTCCCACCATCGTTGCGGCGGACATCCCAGCGGTACCGGCGTTGCGTGTCGCTGATCCTGCCGTCCCAGATCTTGGCGAAGATCCATGCGCCGTCATCGCTGACGACGAGGTCGACCGGCATGTTCGACGGGTGGGGATCGGGCGCGGCATCGGGTAACTCGCCGGCGTTCTCGCGGGCGATGACCTGGGGAGATTGGTTCGGATCGCCCGGCCGGTGAGACACGAGCTCCCAGCCGGTGCCCGGTTCGCCGTACCGAGCGCCGGTCGGACAAACGGCCCGCACGGCGAACACCGTTCCCGCCTTGGACACGTCGAATGCCCTCGCGCCCTTTAATGCCGGGTCGACGAGAGTTTGATTCGCTCCGTCGACTCGAAC
>JANMJD010000145.1:0-2548 GCA_031371195.1 Actinomycetes bacterium | reverse complement strand
GTCACACGGATACACCGTGACGTACCCGGCGTCGGTCGGCCCGGTCACGGTCACGTTCAACGTGGCGGCGCCGGCTCCCATCGGGACCCCGCCCCGTCCGGACACCTGCAGCTTGAGCACCTGCTGCCCGCCGACCGGTGTAGCCGGGGCGCCGCCACCGAGCCGGGTGTCGAGGATGCGGCGCGGGGTGACCGGTTCGCTCAACAGCCCGGCGCCCAACTCGAACGTGCCGGCCAGATCGGCGATGAGATCGGTCGGCGCCGACGAGGTGAAACAGACATCGGCATTGATACCCAGTTGCACGACGACGAGATTGGGGACATCGCGCCCGGCCGTGAAGTTGAGGTTGGACGCGTTCGGTGGATCGACGTCGCAGGGATACACCGTGACGTATCCGCCGGCAGCAGGATTCGCCGCTGTCACGTTCATGACCACGCTGGTCGTCGAGTCGGTGACGTATGCCGCCAGGTCGAGGCGCACCGCAGCGCCAGCCGCGAGCGGACGACGGGGGCCGCCGACACCGGTGCGCGTGTCGAGCACCCGGGTCGGTTGGGTGGGACGGAGCCCGGGCGGGCTGAGGAACGTCCCGGTGGTGTGCATCTCCGGGGGAAGTGCCGTGGGGTCCGGTCCGCCCGATTCCAGCCACCCGAGGGCGTAGAGCTGCACGTCGGCCTGGCCGAGGATCCACAGGCACGGGCTGAAGCCGTTCGAAGGCGCGTAGACAACACTGGATTCGACGTGATCGCTGGCGGTGAACTGCGACACCGACGGAGGTTGGTCGCAGCCGGCGATGCCGGCGGTGAACGCGCCAACGGCGTTCGCCTCGATCCGATACACCGTCGCTGCGCTCGAAAGCGGCACGCCCGGAATCCCGGCGAGCGGGATGAGAAACCACTGGGCGGCAAGGTAGGAGGAATGCCCGATGGCGTCGACCGGCTCGGCCAGCGACTGATACTGCAGGCCGTCGATGACCGGCGTCGGCGACGCGCTACCGGTATTGGTGACCACGACGTGGATTGGCGTCGTCGATGTGAAACAGGCGGGACCGCCGGTGTCGGTGATGAGCTGGCGGGTGACCGACTCGCCGGCTTCGAACTGCATATCGGGGTCGCCACTCGGCGGCTGCCCGCAGCGGTGCACCGAGGCGGATCCCTCGGCGGTGGCGGCGAATGCCATGATGACCAGCACCGCATCGGTGGGAAGCGTGAGTGGTTCGTTGGCGGCCAGCCGAGCCCCACCGGGTCGCACACGTGTGTCGACGACCTGGATCGGACTGGTGCGCAGCGTGATCCGCCCGCTCGTTGCGGCCACACCTGCACCGGCGTCGACCGGCAGCACCAGTCCCGCTACACCGATTGCCGCGGCAATCGTCACCCCGATCATCGACCCCAGACTCATGGCACTCCTTCCGCCGGAGGAGCACCGTATCAATCAATCACTGGGCGTTCTTGGCAGCCTTGCGCTTGCCCCACCAGCTGAGGAAGACACGGTCGAGGATCACGCCGAGGGCGATCGCCACGATGATCGCGGTACGGGTCTTGGACGTGAACGAGAACAGCAGGAACCAGATGCGGGTCCGCCCGCCGTTCTGGAAGAAGAACGACACGGCTACTGCAATGGCGATGGCCAGGCCGATCAGCCGCGGGCTGAACCGGCCTCGTCCCGACGCGGCGATGGCGGCGCTGCGAGGTTCGCTGCTTTCGTTCATCATTTTCGATCACCCTTTCAGTTCGCCGGCGTTCGGAGCGCGGGCGGTCGGCTCACCCGCGAGGTTCGCGGGGGAGTCCGAGGAGGCGTTCGCCGATGATGTTGCGTTGCACCTGGCTGGTTCCTCCGGCGATTCGGCCCCCCGGTGCGCCAAGCATGCCAAATGCATCGGGGCCGTCGAGCGATGCCCCGACCCCGCCGAGGTCGCCGCGCAGCATCGCCACGTCGAACATCATCTCGGTGATGCCGAGTTTCATCAGCGAGGCGGCCGTCGAAGCGATCGGACCCTGACGTTGGGCCATGGCCTTGAGCGCCATCCCCTTGGAGAGCTGTGCGGTCAACCGCTGGCGTTCGGCAGCGCCGAGCGTCCTCCCCTCGGCCAGGCGGGCCATCGAGTCGAGGCGTCGTTCCAGCCCGATCACGGCAGTACCGATGTGGCCGCGTTCGCTGGTCAACACGGCCATCCCGACTCCCCAACCACCGTGGAGCGGCCCGAGCAGCGCGTCGGCCGACATGGCGACATCGGTGAAGAACACCTCGTCGAACTCGCTCTCGCCGGTCATCTGGCGCAGTGGGCGGATCTCGATGCCCGGCAGACTCATGTCGCAGAGGAAGAATGAGATGCCGTCGTGCTTCGCCGCCTCGGGGTTGGTGCGAGCCATCAGGATGCCGTAGTTCGAATAGCGCCCGCCCGAGCACCACACCTTGGACCCGTTGACGATGAACCGGTCGCCGTCGCGTTCGGCGCGGGTCGTCAGGCCACCCAGGTCGGAGCCGGCGCCGGGCTCGGAGAACAACTGGCACCACACATGGTCGGCGCGCAACGTGGCCGCCAGATGCG
>JANMJD010000128.1:0-14280 GCA_031371195.1 Actinomycetes bacterium | reverse complement strand
CCCTTCATCAGCTGGATGGACATGTCCTTGACGGTCACGTCGCCCGACTCGGGGTCGAGCGTGAACTCCTTGCCGATGACGGACTCGTCGGCCGAAACCGTGACCTTGCCCGAGAAGGCCGCGTCACGGACGCCCTTGCGGGTGCCATCGGAGGCGGCGATCGACTTCATGATGTACTGCATCGCAGCCGCACCGTAGATGGCATAGGCCGAAGCCGGATCGTGGCCGTACTTGGTCTTGAAGTCGGTCACGAACTTGGCGCCGGCGCCGCCGGCCTTGATCAGCTCGGAGGCCGGCAGACCGGCGAACGAGATGTACATGCCCTCGGCCTCGGCGAGCTTCTGGACGGTGGGGTAGCCGGTGAAGCCGTCGGGGGCGATCAGCTTGACGGCGCCGTCGTTGGCGCCGAGCACGGCCACCTTGTCACGGATCAACTGCTCACCGTTGTTGTCGTTGATGCCGCCGAGGAACACGCAATCGGCGCCGAGGGACTTGAAGCCTTCGAACAAGGCGGTGTAGTTCGGCTGCTTGGCATCCCATGCCTCCGATGCGACGACATCGATGCCCTGCTTCTTGGCCTCGTCGGTGAACGCCGTGGCGACGCCGACGCCGTAGGTCTGGGCGTCGTTGAGCACGATGCACTTGGTGACCTTGAGGTCCTGCTTGGCGAACTGGGCGTCAGCGGCACCCTGGTAGTCGTCGGTGGCGATGATGCGGCCGTAGTTGCGGACGCCCGTCGGGTAGTACTTGTCGGGCTCGCCCGGATCCCATGCCTTGGTCAGACCGGGGTTGGTGTTGGCATGCGACACCATCAGCATCGGGCCCGCCGGGTCCTGGTTGAGCACCGGGACCTCGATCTTGGCGCAACCCGAGTTGTAGGTGCCCATCACGGCGACCTCGGCCTTGTTGGCGACGTGATCGCTGGCGTTCTTGGCGCAGGTCGCGTCATCCCATCCGCCCTTGGCGGCGGTCGAATCGTCGTAGGTCTTGAGGGTGATCGCGTAGTTGCCCGCCTTGCCGCCGGCCTGCTCGAGGACGAGCTGGACGGCCAGGTTGGTGTCGTTCGAGGCGTCGGCCGAGGCGCCCTGCAAGGGCGTGTCGGTTCCGACGATCAGAGCGGCGCCGGAAGCAGCCGCTGCCGTGTCCGTCGAGCCGGCGGCCGTCGTGGCCGTTGCGTCGGTGGCGGGTGTCGTGGCGGCGGCGGTCGTGGCGGCGGCCAGTGTCGTCGGGGCTGCGGCCGGCTCTGAATTCGAGCTGCTACCACACGCCGCCAAGCCGACCAGGGCCACCGCTGCGAGCAGCGCTGGTGCCTTTGTGATCTTCATGGGTTGTTGCCTTTCGTTGGCTTTCATGGGTCCTCCCCCTCGCCAGGCACCCAGGTTTCAACGCACATGCGTCTCCCCGAGCGAACCCCTGACGTTGAGCGATCGCGAGTATAGACACCCCGGTTACCGCGGCGTAGCTTTCTGCGAGTCGATCACATTGCGTGTTGGTCCACCACAACACCTGATCGACACGATCGGCCAGCTCGATACTGGCGACGCGCCGTAGGGTCGACCTGATGAACCGACTCGACGGTGAGACCTCGCCATATCTGCGCCAGCACCGTGACAATCCGGTCGATTGGTATGCGTGGGGACCTGCTGCATTCGAGGCCGCCCGCGTCACGGATCGACCGATCTTGCTGTCGGTCGGCTACTCGGCCTGCCACTGGTGTCATGTGATGGCCCACGAGTGTTTCGAGGATGCCGAGGTCGCCGCGGTGATGAACGAGTTGTTCGTCAACGTCAAGGTGGATCGCGAGGAGCGTCCGGATGTCGATGCGATCTACATGGACGCGGTGCAGGCGATGACCGGCCGGGGCGGTTGGCCGATGACGGTGTTCATGACGTCGACCGGCGAACCGTTCTACGGCGGCACCTACTTTCCCCGTGATCCGTTCCTCGGGTTGCTGCGCGGTGTCGACGACGTGTGGCGCAACCGCCGCGGCGATCTCGAGCAGAACATCGCCGCGCTGCGCCAGTCGCTCGATCGCACGAGCCGGATCGAGCCGGTGCCCGACCTGCCCGGGGAGCAAGAACTCGCCACGGCCTTCACCGAGTTGTCCAAGCAGTTCGACCCCGAGAATGGCGGCTTCGGGCCGGCCCCCAAGTTCCCGAACGCGATGAATCTCGATCTGCTGCTGCGCGGCTATGCGATCTCGAAGTCGCCGGTCGCCGCGCAGATGATCACCACCACGCTCGACGCGATGGCCGCCGGCGGGATCTACGACCATATCGGTGGCGGGTTCGCCCGCTACTCCACCGACGAGCGCTGGCTGGTGCCACACTTCGAGAAAATGCTCTACGACCAGGCATTGATCGCCCGGGTGTACATCCGGGCATGGCAGTTGTTCGGCCACGAGCGGTGGCTACGGGTCGCCGAGGAGACCATCGGCTACGTGCTGACCACGCTGCGGCATTCGTCGGGTGGATTCTTCTCCGCCGAGGACGCCGATTCGCTCGGGTCCGATGGGCACACCCACGAAGGGGCGTTCTACGTGTGGACGCCCGCCGAGATCCGCGACGTATTAGGTCCCGATTCGGCAGCGGCGGCGATCGGGTGGTGGGAGGTGACCGACGAGGGCAACTTCGAGGGAGCCACGATTCTCGCACGGCTGGCTCATCGCGACGATCTGATCCGTCCGCCCGCCATGGACGAGGCCCGTCATCGGCTCTTCACCGCGCGTGCCACCCGACAGCGTCCCGGACTCGACGACAAGGTCCTCGCCGAATGGAACGGGCTGATGCTGGCGACCCTCGCCGAGGCCGCCGCCGCAACGCAGCGCGCAGATTGGTTGGCTGCAGCCATCGCCAACGGCGAATTTCTGCTCGAATCGCTGCGAGGTTCCGACGGCCGGTGGCACCGTTCGTGGCAGGCCGACGGAGGCGCCCGTCATGATGCGCTGAGCGCCGACCACGCCGCGCTGATCGACGGCTTCACCCGGCTCGCCGAGGCGTCGGGTCAGGCCCGGTGGATCGAGGCGGCATGCGGGCTTGCCGATGCGCTGCTCGACCGGTTCTGGGACGTCGACCGGGGTGGCTTGTTCACCGTAGCCGAGGACGGTGAACAACTCGTCGCCCGGCAGAAGGACATCCTCGACAACGCCACCCCATCGGCGAATTCGCTCGCCGCCAATGCCCTCATCCGTCTTGCCGCGCTCAGCGGCGAGGCCCGCTACGCCAACCTGGCCGATCAGATCCTGCTGCTACTCGGTGGTGTGGTCGGCCAGGCCCCGGGGGCGTTCGGCCACCTGCTCGCCGCGGCCGACATGCGCCGCGCCGGGATCACCGAAATCGTCGTCGTCGGCCCGAGACCCGACCTCGTCGCCGCGGTTCAACGCACGTATCTGCCCAACGCCGTCCTCGCCTGGGGCGAGCCGTACGACTCACCGTTGTGGACCGGCCGCACCGATGGCCTGGCCTACGTCTGCGAGCACTACACGTGCCAGGCTCCGGTCGACACCGTCGAAGGCCTGACCAGCCTGCTGACATGAGTGCACGAACCCAGCGAGCGAACACCAATTACGCGAGCGTCAACGCCGCCAGGCGTAGCGAGCCGTGAGCCAGCGGTCAAAGCGAGCCGTCAGGCGAGCGGAGACCAGTGGCGAACACCAATTACAGCCCGGACTTCTCCAGCACGTGGATGCCGCAGGCCGATCCGAGGCCGATGACGTGGGCGAGGCCGACCTTGGCGCCCTCGATCTGACGAGGACCGGCCTCGCCGCGCAGGTGATGGCAGATCTCCCAGATGTTGGCGATGCCGGTGGCGGCGATGGGGTGGCCTTTTGACTGCAAACCGCCCGACACGTTGACCGGGGTCTTGCCGTCGCGGTACGGCGCACCCGACTTGAGGAAGTCGACGGCTCCACCTTCGGGGCACAGCATCAGGTTGTCGTAGTGGACGAGCTCGGCCGTCGCGAAGCAGTCGTGCAGTTCGACGAGGTCGAGATCGTCGGGGCCGATGCCGGCCTTCTCGTACGCCTCGCGCGCCGCCAGCTTGGTGAGCGTGTTCACGTCGGGGAGGACTTGGCAGGCCTCTTGGTAGGGGTCGGAGGTGAGTACCGACGCCGACACCTTGATCGCCCGGCGTTGCTGCTCGAGTGACAGGGTCTTGAGCTTGGCGTCCGACACGACGACCGCAGCGGCCGCGCCGTCGCAGTTCGCCGAGCACATCGGCCGGGTGTTCGGGTAGGCGATCATCATGTCGCCCATCACCTCTTCGAGCGACATCGCCTTGGTATAGGCGGCGAGCGGGTTGAGGGTGGAGTGGCCATGGTTCTTCACGCTGATCGAGGCGAAGTCCTCGAACGTCGCCCCGCCGTACTTGTGGCCGTACTCCATGCCGACCTGGGCGAACGTGCCCGGCATGGTGTCGGTGCCGATCCGGCCGTCGGTGGCGGCGACGGCCCCGTAGCGGCCCTGGGGCGTGAACACGTTGCCGTCGCTCTTGCGCGAACCGCCGGCGAGCAGGCCCGCACCGGCCAGCTTCTCGACGCCGACCGCCAGACCCATGTCGCACTCGCCCGACTTGATCGCCATGATCGCCGTCTTCAGGGCGGTGGCCCCGGTGGCGCAGGCGTTGGAGACGTTGAACACCGGGATACCGGTCTGGCCGATCTGCTTCTGGAGCATCTGGCCGCTCGTCTGGCCGACCAGGTTGCCGTAGGCGAGGATGCCCATCTCCTTGAGGGAGACCCCGGCGTCATTGAGGGCGGCGAGCGCAGCCTCGGAGGCCAGGTCGATGGCGTCCTTGTCGGGGTGCTTGCCGAACTTGGTCATATTGATCCCGAGGATCCAAACGTCATTGCTCATGGTCAGCGCGCCTTTCAGCAGTTGGGTCAGGTCAGTAGTCGGGTCAGGAGTTGGGTTCGTAGCCGAAGCCGATGGCTTCGGTGCCGTTGTCGTCTGTGCCGAGCACATACGTCGCCAGGCGCACCTTCATGCCGAGCGTGACGTGCTCGGGCGAGGCCTCGACGTTGATGATGTTGGTGCGAACCGTGGTCCCGCCGGCATTCACCGTCGCCGAGACGAACGGCACCGGCACGCCGGGAGCGGCGAAGGTGACGATAGTGAACGATGTGACCTCGCCCTCGGTGGCGATATCGGCCTTGGTGAACTCCAGCCCCGAACAGTTGGCGCAGGCATTACGCCGATCGAAGAACCGGGCTCCGCAGGCGGTGCATTCATTGGCGACGAGGTGGGGCTGGTCGCCAAGGACCAGGTAATCCACGATGGGGACCGACGTACTCATGGATCGCCACCCTATTCGCTCGCCCTCCGTCTCAACGAGTGGGGCAACCGGCATTCAGCCGTCACCAGGGCTTGGTCCGGCCCCCTCGGCTCCAGCAACGCACACCTCATTCTCATGTTCCGATGCGCTGCCCAGCAACTCATCTGAACACGAAAATCGCCGGCGAACGTCGTTGCCCGTTCGGCGACAGACGCAAACCGTCGGTGCGCGTAGTCGTCACGGACGAGTCCCGGGGGCTCAACCGTCATCGAGGCCAGTTGTCGTAGTAGCCGGTTCAAGCGATCCAGGTTGACCGGTGCCAAATGGTCGAGACGCGGTGGCTGCAGCACATTGAGACATGGCACGGTCATCTGCTCGCAGAAAGCTGCGGCGCTCATCACCGCCAGTGCAGCGACGCGAGCGGGTCCCCGGCGACGGCCTCGGTGCACGGGCCGTACTGATTGCCGGCGGTGGAGAACACGACCGGTCGATGGTGTCTGCCATGCGTGCGTTCCCCAACGGAAGTGTTGCATCCATATGCAGACACATCGGCCGGTCCCCGGTGTGGTTGCAGATTTGGGGATTTCGGCTCGATCTCGGCGCGCGCCGAGACACCCACACATGCGCCGACGTCGAGGAGTCGAGCTACCAGCGGCCCCGGTGGATGACCTCGGCCCGCTCGCGGCGGGCGCGGGTGCGGGGCGAGCCCGACGGGCGATCCTTGGGCGCGCGATGACCGATGGCCACCGCACCCAGCGCCCGCACCGTCGGGGGCGCGCCGATGTGGGCGAGGAAGGCGGCCTCGCCGCGGAAGATGCCGAAGAACAGCGCGCCGAGCCCGGCGGCTTCGACGAGCAGCAAGAGGTTCTGGGTAGCCATCGCCGTGTCGGTCAACCAGTACGGCACCGGCCACGTCTCGGCCCGCTCCAGACCATGACCGGCCTTGTCGGCCTCGGAGTAGCGCGCCGTATAGGCCGTCGGGTCGGCCACCGGAACGACGACGACCGGGGCGTTGAGCACCCCGTCCACGACTCCGGCGAACCACTCCCCTGCGCCGGTGATCCGCCAGAATTCATCGCGGGCCGCATCGGAGCAGACGACGAAGTGGACTCCCTGACTGAACCCGGCCGACGGTGCCCGACGGGCCGTATCCAGCCAGACGTCCAGCGCGGCGAGGTCGACGGCGTCGGTCGTGAACCGTCGCGTCATCCGACGGCCCCGGATCACCCCGGACAGATCAGGTACAAGATCAGGCGACGGACGGTCGCCCACGTCACCTTCTCCGTCGATCGTCACTCGAAGGAGCGGGCACCCAGTTTGAGGAGGTCTTCAGCCATCGTCCAGCCGTAGACGATCATCGTTGCGCCCTTGTCGAGTTCGAGTCCTTCGAACATCGCCGCGACCTCGGGCGAGGTCTTCTCCGGCTTGGACGACTCGTGGTCGAAGTAGCCGCTCTGGCCGTTCTTGCCGACGATGAACGTCTTCTCGTCGTAGTTGGCGTCGACGCCGAAGCGCTTGGCCAGACGTCGACCCCAGGCCCGCTCCTCGCCGACGGCCCGATGATCCGGCCGCGGAATGATGTCGGACAGGGCCTTGATCGCCTCGAGCCCGTCGGGGGCGACGAAGCGACCACCGACGACCACGTCCTCATCGGGGAACGCCATCAATGCCCGGTGGTACTCCTCGCCCATCAAACCGCGCAGCACCGTGTCGCGCTTGGACGTGCGTTTGATGCTCATCAGCCCGAGAAGCACACAGGGCGTGCCGCCGATGCGCTCGAGCGTCGAGAACGCGAAGCCGTGGAGCTTGTCGTCGAGACGGGCGGTCGTGCAGAGCACCCAGTCTTCCTTGGCCTTCGACAAGACCCCGATATCGAATGAGCCCCCCATGGAGGCCAGCTCGTCGAGATCGGCGTCGGTCAGTGCCGTGCAGTCCCTCGTCTCAGCCTGGATCGCCATCTGTTCGACCGCTCCCCGGTGATGTTCAGTGCCGGGCGGAATGCCCGACAGACGTTGTGGAGAGACCATTTTGCCATCAATTGGCCCCGATCATCGAAACGCGCCGACAAACCCATGTCACGCGGGTCGGGACGCGTGCCGCGCACCGCTATCCCGTGGGTAGCCACCAGCGGATGATCGGTCGACCGAAAAGCACTGCGATCAGGGCTCCGGCGGTGAGAAACGGTCCGAACGGAACGGCGGTCCGCCGTCCGGCCCGGCCGGAGAACATCAGGCCCAGGCCGGCGATCGCACCCAACACAAAGGCGATGGCGATCCCGACGAACACGTGCGCGGCGCTCAGCCAACCGAGGAACAGGGCCAGCATTGTCCCGAGCCGGACGTCGCCGAAACCGAATCCACCGGGGGCGATGAGCCACACGGTGTACAGGACGAGCCCGACGGTCAGCGCCGCCGCCGCCGCCGGAACCAGGCGACCGATGTCGCCGGACAACGCGCTGCTGATGACCAGCAACACGCCGCCGGTGAGGGCGGTGGCATAAATCAGGCCACTCGGCAGGGTATGGGTATCGAGATCGATCGCCGACAGGGCGATGCAGCCCGCCGCAACGACGAGAAACGACGCAACCGTCAGGCCATCGGAGAATCGTGCCCCGACCGCCGCGCCCGCAACGGCAGTGAGCAACTCGACCAGCGGATAGCGCATGCTGATGCATACCTGGCACTGGCGGCAGCGGCCGCGCAGTATGACCCACGAGACGACCGGGATCAGGTCGCGACGGCGAATCAACGTCCCACAGTCGGGGCACGAAGAACCGGGACGCACCAGTGATTCGCGTTGCGGCACCCGCCAGATCAGCACGTTGAGAAACGAGCCGATGCTCAGCCCGAATACACAGCCGATGAGGGCGCGCAGGCCCGGGTACGCCGCCACGACCTCAGCCCGCCGCCGTCGAGCGGTCGAAGGCCGCGATGGCCAGCTTCAATCGGCCGAGCGCCTCGGCGCACAGTTGCGAGATCCGCGACGGGGTCACCCCCATCTCGATGGCGAGCGCCTGCATCTGACGCTCCTCGAAGTACACCGCCTCGATGACGTGGCGCAGCCGGGGCGGCAATTCGACCACGGCGCGCCGAACGTGATCGATCAACTCCCGATCAAGTACCTCGGTCAGCGGATCGGGGCCCGCTCCGGCGATCTCGTACGCACTGGGCGAGTCGGTCACGCTGACCGATTGCTGCAGTCGATGGGCCCGATCGATGTCGGCCAACGTCTGGCGGACCTCGGTCGGACGAAGTCGGGCGCGGGCGGCGATGTCATCCACCCGGTCGAATGGAGATGCGCCGTCGAACCCCGCCGAGCGACTGTCGATGGCGCCGAGCACCATCCGGGCACGGGCGCGCTGGGGGCGTGTCAGCCAGTCCCGACTGCGCAGGTCGTCGAGGATCGCTCCGGTGACGCGGCCCCGGGCGTGAGCCTCGAACGGCACACCGGTCTCGGGACGATACGACCGCTGGGCCTGGGCGAGGCCGAGCATTCCCGCGGCCATCAGCTCCTCGCGATCCACGGAGCGTGGTATCCGAGCGGCCATATCGCGAACGACTCGACGGACCATCGGCAACGCGGCGACCGTTGACTCGGCGCTGACGGCCGACGTGGCGAACGGTGAGCACGGTTGAGCCGCCACGCGGAGAGTTGTCACTGGTCCATCTTCGACGGTCGTTTCCACCGACCATACGTGCAGACCGGGGGGTTTCCGGCGAATCCCTCCCCCATCCGGGTGATCCCAAGTTATTACACAGTGCGCTATAGTGACGACTTCTAGTGATGTTCACAAGGGCTACTCACACAAAGTTTCCGGCGATGAAGGCGATAGATCGTGAATCTGCTCGAAAGACCTACCGAAGACGTTCCACCGAGCACTTCGTGTGCATTGTTCACCGACATCCCCGCCGACACCGCCGCCGCCCCGACAGCCACGACACTGATCGCCAGCGCCCTTCCGATCGTGGCCGGCGGGCTCGCCGGCCTACTCGCACGTTTCAGCCATGTGGCCGTCGTCGGCTGCGTGCACACCCGAGCCGACGCCATCAACGCGATCGCCGCGCAACGACCACGGGTCGTGATCATCGATCACGACATGCTCGACAGCCGAGGCGCGGCGATGGCCTCGTTGGTGGCCGCCGGCCCGAGCACTGCCGTCCTCGTACTCGGCAAGGACGAACCCGTGTCGGCCATCGCCCGGGTACTCAGCCACGGGGCGGCGGGATATGTCACGACGCGACAGCCGGTCGAGGAACTGGCGGCGGCCATCGCGGCTGTCGCCGAGGGCGGGCGCAGCATCCCTGTGGATCTGCTCGACTCGATGCTCGAACATCTCGCCCGGCCGTCGCGACACGATCTCTCCGATCGCCAGCTGCAGATCGTTCGCCTGCTCGCCGCCGGGACCTGCACCGCGGCGATCGCCGAGGTCATGGGATTGTCGGTCGGCACGTTGCGCAACCAGGTCCGCGGCATCCTCGTCCGCCTCGGTGCCCACTCCAGGCTCGAGGCCGTTGCCATCGCCCGTCAGTGCGGGATGCTCGGCCACACAACGGTCGTCGCCGGAGACGACGGAGGCGCTTCGTGACCACCGCAGTCATCGTCGAGCACGGCACGCTGTCCCGGCGGGGCCTGCAGGCCATCCTTCCCCAGGCCGGCGTCCGCTGCGTCGGTACCGCGGCAACCGCCACCGAGGGCTACCGATTGGTGATCCAATCGCGAGCCGATCTCATCGTGATCGGATCGTGCCCCGACACGCGCCCGATCGACCTACTCGAGCGGATCGCCGGGTTGGAGTTCTGCCGTCCGCTGGTCATCGCCCCGATAGCCGATGTCGTGGCCGCCTATCAGCTCTACAAGGCCGGCGCCATCGGCGTGGCATCGCCCAACGCCTCGGAGGACGAGTTCCGTCAGCTGTTCGAGTGTGCGGCACGGGGCCGGCGCTACGTTCCGCCGAACCTGTTGATCGATGCCCTCGACGCCCCGCCCAGGCCGGCAACCGGTCTGGCACTGAGCCACGACCTGACGACCCGCGAACGCGACGTGCTCACCATCCTGGCGCTCGGCCACACCAATCGGGAGATTGCCGATCAGCTGTGCATCGGCATCGAGACGGTCAAGTCCCACCTCAACAGCATCTACGCCAAATTCGCCGTCTCGCGGCGCAGCCAGGCCGTGTCGTTGGCCATCCGTCATCAGTTGCTCTGACGGGTGTTCCAGCCGCAGCCGGGTTGCCGGCGGCGGGACTATTCGGTCTCGAGCAGGATCGCCCGCACCTCGTCGCCGCTCAACTCGTCGTGGGACACGAGCGCCAGTGCCAGCCGGTGCAGTATGTCGATATTGCCTTCGACCAGGCTGCGGGTCATCTGCTCCGCCTCCATCAGCAGCACCTCGGCGGCCGAACGCGACGCCTCGTCGCCCAGCACTTTGGCCACCAGATTGCCCGCGCCGGGCATGTCAGCGGCGTCGAGACTCAGCCGGCTCCCGCCGGCACCGATCGCCCCGACCAGGGTGGCGACGATCTTGGTCGCCGCATGCAGGTCCGCGGCGATCCCCGACGATGCCTCGCCGAACTCGATCTCCTCGCTGACCATCCCGGCCAGGGCGACGTGCATCAGCGCCCGGGCATCGGATGGGGTGTGGACGTTGATCTCCCGACCATCGTCGTGGGCGACAAGTCCCAGCGCGTCGGCCCGCCGGAGAATCGAGGCGATCGTCACCCGACGGCCGACCAGTTCGGCGACGAGTGCATGCCCGGCCTCGTGGATGGCGATCCGCCACCGCTCGTCGGTGTCGATCGATGACGGCGATGGCTGACCCAGTTCGGTGGCCAGCTTGGCCTCAAGCACATCGCCCCAGTTCAACGAGCGTCTCGACGAACGCAGGGCGCAGATCAACGCCTCGTCCAACAACCGCTCGATCTGGGCCGGCGAGTAGCCGACGGTGATCTCGGCCGTCTTCATCGCATCGACATCGGTGTCGTGCGCCTTGCGGCCGAGATAGAACTCGGCGATCGCCGTCCGGTCGCGCAGCGCCGGCATGCCGAAGTGGACGATGCGATCGAAGCGTCCCGGTCGCAGCAGCGCCGGATCGAGTTCGGCGGCCCGATTGGTCGCACCGATCAACAGCACGTTCGCCGACTCCGAGCGCGGCGGACCGATTCGACGTTGATCGGGCAGCAACAGGTTGACCACGGCCGTCACTCGGCCCCGGATGATCGCGCTGCGGGTGCGGACCTCGAAGCTCTGCATCTGGACGAGCAACTCGTTGACCACCCCCGCGAATCCTTCGTTCCCCGTTGACGAGCCGACGCTGCGGCGGGCCATACCGATGGCGTCGAACTCGTCGATGAAGCCGATCGCCCCGCCTTCACGACGGGCCGTCGCCCGCAGCGCCCGGAAGAACGAGCGGATCTTGCGGTTCGTCTGCCCGAAGTACATCGACTGGAAGGCGCTGGCCGGCACGAACAGGAACGGGACGCCGGCCTCGGCGGCGATCGCCTTGGCCAGATACGTCTTGCCGGTCCCCGGCGGCCCCTCGAACAACACACCGCGGCGCGACTGGCCGCCCATGTCCTCGGTGAACGTCTTGTGGGCCAGAAACAGATTCAACGTATCGACCGCCTCGGCAACGGTGCCGGCCGCTCCGACGACATCGCTGAGCCGCACGCCGGTCTCATCGGGCTGGAACACCTGATGGGGAGAGCGCCCGGCACCGGCCATCGGGACGACCACCACCAGGCACAACAGGGCGATCGGCGCCATCGGGATGAGCAGTTGGCGCTGGTCGGTCGTCAGATCGAGGCTCGGCACACCGAGCGTCACGGGGTTGGCGCTCCCCAGCCGCGACAGCACGTACAGCAGCCAGATCGCCAGGATCGCGCCGATGATCAGCAGGCGCCGCAGCCGGCGCCGCTCACGGTATGTGAACGCGTCGAGATCTCCGCGGCTGAGCAGCGCCCCCAGGGCGAAGCCGCTCAACGATGACTGATAGCCGGGTCGCGACACGTTTGACGAGTTCCGATTTACGACGTGGCGCCGGACTGGGCCCCCGAGAACATCATCAGGTCGACCTCCAGCGCGAACGTCGCCACGGCCGCCGGATCGACGATTGCGTCGGCGCCGACGATAGGCCCGAGGTTGGCCTGGTCGAGGATCGTCAGCCGAGGCAATGCCGCCAGCCCGCTGAGGAACTGATCCAGCCCCGTTCGGGGGCCGGTGGCCGCCAGCGCCACTGCGACCTGCGAGCCGCTGCCCAGTTTCAAAGCCACCGGCGTAGCGAAGCTGAGACGCGTCACGGTCACCCCGGTCGCCGTTGCCGCCGTATTGACCTGGTTGAGCAGCGCCGGGGCGTCATCGGTCAGGGGAATCCGCACGAGCAGTGCCGCCAGATCGGCGTCGTCCGCCGAACCCTTCAATGCGGCGACTGCGATCTGGGTCGCGGTCAGCTCCTGACGAGCCTGATCGAGTTCGTCGCGCCGATCGGCGACCTCGGCGCGCTTGGGCTTGACGGCGAGCATGAACAACGCGGCCGAGACCAGGCACACGAGCAGTACGACGGGCATCAGGGAATTCGACTTGCGCGGCATCAGCCCGCTACCTCCGTGGTCGGCACCGATGTTGCCGGTTCGCTGTCGGCACCGGCCGCCGGCGGCACGAACAGTGCCGTCGATGTCAGCGACACCGATGCCTCGAAGTGGTACGACACCGTCCCGTCGGTGGCGGTCACCTGACCGACCGAGGGCGCGGCCACCCCGGCGAAGCGTTCGTCGGCCTCGATCGTCGAGATCCATGTGGCGATCACATCGAGGGATGGTGCGTCACCGGCGAAGCCCACTGTGGCGATCACGGCACGGGGCGGCGATCCGGGTGAGTCGGGCTCGCCGGCGACCCCGGTGAACCCACCGAGGGTCACTCCGACGCTCTGGCTGAGGGCGTCGAGGCCGACGTACGCCGCCGTCCAGTCGATGCGCCGGGCGTCGGCGGCCGTGACCATCTGGCGCAACACCCCTTTCGACAGGGTGATCTGCCCCGGGGTCTCGGTGCGGAGCCGATCGAGCTCGGCGACTGCGTCGGTGTTCTGCGCCCTGACATCGACGACCTCGTTGCGCAGCGCTCCGGCATCGCTGCGGGCCGAGACGTACATCCAGCTCAGCGATCCGAGGAGCACTGCGCCGGCCGTGCCGAGCACCAGTTGGCCGGGACGCGCCGCCTGGCGCTGTTCCTTCGGTTTCAGGTCAAGCGTCGGGTAGCGCGACGAGCCGCCGAGCGCGTAGGCGATCGCGGTACCCACATACGGTTCGTACTCGTCCTGCGTGTCGCGGGACAGTCCCTCGACGGCGATGGTCAACCCCTCGAACGGATCGCCGAAGGTCACCGGATACGTCAACCGTTCGGCGAGGTGATGATCGAGCCCGGCCAGCAGCGACCCTCCGCCGGTGAGCACCAGGCGGTCGATCGGACGGGCGCCGGGTTGCGACTGGTAGTACGAGATCGATTCCTGAATGTCGCCGACGAGTTCGTCGAGCACGGTGTCGGCGAGGTCGTTGACCCGGGCGAGCAGGTGCCGGTTCTCGTTGGTGATCACCCGGCGCTTGGTCATCTCGGCGATGTCGGCGCCGATGGCCAGCTGATACTGGATACGGTCGGTGAGCTGGGCTCCGACCGGGCTGGTCGCCTTGCGGTTGAACAGCAACTGGCCGGCGGTGCACACCAGGGCGAGCATCGTCCCGGCCCCGACCGAGACGACCAGGTCCACCGACGGCGCGGTGACCCCCGCGGCGTCGAGGATCGGCGCCGGGGCGAAGACCCGGGCGAGGGCGAGGGGCGCGACATCGACTGATTCGACTCGCAGGCCGGCCTGCTGCACGGCGGCGAGGGTCGGCTGGATGGCGTCGTTGGGAGCCGCGGCGAGCAGCACGCGTCGACGGCGGCCGTCGACGGTGTCGACGCGATCGAGCGGCAGGATGTCGTAGACCGTCTGCGTCGGATCGAGGGGAACGTGATCGGCGAG
>JANMJD010000089.1:0-14464 GCA_031371195.1 Actinomycetes bacterium | reverse complement strand
CCCTCCGCCGGCCGGCGTCGGGGTGGAGGACCCGAGGTGAGCGAGGAACTGCCCGGCGGTGAGCGGCTCCAGAAGGTACTGGCTCAGCGTGGCTACGGAAGCCGGCGGGTCTGTGAGGAGATGATTGCCGACGGCCGGGTGGCGGTCAACGGCGAGATCGCCGTCCTCGGACGGCGGGTCGACGTCGACGTGGATGTCGTCACGCTCGACGGCAAACCACTGTCGGTGCGGCCCGGCCGGGTGTACTACCTACTCAACAAACCGGTCGGCGTGGTGACGACGGCGAGCGACCCGCAGGGTCGGCCGACAGTCGTCGACATCGTGCCGGGCGAACCACGGGTGTTTCCGGTCGGTCGCCTCGACCGGGATACCGAGGGCCTGCTCCTGCTGACCAACGACGGCGAACTGACGCTCCGGCTGACGCATCCGCGGTATGGCGTCGAGAAGGAGTATCTCGCCGAGGTCGACGGGGGAGAGGTACGCGCCGGAACGTTGCGCCGACTACGCGACGGTGTTGAACTCGACGACGGGATGACCGCCCCGGCGCGGGTCAGTCAGCCCGATCGCGGGGTGCTGCGCCTGGCGATCCACGAGGGCCGAAACCGCCAGATACGCCGCATGTGCGAAGCCGTCGGCCATCCGGTCCGCCGGTTGGTTCGCGTGCGGATCGGGCCGATCGCCGATCGGCGGCTCGGGCCGGGTGAATGGCGGGAGCTGACGTCCGAGGAGCAGATCGCCTTGGAGCAGGCCGTCGACATCCGGTCGGGTGAGCCGGTGTCCGTCGTCGACGAGTGACGATGATTCGACTGACTGCGAACTATTCGACGGTGTCGACGAACGCGCCGTAGGCGGCGACGCTGAAGTGGAGTTGGTCGGTGGCGTCCGCATAGATGATGCCGCGATCGATGAGGTCGTCGCACGCCAGCCGAGTCGGTGACTGGCCCGTGTCGAGTCGTGAGAACTCCCCGAGATGTCGCCGAATCGCCTCGAAGGTGGCCGAGTCGCCGGACTGGCGCATGGCCCGGAGAAATCGCCGTTGAGCAGGGGAAAGACTGTCATGAATCGGCCGGTAGTACAGGTCGGCGGCTCCGTGCTCGGCGTCGAGGGCGGCAGCGCTGACCGCTTGCGCGTTGATCGTCGAGGTGGTCGCTGCGGCCAGGGAGTGAAAAGCGAGCATCTGCACGAACGCCGGCACACCTCGACAGCGGCGAACCAGCGTCGCCAACCCGTCGTCGGTGAACGCAACACCCGCCTCGCCCGCCGGACCTTCGATGGCGATGCGGATCTCGTCGGCCGACAGACCGCTCAGATGATGCTCGGAAAAGCTGATCTCGCCGCCGGCATGGGCTCGCACCCGGTCGGGAAGATTGGGCAGGCCGCCCAGTACGGCGATCACCGGAAGATCGTTGGCCATCGCCTGACCGACCAGCGAGACGAAGTCGACCAACTGCTCGATCGGGGCGAAATCGGCATCGTCGATCACGATCGCCAATCCGGGAGTCTGATGATCCTCGAGGAGTTGCACCAGACCGCGCAGTACCCGCTTGATTTCCGGACGAGGCATGGCCACACCGGTGTGGGCCTCGAACGCTGCCCCGAGCGCAACGCCGAGGTCGCTGCCCGGGGTGAGACGGATCGAGAACGTCGGCCATGACGCGGTCGTCGTGTGGTGCACGACGGCGGCAAGCAGGGCCGTGCGGCCACTGAGCGCCCGACCGGCGTACAGCGCCGGCCGATCGCCTGGCATTCGGGTGGCGGCCAATGCTGCCGTAATGACCTCGAGGTGCTGATCACGCCCCGCGAGGACCGGTGGGAATTCCCCTGGTCCCGTTCGGAACGGGTTGTCGCCGACCATGCACGCCACTCTAGGTGGCTCGACCACGTAGGATCGTGAATGGTCGACCCGCCGCCGACGCAGTCACTGATGGGCCGATCGGACCGTGGCCGGAACGGACGGGCTTGGCTACTGTGCGCGCTCAACAGTTCACCTTCGCTTGACGACGCATAAGTTCGGGTCAGGCGGAGCCGTGTACAGCAGAGGGTGGATCGATGGAAGTCTCATTCCGAACAAAGGTGCTGGGAGTCGTGGTTCCCGCGTTGCTCGTTTTGCTCGTGCTCGGCGCAGTGGTGGTAGGCCGCAGCCTTGACGACTCGACGGCCGCTCGAAACGACCGCCGCGCCGTCAACGTGGGCCGGGCGGCGATGTCGTTGCGCGACGAGATCCAGAACGAGGCCAGGTACGCCGTGCTCGTGTTGAACTTCGCCGATGGTCGGGGCAAGAAGGAACTCGGCGAACAGTTCGCCGCGACCGATGCGGCCGCCGGCGAGTTGACGACACTGATCGCCGGGCTGACCGGCACGGCTCGTACGGCCGCCTCGGCCCAACAGGTGGTCGACGCCCTGGCCAAGGATCTTCCCGAGGTGCGCTCCCGCGTCGCCGCCGGGGCCGGCGACACCGTGATGGGCGGTGTGGTCGACATCTATGACCGCGTCGTCGTCGACCTGTCGACGCTGACGGTCGAGTTCGCCGGTTCGGCCACGAACGGGCAGCTCAGCCAGCGTGCCGCCGAGCTGATCGAGTTCGTCGGTGCCAAGGACGCCTACGGCCGGCAGCTGCTCATTCCGCTGCAACGCCTGAACGGATCGAAGTTGGCGCCCGCCGACGGCGCCCAATACTCGGATGCCGCCGAGGTGGCCAAGCGCAGCCTCGACCGGGTCTCGAGCATCGCCCGCCCCGAGGCCGCCGCCGCACTCGAGTCGTTCCTCGGTTCGCAACTCGCCGGCAACGTCCAGCGCCAGGGAGAGTCGTACGCCACTGCGGGCAAGGTCAGCCAGGTGCCCCGAATCTCCGGGCCGGACTGGCTGGCGCTGGCCAACGGAGCGTCCACTGGACTCGAACAGATCGAAGACGCCCTGTTCAACGACTTCGTCGATCTTGCGGCGCAGGTCGATCGTGATGCCCGGCGCCAAGCCCTCTTCTATGCCGGCCTCACCGGCGTAGGTCTGCTCGCTGCGGCGGCCGGCGCCTATTTTGTGGGTCGCAGCCTCAGCCGCCGGCTCTCGAAGGTGACGACGGCCGCCCACACCATCGCCGTCGATCGGTTGCCCGAGGTGCTCGCGGCACTGCGCAACCCGACCGCCGAGGCCGTCGCCGCGGCCGTGCCGCAGATCCCGGCCCAGGGCGAGGACGAGGTCGGTCAGCTGGCCAACGACTTCAACACAGTGCTGCGGACCGCCATCGAGACCTCGATCGAGCACTCGCAACGCCGGGCCGAAACACTCACCAACCTGCTCGTCAACCTCGGCCGGCGGAACCAGGCCCTGATCGACCGCCAACTCGAACTCGTCGACCAGCTCGAGGCCGATCAACCCGACCAGCGGACCCTGGCGGGGCTGTTCCGCCTCGATCACATGATCACCCGCCAGCGACGCAACGCCGAGAGCCTCCTGGTGCTCGCCGGCTCGCGACGTTCACGCAGCTGGACCGACTCGTTGCCGATCTCCGACGTGCTGCAGGGTGCCATCTCGGAAGTCGCCCAGATGGACCGGGTGGCCCTCGAGATCCAACCGGGGAACGACTTGACGTTCGGCGGCGCACACGCCGTCGACCTCTCCCATCTTGCCGCCGAACTGGTGGAGAACGCCACGGCGTACTCCAGTCCGACCACACGGGTGACCGTCCGTGTTCAGCGCAACGCCACCCAATTCCGCATCTGGATCATCGATTCCGGCGTCGGCATGACCGACGACGAGGTCGAGGCGGCCAACCTGCGAGTCACGTCGCCTCCCGATATCGACGAAGTGACCACCGACCAGGTCGGATTTCAGGTCGTCGGGCGTCTCGCTCAGCGCATCGGTGCCCGGGTTCGCCTGCAGAACAACCCCGCCGGCGGGGTTGCGGTCAGCATCGACCTCCCATTGACGCTGTTCGAGATGATCGGTGACGAGACCGGCTCCCGTCGCCGGTCGCCGACCGCCGGCGAGGTACCCGCGACCGGCGAGGGCACCCCTGAGGGAGCGGTCCCCGACCTGGCCTGGGCCGAGCAGGCGTTCGAGTCGCCGGCCGCCCGTGTGGAGCCGGTCGTCATCAGTGTCGGCGAGCTCGAGGCCTCGTTGCCCGATGGCGTCGACACCCACGCCATTGTCGCCGTTCCCGCGGTCGTGAGCCTCGGGAGCGGGACGGAGCTGCCTCGGCGCGACCGTCAGCAGGCCGCGCCAGGGGATCGTCCGATCCGCCAGCTGCTGCCGAACGCCCGGCCGGGTGGTCCCGGCGGGCCGCGCACCGACATCGCTGCGGCGATGATCACGTCGCAACCACTTGTTGCGCCACTACGGACCTCGGCCGGCCCAGTGGCGTCGAGGTCCTCGTCGGGCCCGGCGGGGTCCGAGCCACTCACCCGGCGACAGCACCGAGCCGGCGTCCCCGCCCGCCCGCCGGCCGCCACGGCCGCCGCCGAAGGCCTGTTCCGTCGGTTGCCGTCCGCCGCGGCCACCGACGCCGATGATGACGCCGCGCTGCAACGTCGGCGAAACTTGAGTCAGTTCACCCGTGCCGTCGATCTGGCTCGGGATGAACAGCCGGACGATCCATACGGAGACCACCTGTGACCAATCTTTCCACCGAAGCCACGAACCTGAACTGGCTCCTCGAGTCCTTCACCGAGCGCGTCAAGGGTGTCGTCGACGCCGTCGTCGTCTCGGCCGACGGCCTGTTGATGGCCATGTCGCCCGGCATCGGCCGGGCGGGTGCCGATCAGCTGTCGGCGATCGCCTCGGGACTCACCAGTCTGACCCAGGGCGCCGCCCGCTGCTTCGGCGGCGGAGCCGTGAATCAGATCATCGTCGAGCTGGAAGCCGGCTACATGTTCTTCATGACGATCAGCAACGGCAGCTCGCTGGCGGTGCTCTCGACCACTGACGCCGATGTCGGCGTCGTCGGTTACGAGATGTCGATGCTCGTCAAGCGCATGGGTACGGTGCTCACGCCACTGCTCGTCGCCGAACTGCAATCCTCGTTGCCGACGAACTGAGCGCACCTTGGATCGCCCGCCACGTTTCGTCCGCCAGTTCGCCTTGACGCGCGGGCGTACGACGACGGCCAACGACCTGGCGATCGACACCCTTGTGCAGTCCACCGGTATCGGTCGCCGCGACATCGCCCTGCTCGCCCCGCAACATCGTCAGATCATCGAGCTGGCCGGCTCGCCGCTGTCGGTGGCCGAGGTGTCGGCCCATCTCGGCCTGCATCTCGGTATCGCCCGGGTGCTGGTCAGTGACCTGGCGGCCACCGAGCACCTCGCTGTGAGCACGCAGGTCGACGACGTCGACGGCCCCGATCTCTCCACCCTTGAAAGGTTGCTCGATGACCTCCAGGCTTTCTGAGCGTCCCGCGTCGGGCGAATCCGGGATCACCACCCGGTCGCTCAAGATCGTCATCGCCGGTGGCTTCGCGGCCGGCAAGACGACCTTCGTCGAGTCGATCTCCGAGATCACGCCGCTGACCACCGAGGCACCGATGACGTCGCTCAGCCTCGGGGTCGATGACACGGGCGACGTGCGCACCAAGACGCACACGACGGTCGCACTCGACTTCGGCCGGATCACCTTCAACACCAGCATGCTGTACCTGTTCGGTACCCCGGGCCAGGATCGGTTCTGGTTCATGTGGGACGAGTTGGTCCGTGGTGCCGTCGGCGCGGTGGTGATGGTCGACACCCGTCGGCTCGCCGACTGCTTCCCGGCCCTCGACTTCTTCGATACCCACCGGGTGCCCTACGTCATCGCGCTGAACCGCTTCAACGGCTCGCTCGTCCATTCGGTGGACGACGTGCGTGACGCCGTCGACATCGATCCCGATACGCCGATCGTCGCCATCGACGCCCGCAGCCGTGCCGACGTGAAGGCGGCGTTGGTCGCCGTCGTGCGCCACGCCATCGCCCGGCGCAAGGCTCCCGGCGGGTGATCGGCGAGGGCCGTGCCGGCCGATTCCTGCCGCGGCGGCCAATGTCTCCCTGGTCATCGGGGGCGGCTCGGTAGGCTGGCCAACCGTGAATGCACGGCGCGCCAATGTCTTGGGTCTCGGTCTGATCGGTGGTTCGATCGCGCTTGGGCTGCGCAGTCGTGGCTGGCTCGTCAGCGGGGAGGATCGCAGCGACACTCGTGAGGCCGAGGCGCTGGCCCGCGGAGTCGTCGATCGGATCGGCCTCGACGACCGCGCCGAGATCACCTTCATCGCCTCACCCGTGCTCGGGGTGGCCGAACTGGCCAAGCGGGCGCTGGGCGAGACATTCGGCGTCGTCACCGACGTGGGCAGCGTGAAGTCGTCGGTGGCAGCGAGCGTCGACGACCCCCGGTTCGTCGGCGGGCATCCGATGGCCGGGTCCGAACTCGACGGCCTCGACGGCGCCGATGCCGGCCTGTTCGAAGGAGCGGTCTGGGTGCTCACCCCGACGCCGACCACCGCCGACACCACGTTCTCCCTCGTTGCCGGCGTCGTTGCCGAGTTGGGTGCCGAAGTGGTCGCGGTCGCCCCCGAGCGCCATGACCAGGTCGTCGCCGTCGTCTCGCACGTTCCCCATCTGGCGGCCGCCGCCCTCATGGGCCTGGCCAGTGAACGGGCCGAGGAGCACGCCGCCCTGCTCCGTCTGGCGGCGGGCGGGTTTCGTGATATGACGCGGATCGCCTCGGGCCATCCGGCGATCTGGCTCGACATCTGCAGCGACAATCGCCATGCCATCGTCGACGCCCTCGGCGGCCTGATCACCGAGCTCGGTCACCTGCGCACGATCGTGGCCGACGATGACCGCGAGGCCTTGCTGCACCGGCTCGCCCGCGCCCGCGATGCCCGGGCGAATCTGCCGATACGCGGCGCGAAGCCGGGCGAATTGATCGAGGTCCGGATCCCGATTCCCGACCGTCCCGGCGCGGCCGCCGAGGTGTTCACGCTGGCCGCCGACCTGGGCGTCGACATCGCCAGCTTCGAGGTGGTGCACTCGGCCGAAGGCAACCGAGGGGTGGCCGTGCTGCTCGTCGCCCGTTCGATGGGCGACCTTTTCCGCGGCGGGTTGATGGCCCGCGGGTACCGTCCGTCCGTCCAGGCACTGCAGTGACCGAGGTCGTCGCCGTCGAACCGTTGACCGGACCGCTCGACGCCGTGGTTCGCGGCGTTCCGGGATCGAAGAGCATCGCCAACCGGGCCTTGGCCTGCGCCGCGCTGGCGACGGGCACCTCCCGGCTCGAACAGGTGCCACCCGGCGACGATTCGATGGCGATGCTCGACTGCGTCGGCCTGCTCGGCGCCGGTGTGACCCGCCACGACGCCGTGGTGGAGATCGAGGGCACCGGGGGACGACTCGCCCCCGGTCCGTTGACCCTGATGACCCGGTTGGCCGGGACCACGTCGCGATTCATCACGGCGATGTGCGTCCTCGGACCCGGCCTGTACGTCATCGACGGCGAGGCTCCGTTGCGCGCCAGACCGATGGGGCCGCTGCACGAGGCATTGATCGCCCTCGGCGCCGGCGTCGAATCGACGGGGGAATTCGGGCATCTGCCCGTCACCGTGCGGGGCATGGGCCAGCGAGTTGACGGGGGCGGCGAAGCACGCACTGTGGCGCTGCGCGGCGACGTGTCGAGCCAATACGTGACGGCACTGATGCTCATCGCCCCGTACCTGCGGTACGGGTTGACGATCGAGCTGACCACGCCGCTGATCTCGCGGCCGTACGTCGAGTTGACCGCAGTCGTGATGGATGCGTTCGGCGGTCCGCGCGTCGAGGTCGGCGACCGGCAGATCGTGGTCGCTCCCGGCGGCTACGTCGCGCGATCGATCACGATCGAGGCGGATGCGTCGTCGGCGTCGTATCCCTTGGCGGCGGCGGCGATCTGCGCAGGACGGGTGACGGTCGTCGGCTTGACCGGCGCCTCGACGCAGAGCGATGCCCGGTTCGCCGATGTGCTGCAGATGATGGGCTGCACGGTCACTCGGGACGACCGGGGGGTGACCGTCTCGGCAACCGGTCCATTGCGGGGCATCGAGGTCGACATGGCCGACATGTCCGACACCGTTCCGACCTTGGCCGTCGTCGCCCCGTTTGCGTCCACCCCGACCCGGATCACCGGCGTCGGGTTCATCCGCCGCAAGGAGAGCGACCGCATCGGCGACCTGATCGCCGAGCTGGCCCGACTAGGGGTGCGGGCCGACGAGGAGGCCGACGGCCTGGTCGTGCATCCCTCGTTGCCCCACGGCGGAACGGTGGCGACCCATCACGATCATCGTCTGGCGATGAGCCTCGCCCTGCTCGGCCTGCGCACCGCCGGGGTCGAGATCGAGCAGCCCGGTGTCGTGTCCAAGAGCTGGCCCGGTTACTGGTCGATGCTCCGCGGTCTGGCGACGGCCCAGCGGTAGCCTCGTCGCCGCATGACCTCCCGCCCCATCGTCGCCGCCTTCGATGTCGATGGGACGCTGACCACTCGCGATTGCGTCGTGCCGTTCCTACGTCGTGCCGTCGGCACCGGCCACGTCGCGCGTGCCCTGGCCCGCCGTCCATTCGCCCTGGTGGCGGCACTGGCCCGTCGCGATCGTGACGGTGTGAAGGAATTGGCCATGTCGGCGTTCGCCGGGCGCCCGGCCGACGAGATGACCACGCAGGGCGAGCGCTTCGCCGCCCACGTCGAGGAGCAATGGTTGCGTTCCGATTCGCTGGCCCGGCTCGGCTGGCACCGTCGACAGGGACATCAGATCGTGCTCGTGTCGGCATCGCTCGACGTCTACCTGCGGCCGCTCGCCCGGCTCCTCGGGGTCGAGGGTGTGCTGTGCACGACTCTCGAGGTCGGCGACGACGCGATCATGACCGGCCGGCTGGTCGGCCGGAACTGCCGGGGGGCCGAGAAGGTCCACCGGCTGAACAGTTGGCTGGAGGGACGTGACGTGGAGGTCTGGGCCTACGGCGACTCCGCCGGCGACCGGGAGTTGTTGGCCCGTGCCGACCGGCCACACCTGATCCGCGGCCTGGTCCTTGAGACCGATCCCCAGCCGACCACATCGCCAGGCGAGGGTTGAGATGAACGCCTGGTTGCACGAGGCACGCCCGAAGCAGTGGGCGAAGAACGTCCTGGTCTTCGCCGCGCCGGGCGCGGCCGGTGTCCTCGACGACGCGACGTCGATAGGCAAGGCGCTGATCGTCTTCGTCGCCTTCTGTCTGGCCGCCAGCGGCACGTACTTCTGGAACGACATCCTCGACGTCGCCGTCGATCGGGCGCATCCGACGAAGTGCAACCGGCCGATCGCCTCGGGTGCCGTTCCCGAAGGTCCGGCCCGCGTCGTCGGCTCCCTGCTGCTCGTCGGGGGCATCGCCGTCGCCTTCGCCACGGGTCGTTGGCAGGCGGCGGCCATCGTCGCCCTGTACGTGGCGGTGACGCTGGCCTACACCGTCGCGCTCAAGCATGTCGCCGTCATCGACCTGGTGACCGTGGCGAGCGGGTTCGTACTGCGGGCGATCGGCGGGGCGATGGCGGTGAACGTGCCGATGCGCAAGTGGTTCCTGTTGTGCACGACGTTCGGTTCGCTGTTCATCGTCACCGGCAAGCGCTATGCCGAGATCCGCGAGATGGGTGACCGGGCGGCGACGACCAGGTCGACGTTGTCGGACTACTCCACGTCGTATCTGCGACAGGTGCTGAGCATCTCTGTCGGCGCGACGATCGTCTCGTACTGCGTGTGGGCCTTCGAGACCGCCGAGTTGGCCGGTGGGAACTTCCCGTTCTACGAGCTGTCGATCGTGCCGATGCTGATCGCCCTGCTGCGCTACCTGCTGATTCTGGAGCAGGGTCAGGGTGGAGCGCCTGAAGAGGTGTTTCTGGCCGACCGGCCACTCCAGGTATTCGGTCTGATCTGGCTGGTGGTATTTGGCCTGGGTGTATACGCCGGTTGACCGAATTCGATGCCGGGCGCGCCGCGTAAGTCGCCGACCCGGGTCGGTGTCGCTCTATCGTCGCCGCACATGGACGCATGGATTCTCGACGAATCGCCCGGTAGTTACCGCTGGGGGCAGATCGACCTCCCCGCACTCGCCGCCGATGAGGTGCGCATTCGGGTCGTGACGAGCGCGTTGAACCACATGGACCTCTGGGTGTTGCGCGGCGCCCCGAAGCCTCCGCTCCCGCACGTGCCGGGCTGCGATGTCGCCGGTGTCGTCGACGAGGTCGGCGCAGCGGTATCGCATGTGACGGTCGGAGACGCGGTCGTGATCAACCCGGCCGTCTCGCCGATCGAGGACATCGTTGCCTGGGGGAACGACAGCCCGATGGGTCCCGGCTTCCAGATCTATGGCGAGCACTGCTGGGGGGGTCATGCCACGTTCGCCCAGGCCCCGGGACGGAATGTCGTCAAGCGACCGGATCGTTCGTGGGCCGAGTGCGCGGCGTTCCCGCTCGCCTACCTGACGGCCTACCGGATGCTGCGTCGTGCCCGGCTGACGGCCGGCGAGACCGTACTCGTCGTCGGGATCGGCTCTGGGGTCTCGTGCGCGGCGTTGGCCATCGCCCGCCATATGGGAGCCCGGGTGATCGTCACGAGCCGCAGTGAGGCCAAGCGGGCGGAGGCCCTGGGAATGGGCGCCGTGGCGGCCTACGACTCGGCTGCCGCCCGGTGGCCGGTACAGGCCGATGTCGTCGTCGAAAGCGTCGGCCCCGCCACGTGGAACCAGTCCGTGCGAGCGCTGAAGCCCGGCGGTCGCCTCGTCGTGTGCGGCGGCACGAGCGGAGCGACCGTCGAGATCAGCCTGCCGCGGCTGTTCTTCGGGCAGTTCGAGATCATCGGTTCGACGATGGGTTCGTACGGGGAGTTCGACGAGCTCGTTCGTCTGGTCGACCATGGCCTCCCGATCCGCGTCGACCAGGTCATCCCGTTGGCCGAGTACCCGCGGGGTCTCGACCGGCTGGAGCACGGCCAGCAGGTCGGCAAGATCGTCCTTCAACACGATTAGGCCGCACGATTAGGCCGCACGATTGGGCCGCACGATTAGGCCGCACGATTGGGCCGCACGATTAGGCCGCACGATTGGGCCGCACGACCGGGCCGCACGACCGGGCCGCACGACCGGGCCGCACGATTGGGCAACCCGACCGGCGGTGCGAGCCGGCCGTGCGCCGACGTGTGCAGCCGGTAGGGTCGAATCATGGCGATCGCGAAGGTCTGCGGCATCGAAACCGAGTACGGCATCGTCGTACGCGGAGCCGACACGAACCCCGTTGCCGCGTCGTCGATGCTGATCAACGCCTACGTGAACGCCTACTACCGGCGTGTCGGATGGGACTTCGAGGACGAGCATCCGGGCAACGACGCCCGGGGGTTCAGCCTCGATGTCGCCTATCCGCCCGAGGTGGAAACGCACCTGGTCAACGCCGTGCTGACCAATGGGGCGCGCTACTACGTCGACCACGCCCATCCCGAGATCTCCACCCCCGAATGCCGCGACGCCTACGAGGTCGTGCGGTTCGACCGTGCTGCGGAGGAGATCGTCATCCGCTCGATGGCGGCCGCGCGTGGCTTGCTCAACGGGGCCGAGCTGGTCGTCTACAAGAACAACTCCGACGGCAAGGGCAACAGCTACGGGTGCCACGAGAACTACCTGGTGGCCCGCGACGTGCCGTTCGGGCGGCTGGCGAGTCAGATCACGACCCATTTCGTGACCCGCCAGGTGTACTGCGGGGCGGGCAAAGTGGGCTGCGAACTGGCCGGCGTCTCGAATCGCGACGTTCCCTACCAGCTCAGCCAGCGTGCCGACTTCTTCGAGGAGGAGATCGGGCTCGAGACGACGTTGAAGCGGCCGATCGTCAACACCCGCGATGAGCCGCACTGTGACCCGCAGCAATATCGCCGCCTGCATGTGATCGTCGGCGACGCCAACATGAGCGAGGTCGCCACATTCCTCAAAGTCGGCACGACAGCGATCGTTCTGGCGATGATCGAGGACGACGTGCTCGGCGCCGACCTGGTACTCGCCAATCCGGTCGCCGGCATCCGCCACATCAGCCATGACCCGACCCTCACCCGCACCGTCCGGCTGCGCAGCGGTCGGCGGGTTACGGCGATGGAGTTGCAGTGGGAGCTGCTCGAGCGCGCCCAGAAGTACGAGCGGTCGCACGGTCTCGCTCCCGTCGGCGAGGAGTGCGGAGCCGACATCCTGCGTCGTTGGGAACAGGTGCTCACCGGTCTCGAGCAGGACCGGTCGTCGGTCGCCGCCATCGTCGACTGGGTGGCCAAGGAGCGGCTCATCACCGGCTACCAGGAACGCCACGGCCTCGAGCCGGGCGATATCCGGCTCAAGGCGCTCGACCTGCAGTACCACGATCTACGCGCCGAGCGGTCGCTGGCCCGACGCGTCGGCCTCGAGACGATGGTCACCACAGCCGAGGCAGAGCTGGCCATGACCGAACCACCGCTGACGACCCGGGCCTACTTCCGCGGCAAGTGCCTGCAACGCTGGCCGGAACAGATCGTGGCCGCCAACTGGGACTCGATGGTTTTCGACATCGGCCGTGAGCCGTTGCGGCGCGTTCCGATGATGGAACCCTTGCGCGGGACGGCTCGCCATGTCGCTAGCTTGATCGACAACAGCGAGACGGCAGCCGAACTGCTCGACAGGCTCGGCTCCTAAACCGATCTCAGGAGAACACCAACCATGGCAGAACGAACCCAGAAGCAGAAGCCGGCTCCGTCCCGCACGGACGAGACCACCACCGAGGCTCCGGCCGCGACCAAGCAGGGCGAGAAGCTCAAGGCAGAACTCGACGATCTCCTCGACGAGATCGACGAGGTGCTCGAATCGAACGCCGAGGATTTCGTCAAGTCGTACGTCCAAAAGGGTGGTCAGTAGATCGCCGGTCGGTGAGCGGACGCTGCGGCGGAGTCCCGGGTATCCTCGGGACACTTATGTCGATGCCCTATTTCACCCCGGGTGACGATCCCGGTTCGAGCTTCTCGGCGCTGATGACCCGCGTCGGTCTGGTCGCGCCGGAGTTCAGCGCCCCGGAGTCCAGCAGTTCGCAGCGCGACCTCGGTGTGCCCCACGCCACGACCTGCGTTGCCGTCCGATACGCCGATGGCGTCGTGATGGCCGGCGACCGTCGAGCCACGTCCGGCAACCGCATCTCGCATCGGGGAATGGAAAAGGTCGCCGAAGCCGATCGTCACAGCGGTGTCGCCATCGCCGGCGCCGCCGGCCCGGCAATGGAGATGGTCAAACTGTTCCAGCTCCAATTGGAGCATTACGAGAAGGTCGAGGGGCAGACCCTCAGCCTCGAAGGCAAGGCCAATCAGCTGTCGATGCTGCTGCGCGGCAACCTGCCCGCGGCGATGCAGGGCATGGTCGTGGTACCGATCTTTGCCGGCTACGACCTGCGCCGTCGGATAGGGCGCCTGTTCGACTACGACGTCACCGGTGGCCGCTATGAGGAGACCGACTTCGTTGCCACCGGATCGGGCAGCCTGCACGCCGGTACGGTGATCAAGGTCGGCTACCGACCCGGCCTCGGCCGCGACGATGCCGTCGACCTGGTGCTCCGAGCCCTGTGGGAGGCCGCCGATGCCGACTCCGCCACCGGCGGGCCCGACACCCTCCGAGGTATTTACCCGGTGGTCGCCACCATCACGGCCGACGGCTTCACCCGGGTGCCCGACGCCGAACTCAAGTCCCGCTACGAGACGATCGGCGCTCAGCTGAGCGTCCGGCTGCAGGGAGGCGATCCGTCATGAGCGCACCGTTCTACGTCGCTCCCGAGCAGGTGATGAAGGATCGGGCCGACTACGCCCGTAAGGGCATCGCCCGGGGCCGGGCGATGGTCGCCGTTGCTTACGCCGACGGTGTGGCCCTGGTGGCCGAGAACCCGTCGAACACGCTGCGCAAGGTGTCGGAGATCTACGACCGCATCGCCTTCGCCGGCGTCGGGAAGTACAACGAATTCGATTCGCTGCGCGTCGCCGGGGTGCGGGCCGCCGACCTGAAGGGCTTCCAGTACTCGCGCGACGACGTCGAGGCGCGCAGCCTGGCCAACAACTATGCCCAGATCCTCGGCCAGGTGTTCACCCACGAGATGAAGCCGCTCGAGGTCGAGATCCTCGTCGCCGAGGTGGGTTTCGAGGCCGGCCGCTACCAACTCTTCCACATCCTGTACGACGGCACGGTGATGGACGAGCGCCGCTTCAGCGTGCTCGGAGGCGACGCCGAGGCTATTGCCGGCCGGCTCAACGCCTCGTACGGGGACGCGCTCACGTGTGCGGAAGCGGTGACCGCCGGTTCCGTCGATCTCAACAGCGATGTCGGTGAGGGCTACGGAGCCTGGCTCGGCGGCCCAGATCGCGAGTTGATGAAGATCATCACCTCGGCCAACATCGCGTGCGGATTCCACGCCGGCGATCCGTCGATCATGCGACGCACGTGCGACATGGCGGTCGAGAACAACG
>JANMJD010000067.1:0-7899 GCA_031371195.1 Actinomycetes bacterium | reverse complement strand
CCGTGCCAGATGGGCAGACCATACCGTTTCGAACCTGAAGCCCCGCTGAGGAAGCCTCACGAGTTTCAGGATCGAGCAGTCAAACCCGAAGTTCGAACCGATGTGTGGAGGTTCCGAGGTCATGATGCGTTGGATAGTTGGATCGAGTGTGAAGTCCCGCGTGGGGGTCATCGTCGCCGGCGTCATGGTGATGGCGTTCGGGGTCTGGCAGCTTCGCGGCGCGAAGACCGACGCCCTTCCCGAGTTCTCCCCGCCGACGGTGGTCGTTCACACCGAGGCCCTGGGGCTCTCGGCCGAGGAGGTCGAACAACTCATCACCGTCCCGATGGAGCAGGACCTCCTCGACGGTGTGGCGTGGCTCGAGACGATTCACTCGAAGTCCGTGCCGGGCCTGTCGTCGATCGAGATGATCTTCGAGGAGGGAACCGATCTCTACCGCGCTCGCCAGGTGGTGCAGGAGCGCATCAGCCAGGCGGCCGGCCTGCCCAACGTCTCGAAACCTCCCCAGATGCTGCAACCGTCGTCATCGAGCAGCCTGACGTCGATGATCTCGCTGTCGTCGAAATCGTTGACGCCGATCGAGGTCGGAGTGCTCGCCCGGTGGACGATCCGGCCTCACCTGCTGGCCGTGCCCGGGGTATCGAACGTCGCCATCTGGGGCCAGCGGGAACGCCAGATCCAGGTGCAGGTCGACCCGCAGAAATTGGCCGACAAGAAGGTCTCACTCGAGCAGGTCATCAGTTCGACCGGTAACTCGCTGTGGGTCTCGCCCCTGACGTTCCTCGAGGCGTCATCCCCGGGAGCCGGCGGCTTCGTCGACACCCCCAACCAGCGGCTCGGTGTGCAGCACAACCTCCCGATCATCGCCCCCGCCGACCTGGGCAGCATCGCCATCGAGGACGCCGACCCGCTCACCCTCGCCGACGTTGCCACCGTCGTCGAGGATCATCAACCGCTGATCGGCGACGCGATCATCGATGGCGGCGACGGGTCCGGTGCCGCGGGCTACACGGTCGTGGTCGAGAAGTTGCCCGGCGCGAACACCGCGGAGGTGACAGCCGGAGTTGAGCAAGCGCTCGACGAGCTGCGCCCGGCCCTGGTCGGTCTCGATCTCGACACCACGGTCTTTCGTCCGCAGACGTATCTCGACACGGCGGTCGACAATGTGACGAAGTCGTTGCTCATCGGGGCGTTGCTGCTCCTCGTCATCCTCATCGCGCTGTATTTCCGCTGGCGGCCGGTCGTGATCAGCTTCGTCTCGATCGTGATGTCGTTCGTCGTCGCGGCACTCGTGCTCAGGTTGTTCGATCAGACCTTCAACCTGGTGGTTGTCGCCGGCCTGGCCGTCGCCCTCGGCGTGGTGGTCGACGAAGGCATCTCGGGCGTGGGCAACAGGCTGCGACGCCGAGACGGCGAGACTGATGCCGACACGGGTGCGGAACAGAGTCGCAGCGCCGCCCACCTCGCCGCCAGTGCGGCAATGGAGAGCGGGCGCGTCGCCGTGTGGGCGGTGGTGATCTTCGCCGTTGCCCTGCTGCCGGTCTTCCTGATGGACGGACTGTCCGGCGACAGGTTCTTCCCCCCGATGGCCGCAGCCAGCCTGGTCGCGGTGCTTGCGTCGTTGACCGTCGCGGTGACCGTGACTCCGGCGCTGAGTGTGCTGCTGCTGCGCGGGGGAGGGGCCACGTCGGCATCGCCGGTGCTGCGCGCCGTGGAATCTGCCTATGGCCGCCTGATCGGACCGGCGTTGCGGACGCCGCTGCCCGTGATCGCCGCTGGGCTCGTCGTGCTCCTCGTCGGTGCCCTGATCGTGCCCGGACTCGACAAGTCGCTGCTCCCGAAGCTGAAGGACACCAACCTGCTGGTCCATTGGGACGCGCCCGTCGGCACATCGTTGCCCGAGATGGACCGCATCACGGGCCGAGCCAGCGCCGAACTGCGCACGGTTCCCGGCGTCCGCACGGTGACCGCCCAGGTCGGCCAGGCGATCCTGGGTGATCGCCCGGTCGGCAGCGATTCGGCCGACATGTGGGTAGTGATCGACCCGTCAGCCGACTATTCCGACACGGCGGCTGCCGTTCGACGCGTCGCTCGCAGCTATCCCGGCGTGCGTAGTTCGGTCTCGACGTTCTCGGCCGACAAGGTCGCTTCGGTGCTCGGCCGGACCGACAGCGAGGTCACGGTGCGGATCTTCGGAGGAGATCTCGCCACCCTGCAGCAGACAGCCGGCGAGATCAAGGACATGGTCTCCGGGATCGGCGGTGTGCGCTCCGCCCACGTGGCGGCCCCGGCGAGCGAGCCGACCTTGGAGGTCGAGGTCGACCTCGACAAGGCCCGAGTGGTCGGCCTGAAGCCCGGCGACGTCCGGCGGGCCGCGGCCACGCTGCTGTCGGGGCTGCGTGTCGGCAGTCTCTTCGAAAAGCAGAAGGTGTTCGATGTCGTGGTGTGGAGCACGCCAGAGTCCCGCTCCAGCCTCAGCAGTGTCGAGAACCTGCTGATCGACACCCCGGCCGGTGACCACATCCGCATCGGTGACGTCGCCACGGTTCGAGTCCGCTCGACATCGCCGAGCATCGAGCATCAGGACATCTCCCGCTTCGTCGATGTGGCGGCCGACGTCACCGGTGACGTGGACGAGGTGGCCAAGCAGGTACGCCAGGGCTTGGCGAAGGTGTCGTTCCCGGCCGAGTACCACGCGGAGATCCTCGACGGCTACGGCCACCAGCAGGGTTCGCAGCGACGGCTGCTCGGCCTGATCATCGCGGCGGCGATCGGCATGTACCTGCTCCTGCAGGCGGCATTCGCCAGCTGGCGACTGGCGACGATCGCCTTCGCCACGATCCCGATGGCTCTCGCCGGCGGTGTCGTGGCGGCCCGCATCGACGGCAGCACGATGACCCTGGCCACCGTCGGCGGTCTGATGGGCGTTGTCGCCCTGACGGTCAGAAATGCGCTGGCGCTCATCGGTCGGTATCGAGAGCTGCGTTCCGACCAGGCAATGCCTCTGGGGCACGATCTGGTCGTCGAGGGCGCCCGGGAGCGGCTGGCTCCGATGCTCATCAGCCTGCTTGCGGTCACGGCCGTGCTGCTCCCGACGATGATCACCGGATCGATCCCCGGACAGGAGTTGCTCCACCAGATGGCGGTGGTGATGGTCGGTGGCCTGCTGGCCGCACTCGTCGTCGGACTGTTCGTCCTGCCGGCGATGTACCTGCGATTCGGCCCCCGCCAGGAGCCGACCGGGATGAGCCTGGCCGACGAGTTCGACGCCGCCGAAGCGGCACTGGCATCCGGCGCCTCGGCCGGCGACTGATCCACCGAGAAGCACTTGAACACGAGAGGAAATTACGAAATGACTCGCACGACACACTCTGCTCGGGGGATCGCCGCTCGGTGGATCGCCTCGGTGGCGGCCATCGGTCTGCTGGCGGCATGCGGCAAGGACTCGGCCGGTGAAGCGGCTCCGAGCGGAGCCGCCACCGTCGAGGCGGTCGCCGGATCCGACATCCCCAAGGTGACCCTCACCGACGAGGCCGCCAAGCGGATCGACCTGCAGACCGCTCAAGTCACCCAAGGTGCCGATGGCTCCGAGATCCCCTACGGGGCTGTGCTGTACGACCCGTCCGGCAAGACATGGGCGTTCGTCAACCCTGCCGGGCTGAGCTTCGTCCGAGAGGCGATCACCGTCGATCACATCGATGGTGTCACGGCCTTTCTGACCGACGGACCCCAGGTCGGCACGAAGGTCGTGACGGTCGGGGCGACCCAGTTGTACGGCGCCGAACTCGGCGTCGGTGACGACGAATAGACCGATCGACCGCGAACAGAAAGGACCCACGCCATGATGCGTTGGATCATCCGCAGCAGCCTGAGGTTCCGGTTCCTGGTCGTGGCCGCGGCCGTCGCCCTGATGGTGTTCGGAGTCGGCGCGCTGCGCACCATGCCGATCGACGTGTTCCCCGAGTTCGCCCCGCCGCGGGTGCAGATCCAGACCGCCTGCCTCGGGTTGACCGCGGCGGAGGTGGAAGGGCTGGTCACGATCCCGATGGAGCAGGCGTTCACCGGGATCGACGGCCTGGACTTCGTTCGCTCGAAGTCGGCATCGCAGCTGTCGTATCTGGAGTTGACGTTCAAACTCGGAACCGACCTGATGCACGCCCGGCAACTCGTCCAGGAGCGGATGGCCACGGTGCAGAACACCCTGCCGACCTGGGCCGCGCCGCCGGTGATGTTGCAACCGTTGTCGGCGACAAGCCGGGTGATGAAGATCGGCATGTCGTCCGACACCGTCTCGCTGGAAGACATGTCCATGACGGCGTACTGGAAGATTCGAGCGCGCCTGCTGCGTGTCCCGGGCGTCGCCAATGTCGCCATCTGGGGCGAGCGGATCAAGGCATACGAGGTGGAGGTCGAGGGCGACAAGCTCGGAGCGAGCGGTGTCACGCTGGATCGGGTGATGGAGGTCACCTCCGACGCCCTCGACGCCGGCCTGCTCAAGTTCTCCGAGGGCGGCTTCATCGGGACCGGTGGGTTCATCGACACCCCCAATCAACGCCTCAGCGTTCGTCACAAGCTGGCGGTCGTCACCCCCGAGGATCTCGCCGGCCTCCCCCTCGCCGAACGCGACGGCAAGACGCTGACGATCGGTGATGTGGCCAAGGTCATCCAGGAGGCACCGGCGCTCGCCGGAGACGCCGTGATCAACGATGGACCCGGGTTGATGCTGGTGGTCGAGAAATTGCCGTGGGGCAACACCCTCGACGTGACCGAGGAGGTCGAAAAGGCGATCGATGAGATGCGACCGGGTCTGCCCGGGCTGAACATCGACACCACGATCTTCCGCCCGGCGAGCTTCGTCGAGGAGGCGATCGATCACCTGACGTCGTCGCTGATCAGCGGGGCGTTGCTGGTCGTCGTGGTGCTCGCCTTCTTCCTGCTCGACTGGCGGGCCGCTCTGATCAGCGCGATCACGATGCCGTTGTCGCTGGTCGCCACCATTTTCGTGCTCCATGTACGCGGCGCGACGATCAACACGATGGTGCTCGCCGGGCTGGTGATCGCCTTGGGTGCGATCGTCGACGATGCGATCGTCGACGTCGAGAACGTGGTACGAAGACTCAGGCTGGCCAAGGAGGAAGGGAGTACCAAATCGACGGCCTCGATCATCCTGGAGTCGTCGCTCGAGGTCCGCGGTGCGGTCGTCTATGCGTCACTGATCGAGGCGATGGCCCTGCTGCCGATCTTCTTCCTCAACAGCCTGACCGGTTCGTTCTTCAAGCCGTTGGCGTTCACCTATGCCTTGGCCGTGCTGGTCTCGCTCGTCGTGGCGATGATCTCCACCCCGGCGCTCAGCCTCATCCTGTTCGCCAAAGGCAACCTCTCCCATCGGGAGTCGCCGCTGACCGGGTGGTTGCAGAAGGGCTACCGCTGGATGTTGCGCCCGATCGTCAGGCGACCCGCCCCGGCATATGTCGCTGTCGCCGGGCTCGCTCTGGCCGGCGTATTCGTCATCCCCGGGCTCGGCCAGTCCCTCTTTCCCGAGTTCAAGGAACGGGACTTTCTGATGCACTGGATCAGCAAGCCGGGCACGTCGCTTCCCGAGGAGCGGCGCATCGTCATCGCCGGCAGCAAGGAGGTCCGCACGATCCCGGGAGTGCGGAACTTCGGTTCGCACATCGGCCAGGCGATGCTCGGCGAGGAGATCGCCGGCGTCGACTTCGGTGAGGACTGGATCTCGATCGATCCGAAGGCGAACTACGACGAGACCCGCGGGAAGATCGAGGAGATGGTCGCCGGCTATCCGGGCATGTTCACCAACGTCGAGACGTATCTTGCCGAACGCATCAGCGAGGTGATCAGTGGCGAGAGCGAGCCTGTGGTGGTGCGCCTGCTCGGTCCCGACCTGCAGGTCCTGCGCGACAAGGCCCAAGAGGTCAAGGAGATGATGGGCAAGATCGACGGGATCGATGCCGTCAACGTCGCCCTGCAGACGCTGGTTCCCCAGATCGAGGTCGATGTCGACCTGGTCAAAGCCGAGAAGTACGGCATCAAGCCGGGCGACGTCCGGCGTGCCGCGGCAACGATCATGGCCGGCGAGGAAGTCGGTGACATCTTCCGCAACGGCCAGACGTTCGATGTCCAGGTGTGGAGCACCCCGGAATCCCGCGACAGTGTGGAGGACGTGGCCAATCTGCTGGTCGACACGCCGAGTGGTACCCCGGTGCGCCTCGGCGACGTCGCGTCCGTGACGGTCCGTCCCACCCCGAACTTCATCCAACACGAGGGCAGCGTGCGGCGACTCGATGTCGGCGCCGAGGTGACCGGTCGCGATGTTGGCAAGGTCGCCCGTGACATCGAGGAGGGGATGAAGACGATCCAGTTCCCGCTGGAGCATCGGGCCGAGGTGATCGGCGTGTACGCCGAACGCCAGGCCGCTTCCCAGCGTCTCGCGGGCTACGCGATCATCACCGCGATCGGGATCTTCTTCGTGCTGTTGGCGGTGCTCAAGCGACTGCGGCTCGCCGTGCTCACCTACGTGACACTGCCGATCGCTCTGGTCGGGGGAGTGGTGGCCAACTACATCGGGGGCGGGGTGATCTCGATCGGCTCACTGGTCGGCTTCTTCACCGTGCTCGGCATCGTCGCCCGCAACGGCATCATGATGATCAGCCATTTCCAGCACCTCGAGGAGAACGAGGGCGTGCCGTTCGGTCCCGAACTGGTGATGCGGGGAGCGATGGAGCGGATCTCGCCGATCATGATGACAGCGCTCACCACTGGGCTGGCATTGGTGCCCCTGATCCTGGCCGGCGAGATCGCCGGGCAGGAGATCGAGTATCCGATGGGTGTCGTGATCCTCGGGGGCCTGATCTCGTCGACCGTGATCAACCTGTTCGTCGTGCCGTCGCTGTACCTGCGGTTCGGCAAGAAGAAGGGCGAGCCCCGATCGCAGCCCCCGCTGACCGCTGCGGTGTGACCCTCCGCGGCGCAGCGGTCGACAAGTTCCACCGGTGCGGGAATGGATGCTGGTCGAGAGGTTTCACCTCTCGACCAGCATCTTTGTTCGCGGTGTGGTCGCCTCAGGGTCGGCATTCGGGCCGACGGTGGTAACCTCGCCAGGTTCCATCCACCTCTCTATGTTTTTCTGAAGCGAGTCCGTCCCTTGTCCGATACTGCGACCATTTCCTCGAGCCCCTTCGGCACCTTCGACGAGGAAGGTAATTACACCCCCCGCCAGATCACCTCCGATGATCTCGGCATGGCATTCGCCGACGCCATTGACGGCACCATGGTGTCCGTCGAAGACGGCCAGATCGTCACCGGTACGGTGGTGAAAGTCGATCGTGACGAGGTCCTCCTCGACATCGGCTACAAGTCCGAAGGCGTGATCCCGGCTCGTGAGCTGTCGATCCGCAATGACGTCAACCCCCACGACATCATCAAGCTCGGCGAGATCGTCGACGCCCTCGTCCTCACCAAGGAGGACAAGGAAGGCCGTCTCGTCCTGTCCAAGAAGCGCGCCCAGTACGAGCGCGCCTGGGGCACGATCGAGAAGATCAAGGAGATCGACGGCGTCGTCGAGGGTCCGGTCATCGAGGTCGTCAAGGGCGGCCTCATCATCGACATCGGCCTGCGCGGCTTCCTTCCCGCCTCGCTCGTCGAACTGCGCCGGGTGCGCGATCTGCAGCCGTACGTCGGCCGCACGCTGCAGGCCAAGATCATCGAACTCGACCGCAACCGCAACAACGTGGTGCTTTCCCGCCGCTCCTACCTGGAAGAGACCCAGAAGGAGGCCCGCGACGAGTTCCTCAACAACCTCAAGTCGGGCGAAGTGCGCAAGGGCGTCGTGTCCTCGGTCGTCTCGTTCGGCGCGTTCGTCGATCTCGGCGGCATGGACGG
>JANMJD010000063.1:0-4476 GCA_031371195.1 Actinomycetes bacterium | reverse complement strand
GGGGATGCGCTTCTGGAAGAAGTTCGTACCGCTCGCTCCGTTGGGGAACCGCTGGAGCAGGACCGGCCGATCCCGCATCTGGCGCATCAGCGGCTCGCCGATGGCGATGTAGAAGTTGATCAGGTCGAGCTTCGTGTCGCCGCGGGTGGTGAAGTACACCTTGTCGGGGCTCGTGATCACCAACTCGCGCCCGGCGACGGTGACCGTGACGGACTCGTGGGACGCTGCCATGAATTCGAGCCTACGCGTCCGCGGCCCCGGGCCGATCTGCTCCGGAGCAACGAGGGTTACCAGGTGTCGATGCACGGCCGCTTCTTGCCCGTCCTCGGCGGCACGGGTGGGCAGCTGCGCAACGCACCGAGAATCGTTCGGCGGGAGTCGGCCGGGTCGATGACGTCGTCGATTTCGAAATGCGACGCCATGTTGACGGCCTTGCCGTGCTCGTACATCCGGGCGACCATCTCCTCGAACATCGCCGTCCGCGCGGCGGGGTCGACGATGGCGGCCAGTTCGTTGCGGTACCCCAACTTCACCGCTCCTTCCAGGCCCATCCCGCCGAACTCGCCGGTCGGCCAGGCCACGGTCAACAGCGGAGCGTGGAAGCTGCCTGCGGCCATCGCCTGCGCACCGAGCCCGTAGCCCTTGCGCAAAACGATGGTCACCACCGGCACCGTCAGGCTGGCACCGGTGACGAACAGGCGGCTGCAATGGCGGACCAACGCGGTGCGCTCGACGTCGGGGCCGACCATCATCCCCGGGGTGTCGCACAGCATCACCAGCGGGATGTCGAAGGCGTCGCAGAGCTGCATGAACCGGGCCGCCTTGTCGGCCCCGTCGGAGTCGATCGCCCCGGCGAGGTGCCGCGGGTCGTTGGCGATGATCCCCACCGGGCGACCTTCGAGCCGGACCAACGCGGTGACCATGCCGGCGCCGAAGTGACGGCGGACCTCGAGCACCGATCCGCGGTCGGCGAGGGTCTCGATCACCCGGCGCACGTCGTAGACCCGCAGCCGGTTCTCGGGAATCACGTGGCGCAGTACCCGTTGATCCCGAGCTTCCCAGGTCGCCGTGGCGCCCTGGAAGTACGAGAGGTACTGCTTGGCGGCGGCAACGGCGGCGACGTCGTCGTCGACGAGGATGTCGATGACGCCGTTGGGTGTCTGCACCGTCGTCGGCCCGACCTCGTCGGGATGGAAGACGCCCAGTCCGCCACCTTCGATCATCGCCGGACCGCCCATGCCGATCGACGAGTTGCGGGTGGCGATGACCACGTCGCAGCAGCCGAGGATCGCCGCGTTGCCGGCAAAGCACCGCCCGGCGTTCACCCCGACGAGGGGCACCAGGCCGCTGAGCTGGGCAAAGTACTGGAAAGCGCGGCAATCGAGGCCGGCCACGCCCATCCCGTCGGTGTCGCCGGGACGGCCGCCTCCACCCTCGGTGAAGAACACCACAGGGGTGCGCAGCCGCTCGGCAAGTTCGAACATGCGGTCCTTCTTGCGGTGATTCTGCAGGCCCTGCGTGCCCGCCAAGACCATGTAGTCGTACGACAACACCATGCAGCGCGCCCGCTCGTCGTCGAACAGTGCGCCGTTCACCGAGCCGATTCCGGCCACCAGTCCGTCGGCTGCGGTGCGTTGGATCAGGTCGTCGATCGATCGGCGACGGCGTTGAGCGGCGAGCACCAACGAGCCGTACTCGACGAACGACCCCTCGTCGCATAGGTCGGCCACGTTCTCGCGAGCCGTCCGCTGGCCGATCACCCGCCGTTTGGCGACGGCATCGGGCCGCGCCGCATCCTTCGTCACCGCCTGGCGGGCCAGCGCTTCGGCCAGGTCGGGACGGATCAGATCGAGATCGATCGTTTCGACTGCGGTGTCGTCGCCTTCGATCACCCCCTCGGACGGATCGAGGGTGACGAAGGTGTCGCCCTCGGCCACGGTGTCGCCGACGGCAACATGGATCTCGACCACCGTTCCGTCGTGCGGCGCGACGACGACGTGCTCCATCTTCATCGCTTCGAGGACCAGCAACTGCGTCCCGGCCGCCACGACACGCCCCGGCTCGACGGTGATGTCGATCACCGTTCCCGGCATCGCCGCGACGACGACGACGCGCGGGTCGGCATCGGTGTGTCGCAGTCGCGCCGAGGCGGCGGGTCCGTCCTGTCGTCCATGGGCGAGTACGGCCAAGGGATCCTTCGACCGCGGTGCTGATCGGCCGTCGAGCGCTGATGCCGGCGCGGCCAGCTCTGCGGCGTGGTCGTCGATGAACCGGGTCGAAATGCGGTTGGCGGTGACATCCTCGTGAGCCAGCAGCCGCCCAAGGAGCCCGAGGTTGGTGACGACACCGTCGATGTGCACCTCGGCCAGGGCACGGCCGGCCTTGGCCAAGGAGTCGGCATACGAGCCGGGGGAGTGCACGATCAACTTGGCGAGGAGGGAATCGAAGCGGGGGTTGGTTCGGGTGCCGACGTGGGCGGCAGTGTCGATGCGTATCCCCGGGCCGGTAGGCCACTCGAGGCCGGTGACGGCACCCGAGGTCGGACGCAACGACCCGTCGCTCTGCAGCGTCTCGGTGTTGATCCGCAGCTGGACGGCACTACCCCGCGTGATCACCGGGGTGGCAAGACCAAGGCCGGACAGATGCGCCCCGCCGGCGATCTGCAGTTGCAGACCGACCAGATCGAGCCCGGTGACCGCCTCGGTCACCGTGTGCTCCACCTGCACGCGCGGGTTGGCCTCGATGAAGTACCAGGCATCGGACTCGACGAGGAACTCGAACGTCCCTAACGCGCTATAGGCCAGCTCGGCGGCCATGCGCCGCGCCGCAGCGATGATGTCGGCGCGCATCGTCGACGTCAGCGAGGGGCTGGGCGCCACCTCGATGATCTTCTGGTGACGTCGCTGCAGGGTGCACTCGCGCTCACCGAGATCGACGACCTCGGTACCGTCGCCGAGGATCTGAACCTCGATATGTCGACCACCGACGACCAGCTGTTCGGCGTACAGGTCACCGTTGCCGAAGGCGCCGAGCGCCTCGGATCGGGCGCGCTCGTAGGCCTCGGCGACGCCGTCGCGGGCTGTCACCATCCGCATGCCGCGCCCGCCTCCGCCGGCCACCGCCTTGAGCATCAATGGCCCGTGGTCGCCGAAGAAGCGCTCGACGTCGGCTGGTGTCACCCCGGCCGGTGTGCCGGTCAAGACGGGCACCGCACACTGCTCGGCGCAGGCGCGGCTTGCCGGTTTGCTCCCCAGTTCATCGAGCGTGGCAGCGGTCGGACCGACGAAGACGATCCCCGCGTCGTCGCATGCCCGGGCGAGGTCGGCCCGCTCGCTGAGCAGGCCATAGCCGGGGTGGACGGCGTCGCAGCCGGCGGTCCGGGCGGTCGAGACCATCTGGGCGACATCCAGAAACGCCGACGGCCCGGTCCCGGCGAGTGCTACCGCCCGATCGGCGTGGCGAAGGTGCCCGGCGTCGGCGTCATCGACCGAGAACACGGCGACGGTCTCGATGCCGAGTTCGGCGGCGGAACGACAGATCCGGACGGCGATCTCGCCCCGGTTGGCGATCAGAAGTCGGCGAATGGCCATCCGGGCATCCCAGCACAGCCCCGCGACCCCGGTGACATCGGTCGCCCGCTCATTGGTCGTCCCACCGCTACGACGTATCGGAGATCGGCCCCTGCTACGGTGTGATCTCCTCGGAAAGCGAAGTCCGGTGAAATCCCGGCGCTGTCCCGCAACTGTGAGTCCTCCCCTCGGGGTGGTCGAGCCAGGTCGCCTGACCGAGGAAACGAGATTCACCCTCGAGGCAAGGGAAGCTCGTCGGCCGAGGGCCGTTTGCTCTCCGTCGCACCGAGATTCAACCGCTCGAGCGACAGGAGGACATCCCATGAAACATCCCACCCGCCTACTCATCGCCATCGGCCTTGTCGCCGCACTCGGCGCGTGTTCCGACGACGCTGCCGAGAAGCAGGCCGCTTCTCCGACGACTGCGACGGCGGTTGCCGGGGCGCAGCCGACCGCCACGACCGGCGCCTTGCCGGCCACGACGTCGCTCGCCTCCGAATCGACGGCGCCGGGCGCCGCTGGATCGGCGCCGAGCCACATCATCTCGTTGTCGGCCGCAGCCACCGAGATGCTGTTTGCCATCGGGGCCGGGCCGCAGGTCATCGCCGTCGATGCCCTGTCGAACTATCCCGCGGATGCGCCGGTCACCGACCTGTCGGGCTTCGAGCCCAACGTCGAGGCGATCGCTGCGATGGAGCCCGACCTGGTCGTGCTCTCCGACGACATCAACAACGTCGTCGCCGGGCTCGGGGCACTGACGATCCCGGTGGTGCAGACGCCGGCGGCGGTCACCATCGACGATACGTATGCCGAACTCGTCGCGCTGGGCGACGCCACGGGCCACCGGGACGAGGCCGCGCAGGTCATCAAGAGCATGCAGGTCGATATCGCCAAGATCGTCGCCGAC
>JANMJD010000037.1:0-28187 GCA_031371195.1 Actinomycetes bacterium | reverse complement strand
GAAAGCGTGAAACGCTCTTTTAATGCAAGCGTGGAACGCTGGTTTTCACGGCCTTTAAAATTATTTTTTGCACCTATGGGCGGGACGTTTTTTTCTTTACTGATGACTTACTCACGTATGCTCAGGATTCTTTCTGGAGCTGTGCGAGCCATTGCCCCAACGGGCGCGGATCTCGTCCAACCAGGCCTTTTTGCTGCGTTCCGTACCGGCCATCAAACACACGACGTTTCGACCTGCCGGGCATGACGCCGATTGGCGTCATATCATGAGTGGTCGAACGTCAACTCTCCGTCCATGTCTGATGCCTCCCTCACCTCTCAACTACCGAGCGACGCGGAACTGATCACCTCCGCGCGCACGGGAGACGACCGAGCGTTCGGTGAGCTGTACAAGCGGCATGAGATGGCGGCCCGCGCCGCGGCGCGTAGCATGACGCGCTCCAGGGCGGATGTCGACGATCTCGTGGCCGAGGCCTTTACCCGGGTTCTGCAAGCCCTGCGCGCCGGGCGCGGACCGGAGGTCGCCTTTCGGCCCTACCTGCTGACGTGCGTGCGCAATGCGTTCTACGACCGCACCCGCAAGGATAAGCGGCTCGAGTTCACCGACGAACCGGAGGACACGCTCAACCTGTCGTTGATGGACATGTCCGCCTCGGAGGAGGATCGGGCGCTGATCGTGCAGGCCTATGCCAGCCTGCCCGAGCGTTGGCAACTCGCGTTGTGGCATACCGAGGTCGAGGGTCGCAGCGCGGCCGAGGTCGGCACGTTGCTGGGCATCGCCCCCAACGCCGTCGCCGCGCTCACCTACCGCGCCCGGGAGGGTCTGCGCCAGGCGTATCTGCAGGCCCATCTGCAGCAGACCACTCCCGAGGAATGCCAGGCATGTCGACCGAATCTCGGAGCGTACGTCCGCGACGGGTTGGCCACCCGCGATCGCCGCAAGGTCGATCAGCACCTCGAATCGTGTGAGGCGTGTACCGCGCTGTTGGTCGACCTGCGCGAAACGAACACCCACCTGCGTGCTGTGCTCATCCCGTTGCTGCTCGGTGTGCCGGCGATCAAGTATCTCGGCCTGCTGTCGGGCGGAAAGGGCCTACTCGGGCTCTTCCGTCGGGCCGATCCGAAAGCGCAGGCGGTGATGGGTGTCGCCGCGGCCGCGGCCGTTGTCGGAATGGCCATCGGCGCCTCGGCTCTGGTGGGAGGCGACGGATCGGCAACGGCGGCCGCCCCGAGCACCCCGGCGATCATTTTGACCGTCGAGCAGCCCCCGCTCGGGACCGACGTCACATTGCCGGCCGATACCGCCGCACCAGTCGTGCCGGTGCCTGTGACCGACGAAATCCCGACGGTGCCGACCGTCGAACCGGCCCCGTTGCCTGCCCCGGCGATCGTCGACCCGACGGTCCCGACGACGCTGTTCATCCCGCCCCCGCAAACCCCCCAGATCACCCGTCCGTCGGTGCCCGCGGCACGGGCGACGACGACCACCAGCACGTCGACAACGACCACGACCACGACCACGACCACGATCGCCACGGTCGTGACGACAGCGGCGACCGTCGGCACATCCCCGACGACCGCCGCCACGACCTCGCCGACCACGATTCCGTCGACCACGACGACTCCTGCCACCACCACGACCGCGCCCAAACCACCCCCGGATCTGGCTGTCGGGGCCACACCAGCCGGGCCGTTCGTCGCCGGCCAGTACGGCTACGTGCACATCACGGCCCGCAACAAGCCCTCGGCCGGCGGGGGTGGCGGAGCCGCAGTGCTGAGTCGTCGCGCCGTTGCGGTCGGACCGGCGTTCGACCCGGTACTCACGTTGAACGTGCCGAGCGGGGTCGTCGTCGTGTCGAGTTCCGCGTGGGTGTGCACCAGCGCCGGTACCACGATCTCGTGTCAACTCCCGACCCTCCAACCTGGTGATCTGACAGAGGCGTCGTTGGAACTGTCGCTCCCCGACACACTCCCGGCGACGATGACGATGACCACGGCGATCACCTCCACCGGTGGCCCGACAACCCCCGGTGACGCTCGCACGTTCACGATCACTCCGGCGGTGGCCGCCAGTTTCGCCCGTGTCCTGCCGGGCGGAGTGGTCGTCGCCGGCAACTCGGTGATGACGTGTACGGATATCGATCAGTGCGCCGAGGCGCAGCAGGGCACGGCCACCGGGTCCAAGAACGCCCGCCATGGCCACCAGATGGAGTTCATCGACCTCGACGGCGATCCCGCCACCTTCAACTCGTCGGCGGCCGAGGTGACCATCCCGGATGGGGCGATTGTCGAGTACGCCATGTTGACCTGGTCAGGCGATACGAGTGCGGGGCTCGGTGGCGTTCAGGCGCCCGATTTGGCGGCCCGAAATCTCGTGCAATTTGGCACCCCGGCCGGGTGGCGGGCCGTCACCGCCGACCGTGTGCGCACCCCGGGCGTCAACTCCAGCGCGTACTACGCGACGGTCGATGTCACCGATGCCGTCACCGGCTCGGGAAAGTACTGGGTCGCCGACGTGCAGACCGGCACCGGCCGCGGCATCGGCGGTGGGCGCGGCCGGTTCGGCGGATGGACGCTGATGGTCGCCTACCGCGATAACTCCCAACCGGTGTCGTACATCTCGGTCATCGACCAGTACTCAACCCTCGATGCCGGCCCGTTGTCGATCGCCGCCGACCTGTCGGGTCTGGCGACGCGAGCCGGAACTCGGGCGACCACGCTCGCCTGGCTCGCCTCCGAGGGCGATCGCAGCCTCATGGGGGAGGTTGCGACGGTCAACGGCGTGACCCTCGCCAACGATGCGAACCCGGTCGGTGATCTGTTCAACAGCTCCATTGCCACCGGTTCCGGTGCCGTCGGCGGAGCCCGCGAGCCCGCCTACCCGAATACACTCGGCATTGATGCCGACTCCTTCACCTTTGCCCTTCCGGCGGGCGATACGGCGATGACGCTGTCACTGAAGTCGCCGAACGACCTCGTTCGTCTCGGCGCGATCGGTCTGGTCGTCGAGCTGTAGTGGCCGCCCCGGCGCGCGATGATCCGGCGCGGCGCGGTCGTGACGCCTGCCGGGCGCTTGCCGTGGCCACCGACGCCTGGCTGATCGACGTGGCCGGCGCAGCCTTCGCCGACGCGACCGGACCGGTTGCCCTGGTTGCTGTCGGAGGCTACGGCCGTGGTGAGCTGGCCCCGGGCAGCGACCTCGATCTCGTGCTGCTCCATACGATGAAGCGGGGTGTCGAGCGCGTCGCCGAGCAGTTGTGGTATCCGATCTGGGACGACGGGATACAGCTCGGCCACGCCGTATTGACCGTCAAGCAGGCCCGGCAACTGGCGTCCGACGAGTTGGATGCGGCCACGTCGTACCTATCGATGCGCCTGATTCACGGTGATTCGGGACTGGTCGACGACCTGCGCGTCGCCGCAGGTGAATCGTGGCTCAAGCATCGCCGTCGATGGTTCGCCGAGTTGGAGGAGCGCGGTCGTCAGCGCCTCGACAACCACGGTGAACTGGCCTTTCTCCTCGAACCGGATTTGAAGAACTCCCGCGGCGGACTCCGCGACGTCCAGACCATCGCCTGGCTGCGGAATGCCGGCGCCGAGCTCGCCGACTCCGAATCGGCGGCGGTTGCCGATGCCGAGGATCGATTGTTGGAGGCTCGCGTAGCGGTGCACCGGTTGACCGGCAAGGCGACCGACGTGCTGCGGTTGGAGGATCAGGACGCCGTGGCCGCAGCGTTGGGCGCGGCTGACGCCGATGCGCTGATGGGGACGTTGTCGGCCGCGGCCCGCCGGATCGCCTGGATCGGGGATGGTGTGTGGAGCCAGTTGCGCCCGGCGCGTCGTGATTCGGTGCTGCCGAGCCGGGCGATGGCTCCGGGCATCGAGTTGCGCGACGGCGAGATCGACCTGGCCCCCGGCATCGACCCGCATAGAGATCCCGTCACCATGCTGCGCGTGATGCGGGCCGCAGCCGCGGCCCGAGCCCCGATCAGCCGTTCGACGCTCGCCGTGTTGGCCGAACGGTTGCCGGTCTTTCCCAGTCCATGGCCCGTTGGGGCGCGCGACGAGCTGGTCGCCCTGTTGCTGGAGGGTCACGACGCCATCGCTCCGATGGAGGCGGCCGATCAGATGGGCCTGTGGGTTCGCGTGTTCCCGGAATGGGCCGCCGTACGCAACAAGCCGCAGCGAAACGCCTACCACCGCTTCACGGTCGACCGACACCTGTGGGAGGCGACTGCCAACGCCGCCGCCCTGGCCGGGCGGGTGAGCAGGCCCGACCTGCTCGTCGTCGGCACGCTGCTCCACGACATCGGCAAGGGCCGACCGGGTGATCACACCGACAACGGCATCGCCCTGGCCCAGACCATCGGCCCCCGGATGGGGTTCTCGCCGGCCGACACGCTGATCATCGTCGACCTCGTCCGCCACCATTTGCTGCTGCCTGATGTGGCCACTCGTCGCGACCTGAGCGACGACGCGACGATCACCGCGGTCGCCGACGCAGCCGGTTCGCATGTCGTCCTCGAACTGCTCCATGCCCTCACCGAGGCCGATTCGCTGGCGACCGGGCCATCCGCATGGGGGTCGTGGAAGGCCGAGTTGGTCGAGATGCTCGTCGACCGGGCCGCTCACGTGCTCGGTGGTGGCAATGTCAGCGACGTCACGTGGCGCCCGTTTCCCACCGACGAGGTGCTGGAGTTGATGGCGGCCGGGACGGTGGCGATCTCGACCACGTCGGACCGGATGATCACCGTCGCTCCTGATCGGCCCGGATTGTTCAGCCGCGTCGCCGGAGTATTGAGCCTGCACGGCCTCGATGTCCTCGGTGCCGAGGCCCACTCCGACCAGGCGACCACCGAGGGTCGGGCGATGGCGGCCAACGAGTTCCACCTGGTCGTCCCCCGCCAGGGAATCGGCTGGGAGCGGGTGGTCGCCGACATGCAGCGGGCGCTGAGCGGCGAGTTGGCCATAGAGGCTCGTCTGGCCGAGCGGTCCAGGACATATCGACGACGCCGGGCGCTCGCCGCCGATACGGCCGTGCCGTCGGTGCGCATCGACAACGACGCCTCGTCGAACGCCACGGTGGTCGAGGTGCGCGCCGCCGACCGGGTGGCGGTGCTCTACCGGATCACCAAGGCCTTGGCCGAGCTCGGTCTCGACATCCGCCATGCAAAGGTCCAGACGCTGGGTCACGAGGTGGTCGACTCGTTCTACGTGCAGACGGCCGATGGAGGCAAGCTCGTCGATCCGTTCCACGTCGGCGAGGTCGAGCGGGCCGTGCTCCACGCCGTGCGGGAACGTCCCGTCGGTTAGGTTGCAGACCATGGCTGCTGGGGATGGAGCTGACGCACTTGGCCCGGCGGACTTCACCCGCGACCTGGTTCGCTGGAGCGAGACGCTCGCCGGGATCGCTCGCACCGGTATCGGATTCACCGAGAGCCTGTACGAGCGCGAGCGCTACGAGGAGGTGCTCAAGGTCGCCGCCGACATCAAGATCGCCGCCGACGATGCCCTCGAGGTACGCCGCGAGCAAGACCATTTCATTCAGGAGTGGATGGACTCGGTCGGCGAGGGCGTGCCCGGGTACGTCACGCCGAAGGTGGCGATCGGGGTGATCGTCGGCAATGACGAGGGCAAGATCCTGCTCGTCAAGCGGCCGGACTCCGGCGTGTGGCTGTACCCCACCGGCTGGGCCGACGTCGGTTACTCGGCCTCGGAGGTGGCGATCAAGGAGGTCGAGGAGGAGACCGGCATCCACATCGAGGTGCTGCAACTGCTGAGCGTCGTCGACGGTCAGCGGATGGGTTTCTCCCGCTTCGGCATGTACATGCTCGTGTTCCACTGCAAGGCCGTCGGCGGAACGCTGCAGGGCCACCCGCTCGAGACGGCCGGCGTCGGCTGGTTCGGTCCTGACGAGCTGCCTCATCCGTGCGCCGGAGCCTCGTGGTGGGGGCCGATGGCCTTTGCTGCGATCAACGGTGAGCCGGTCACGGTCGCCTTCGATCCGCCCCGCAACCCGGTCTGGCGCGAAGCCTCATCGTGATTCGAACCGCATCGACATCGTGGAGGCAGACATGACCCAGGCAGGCGACCCGAGATTCGAGCCCCGTTACCAGGAGATCGCCACCTTCATGCGGGCGCCGTACGTTCCCGATCTGGCCGGTGTCGACATCGCCATGTACGGCGTTCCATACGACGGCGGGGTCACCAATCGCCCGGGCGCCCGTCACGGGCCACGTGAGATCCGCAACCAATCGTCGATCAACCGAGCGATGAACCATGCCACACGCGTCAACCCGTACGACCTCGCCCGAATTGCCGACGTCGGTGATGTCCGCTTCTCGGAGATCTTCGACATCACCGCGGCGAACCGCGACATCGAGGCGTTTGTCCGTGGAGTGGTGGAGGCCGGAGCCATCCCGCTCGCCGCCGGTGGTGATCACTCGGTGACGTACCCGATCTTCCGGGCGTTGACCACGTCGGCCGAACCGATCGGAATGATCCACATCGATGCGCATACCGATACCTGGGGACCGTTCCGGGGTTCCAAGTACCACCACGGTGCGCCGTTCCGGCTGGCCGTCGAGGACGGCCTGCTCGATCCGAAGCGGACGATCCAGATCGGGATTCGAGGCGGTCAGAACTCCACCGACACCTGGGGATTATTCGCGGGATTCGGGTATGCGGGTGGTGTTCATCGAGGAGTTCGAAGATCTCGGTGTCGACGGGGTGATCGCCGAGGCGCGCCGCGTCGTGGGTGACGGACCGACCTACATCACCTTTGATGTCGACGGTCTCGATCCGGTCTACGCACCGGGCACGGGCACGCCGGAAGCCGGGGGAATCACCACCCGCGAGGCATTGCGGCTGCTGCGCGGCTTTCGCCACCTGCACCTGCTAGGCGGCGACGTCGTCGAGGTCTCGCCACCGTTCGACCCGACGGGGAACACCGCCCTGGTCGGCGCCACGATCATGTTCGAGCTGCTCTGCCTGCTCGCCGAGTCTCACCATGACCGGCGTCACGACTGACGGAACCACAGCATCGCATCGTCTGTCGCCCCGACGCGGCGTGGCAACCGAACCGGGCGATGGGCATCCTTCGCCAGGTGATGGGGCCCTGGCCGGACCAACGTGTCATCGATCATGCGCCCGGCCCGCCGTGACAACGTGTCAGGACACGGCGCGTGTAACAGCGGTCGCCAGCGCGGCGACAACGACCACGACGACGAAGCCCTGCCTACGCCACAACGCGATGGCGGCGGCGCCGAGCCCGACGACTCGGGCATCGAGGTGCAGCTGCTTGCTACTGGCGAATGTGCTGACGGCCACGAGCGCGGCGAGGAGCGCGGCGGGCATCAAGGTCGTCAACCTGGTCAGCCAACCGGGCAGTCGGCGTTCACCCAGGAGGAGGGGCGCAGCAGCCTTCAAGCAGTAGATCAACGCCGAGGCGATGACGATGACGGTCCAACCACGGCTCACGGCATGCCGTCGCTCTTCTCGGCGGGACCGGTCTCGATGATCGAAGGCGTCGACCGAGACCGGCGAGTTCGGGCGAGCGACACGGCCGCCGCCGCGGCGATGATCGGCAGCCCGGCGGGGGCGATCGGCACGAGCACCATGGCGATGATCGCCCCGCCGATCGCCACCAGACGCTGCATCGGGTCCTTCAGTCGGGGCCACACGAGAGCCAGGAAGGCGGCCGGAATCGTGGCGTCCAGTCCCCACGTCTCGACCGCATCGCCGGCCGACGAGACAACCGACGCCCCGATGAACGTCGACGCGTTCCACAGAAGAAGAATGGAGATGCCGCCGGCCAGATATCCGTAGCGTTGGTCGGCGGGTTCGCTCTGGGCCGTCCCGATGGCCATCGATTCATCGATCATCAGGTGGGAGACGAGTGCCCGCCACCAGCGCGAACCGGTGAGTACCGGGGTCATCACCACGCCGTAGGCCAGCGAGCGCATGGCGAGCAGCACCGCGGCGATGATCGCCGCCGCCGCCGAACCACCGTCGTGGAGGACCCCGACCGCGGCGAACTGCGATCCGCCGGTGAACATCAGGGTCGAGAACCCCATCGCCTCGGCGGTCGACAATCCGGCATCGGCGCAGGCGATACCGAAGGCGGTGCCGAACGGCACGACGGCAAGACCGATCGCCAGCGCCTGGCGGCGAATGGCACGGCGGGTTGCGCGAGGGTCGGCGAGGGCGGCCATCCGACTACGAGGTTTGGCTGTGGATCGCCTGAACGACGGTGGCCAGGTTGCGGGCGGCCTTGTCGGCATCGGCCGGGCGCTTGCGTTCGACGGCGGTGGTGATCAGTTCGAGTTGATGGTCGATCTCGCGACCGAGCGCGGGGTCGATGCCGTCGACACGAGGGTGTGCGGTGCCCCACAGTTCGCGGATCGTGGCCAGCCGCGCCGCCGAGTCGCCGTTGACGATCTCGTTGCCGAGGCCGAGCGTGAGACGCACCATTTCATCCAGCGGATCGCCGTCGACGATCGTCGTGGCCGGGGTTGACCCGTCGGCCCCGGTCGCCGCGGTGGTCGACGACGAGGTATCGACGATCGTGGTCGGCGCGCAGGCGCCGACGGTCAACGCAGCGACAACGGAGGCGAACCGGTACGACCGGGAGATCACGAGTTGGCCGTCACCAGGATCCGCGCCGATGCGTACGCCCCGACGCCCGAGGTGCGGCCATCGATCTCGACCGTCATCGTGCCGTCGGGGGAGATGGCCGTGACCTGGCCGGTGCGACCGGGGGTGATCTCGGATTCCTGGAGGTAGTCGAGCAGACCGGGGGTGAACTCGAGTTCCTCGGGGATGCGTGACACGACGAAGTTGCGGCCCGTGGCCAGGTCGACGAGGCGGACCGCGTCGGGCGCCTCGTAGTCGCTGCCCGGGATGGGGTTGCCGTGCGGACAGGTCGTCGGCGAGCCGAGTACCCGGTCCATGGCGTCTTCGACCTGCTCGGACATGATGTGCTCCCACTTGCCGGCCTCGTGATGGGCATCGGCCCACGACAGCCCGAGGATGTCGGTGAGGAAGCGTTCGGCCAGGCGGTGGCGCCGCACGACGCGCTCGGCCAGGCCGACACCGTCGGCGGTCAACCGGATCTTGCCGCCGGTCTGGGCGATCAGACCCTCGGTCTCGAGGCGGCGGATGACCTCGGAGACGGCGGGTCGCGATACCTGCAACCGCTCGGCGATGCGCGCCTGGATGACCTCGAGGTCGTCTTCCTGCAGCTCGAAGATGCACTCGCAGTACTCCTCGAAAGCGGGGTGGTGCTCTCCGGGCGCGGGCATGGCCCCAGGCTACCGTAGGGGCGCGTCCCTGCTGTCGGAGCCGTCCGGTCCAACGGTCACGATCGCAGCGTTGGAATTGGCGGGTTCGGATTGCCGGGCGTGTACGTTTCTCGGCGATGACGGACGTACATCGAACGCGGAGATGGTGGTCGTCCGGCGAGGTATCAAGTCATTCGCAACGAGATGCCGGCACAGTGGGCACAGTGGGCACAGCCGGCACGGAGGTCAGCGGGTGCGCAGCCGGCGGAGCCACGAGTCGGCGTAGCGCAGCCGGCGCTCCAATTGGTCGGTCGTCGCAGTCATCACCGAGGTCACGCCGGCGAGCCGGTTCATCTCGCCGTTGACCTTGGCATGGCCCCACCCGGTGATGTCGACCAGCCTGCGGGCCAGATCGGCGTTGCGCAGGCGCAGGGCGTCCTTCTGTTCGGCGACACTGAGCCCGCCGCTCAACCCGGCCCAACCCGCCTCGGTCGGGATCTCGGGTAGATCGACCAGCAGCAGCGGGTCGTCGGCGAACACCGGCTCGGGCACGTCGGGCTCGTCATCGAAGGACATCCCCTCCGAGGTGAAGGCATGAACCCGCACCCCCGTCGCCACCGCCGAGACGACGGAGAACAGCGAGAGTTGCTCGGGATCGAGCAGCCCGTCGAATTCGGCGCCGGCCGCATCGGGATCGAATTCGCGGCGGAACTCCTCGTCGAGGTCCTCGGTCGGCTTGCGCAGCACGTGGCGGCGGGCGTCGGCGATCTGGAAGGCGTGGGCCCGCAGGCGGGCGTCGTCGGGGATGTAGACGTACGCCTTTTGGCTGGCCCGCCCCGCTGTCCAGCGCACGAAACGGCCGACGGCCTGGCGAAAGAACAGCTCGGTCGACACGGTCGAGGCGTAGACGCCGACCCTCAGGCGGGGGATGTCGACCCCCTCGGAGACCATCCGCACCGCGACCAGCCAGGGCTTGGTGGACGTGGCGAACGCGGTGATCTTGTCGGACGCGGTCGGGTCATCGGACACGACCACCTCGGCGGGGGACCCGAGTCGGTCGCGCAGCAGCCGGGCGATGCCCCGGGCGTGCTCGACATCGATGGCGATCACCAATCCGCCTGCCTCTGGATGGGTCGCGCGGATCTCGCACAGGCGCTCGTCGGCCTGGCGGAGCACGGTCGGCAGCCACTCGCCTTCCAGGCTGAGGGCGGTACGCATCCGCTGTGACGAGCGTCCGGAATCGAGGGCGTCCTCGAACGTCGCCGACTCCAACGAGCCGTCGGGCGCGGTCCACTCCATCATCCCGTCGATGCGGGGGAAATACACCGGGCGGACGACACCACCGTCGCGTAGGGCGTCGGCGTATCCGTAGGTGTAGTCGGGCCAGGCCTCCTCGGCGATGTAGCGGACGAACGGGATCGCCGCGGTGTCGCTGCGGAACGGCGTTCCGGAGAGCGACAACCGGCGCCCGGCGAGGTCGAAGGCGAGTCGTACCGAGTCGCCCCAGGCTCGCTCCGAGCCGGCGTGGTGGATCTCGTCGAGGATCACGAATCCGTCGGCGATCAGGCCGCGCATCCTGCCGGCCGTATCGCCCGTGGCGACCTGCTGATAGGTCGTGACCAGGCCATGGACGTCGCGAGCCAGTCCCGTGGCGGACGACCAATCGGGGTCGAGTTGCAGACCGATCCGATGGGCCGCCTGCGCCCACTGCTTCTTCAGATGCGACGTAGGGGCGACGACGACGAGGCGTTGCGCACGGCCCGACGTCGCGCTGGTTTGGCCGAGCACCCACCGGGCGCAGATCAGGGCGAACGTCGTCTTACCGGCTCCGGGGGTGGCGACAGCCAGGAAATCCGGCTCGGGCGAGGCCGTGAACTGATCGAAGGCCGCGCGTTGCCAGGGTCGGAGTTGCAGGGACGTCATGATTCGCCGGAGGTCATGGGGGACTCCCGAGTCTGGCGCGAGACCGCATCCCCGACAATGCATCCGCCGGAAAATTCACACATCGGTCAGAATTCACGTCATGAGCGCAGGAACGGCTACCTCGTTGCATGCCCGTGATCTTCGGGTGACGAGAGGTTTGGCGGTCATCCTCGACGAGGTGTCGCTGACCCTGGCTCCCGGGCACCGGGTGGGGATCATCGGGCCGAACGGCGTGGGCAAGTCGACGTTGCTGCATGCGCTCGCCGGCGACGTCCGTCTCGAACGGGGCTCGGTGACCACGATGCCACCGAACGCTGCCATCGGCTATCTCGCCCAGGAACGATCGCGGCGCCCCGACGAAACGGTGCGGGGCTACATCGAACGCCGCACCGGTGTCGCCGCGGCGACCGCCGAACTCGACTCGTCGACCGACGGCCTGGCGACCGGCAAGCCGGGGGCCGACGACCGCTACTCGGATGCCTTGGATCGTTGGATGAGGCTGGGCGGCGCCGACCTTGACACCCGCATCGGCGAGGTACTCGACCAACTCCATATCAGTGCTGAGCTGCTCGAACGTCCGACGATGGTGCTGTCGGGAGGCGAGGCTGCCCGGGTCGGACTCGCTGCCCTACTGCTCAGCCGATACGACGTGTATCTGCTCGACGAGCCGACCAACGACGTCGACCTGGACGGTCTGGCGATCCTCGAACGGTGGGTGACCGGGCTGCAGGCACCCACCGCGCTGGTCAGCCACGACCGGGCGTTTCTCGAAAGGACCGTCACCCATGTCATCGAGATCGACGAGTTCACCCACATGATCTCGACGTTCGCCGGCGGCTGGACCACTTACCAGCAGGAACGCGAGCGGGCCCGACAACACGCCTGGGAGCGATTCGAGGAGTACGACACCAAGCGCTCGACACTGGCCGGCCGCGCCCAGCGCGAGCGCGAGTGGGCCACCCAGGGCCTGTCGAAGGCGAAGAAGAAGCCGTCCGATGGCGACAAGAACGTCAAGGCGTTCAAGATCAACCAGACCGAGCAGTTGGCCGGTCGGGCAGCCCGCACCGAGAAGGCGATGGAACGATTGGAGACGATCGAGAAGCCCCGCGAACCCTGGCAACTCCGCCTCGAGATCCCAATGCGCGAGCGAAGTGGTTCTGTGGTCGGACGGTTGCACGGCGCGGTCGTCGGCCGGGGCTCGTTCACCCTCGGGCCGATCGATCTGGAGGTCGGATTCGGGGAGCGGATCGCCGTCGCCGGGCCGAACGGCAGCGGCAAGACGACGCTTCTCAACGCCCTCCTCGGTCGAGTCGAGTTGACGAAGGGAGAACGGTGGATCGGTCCGGGGGTGGTCGTCGGCGAGATGGAACAGGCTCGCACCCAGCTCGCGACCGACCGTCCGTTCCTCGACCAGTTCATGGCCTCGACCGGGCTGCCGATCCCCGACGCGCGCACGTTGCTGGCCAAGTTCGGCCTGGTAGGCGACCATGTCGTACGCCCCGCCGCCTCGCTGTCACCCGGCGAACGGACACGCGGCACCCTGGCCCTGCTGATGGCTCAGGGCGCCAATTGCCTGGTGCTCGATGAGCCGACCAACCACCTCGATCTGCCGGCGATCGAACAACTCGAACAGGCCCTCGACACCTTCGCCGGCACGGTCCTGCTCGTCACCCACGACCGCGCCCTTCGCTCCAACGTCCGCCTCACCCGCACCGTGACGATGGCCGCAGGTCGGATCGTGTCCGACGTGTCGACCTAGCCTGCCGGTCTACAGCGAGACGAGGGGCAGGTCGGTTTGGGCGAAGTCGTCGCCGACGCAGAGCAGGGGTGCTTCGAGATGACTGGCGAGGGCATAGGCGAAGCAGTCACCGAAGTTGAGTTGGGCGAGATGGTTGCCCCGCCCGAAACGCCGCCAGGCTTCGATCGCGCCGTCGAGTTGCTGGTCATCGACGGGCATCACGACGACGTCGGCGGCGGTGATCAAGGCGTGTAGGGCTGCATCGCCGGCCGGCCCGTTCCGGCTGGTAGCGACCATCGTGGCCTCGAGCATGTTGGCCGCCGAGATGACGGCCCGACCCGGACGACTCAGCGCCGCGGCGATGGCCGCGCTCGAGGTTTCGTCGCGAAGTACTGCGATCAGCGCCGACGAGTCGACGACCATCTCGACCGGTGTGGGCCGTCGAACGAGGCTCATCTGGGGAGTCCGATCTCATCCCATGGCAGCACGTCGTTCGCATCGACATCGCGGATCACGGGAAGCGATCGGAGATGGGCGATCGCCGCGGCGACATTGTCGGATCGGGACGTGGCCTGGAGTCGGCAGCGTTCCAGGCGCTCGCGCAGGGCGACGGTGACGGCAGTTGTGAGGCTCTCACCGGTGATCGAGGTGAGTTCGCGGACGAGAGCGTCGGCTTCGTCGTGCTTGATGCTGAACGCCATTGCTAGAATCGTATCAGTGTTCTAGCAAGTGGCGCGCTGGAGTCGGCCAGAGGGTGAGCCGGTCGCATCATCGTCATCGAGCATCCACGTGGCGTACACATACGGGCGATAAAAAGGGGGATCAGCTCAGACGCAACCGATTGGGGATCCGTGGACGATCTGCTCATGAGGCCGGACTCCGGCCCCTCGGTCGAGTCGTGTTCGAGAGAAGCCGAGGGTCGACGGATCTACGTCCTCGACACGTCGGTTCTGCTTGCCGACCCGAAGGCTTTGACCCGGTTTGCCGAGCACGAAGTGGTCATTCCCCTGATCGTGCTGACCGAACTCGAGGGCAAACGTCATCATCCGGAGCTGGGTTGGGCGGCGCGCCAGAGTCTGCGGGCGTTGGAGGACCTGCGCATCGCCCATGGGTCGCTCACTGCGCCGATGCCGGTCAACGACGAGGGCGGTACCGCTCGGGTCGAGATCAATCATCAGCAGCTGTCGCGGCTGCCGGCGGCATTGAGCGGTGAGTCGAACGACCACCGGATTCTGATCGTCGCCCGGTCGCTGGCCGACGAGGGACACCACGTCACGGTCGTCACCAAAGACCTGCCGCTGCGGTTGAAGGCCGCCATTGTCGGGCTGGCGGCCGATGAGTACCGCAACGAACATGTCGTCGATTCCGGCTGGACCGGTCTCGCCGAGTTGGATGTCGACGGCTCGCTGATCGATGAACTGTTCGATCGTCATGTCATCGAGATGGCCGAGGCGCGCAACATGGCCTGCCACACCGGCCTGGTGCTCCACGCCGGGAGCCAGTCGGCGCTGGCCCGGGTGCATCCCGACAAGCGGGTGCACCTGGTGCGAGCCGATCACGAGGTGTTCGGAGTCCGCGGCCGGTCGGCCGAGCAGCGGCTGGCGATCAATCTGCTCACCGATCCGGCGATCGACATCGTCAGCCTGGGTGGCAATGCCGGTACCGGCAAGAGCGTGATGGCGATCGCCGCCGGACTTGACGCCGTGTTGGAGCAGCAGACCCACAAGCGGATCCTCGTGTTCCGGCCGTTGTTCGCCGTCGGCGGTCAGGATCTGGGTTTCCTGCCGGGCAGCGAGGGCGAGAAGATGGCTCCGTGGGCTGCGGCGGTGACCGACGCGTTGGAGTCGATCGTCGGGCCCGAGGTGATCGCCGAGGTCGCCGCCCGCCAATTGCTCGAGGTGCTGCCGCTCACGCACATTCGGGGGCGCTCGTTGACCGAGTCGTGGGTGGTGATCGACGAAGCGCAGAACCTGGAACGCGGTGTGTTGCTGACGGCGCTGTCCCGGCTGGGACGGGGGAGCAAGGTTGTGCTCACCCATGACATCGCCCAACGCGACAATCTGCGCGTCGGGCGTCACGACGGCGTGGTCAGCGTGATCGAGGGACTCAAGGGCCATCCGTTGTTCGCCCATATGACCCTCGTCCGTTCCGAACGATCGGCAATCGCCGCTCTGGTCGCCTCGCTCCTCGACCACGACACCTGACGGCTGCCCGCCCGGGCACCGATTGCGTGCCGACGAGGTCGGTGAGGTCTGTCGGGTCGCAGGGATCTTCTATGACGCAGCTGCGATCTGCGAAGCGAGCTTGACGGCGAGGTCGATCGCTCCTTGGTCGTCGGCTCCACCTGCCTTCGTGCTGACGACCTGCACGTAGTTCAGCCGGTTGCCGGCCGCGAAGTACACCACTCCGCCGGGTAGCAGGGCGCCCTGGTCGCCGAGCGTCTGGACCGGCTTGGGCTCTCCGAGGATCGGGTCCAGCTCGAGCCTGTTTCCCGCTGCGGTGTCGGAATCACCGACCTCGACGGTGATCGAGTATTCGCTGGCCGTGTGCCATTCGCACGTGCTCCCACTCCCGGAACCGTTCGTCGGGGTCTTTCGATCGAAAGTTTCGCCGAGCACCGCTGTCGCCTCCGCGTCGGAGATCAAGCTGCAGGCGTCGATTGCGTTGCGTTCCCCCGACCCGGAGCTATCGCTCCCAATGCTCTCGGCGGAGGCCGGCACCGGATCGGAGATCGAGTTCGCGGGCGGGCCACTGGGGGCGGAGGACGCCAACGGCGCCTCCGGCTGCGAGCCGCTGTCACTTCCGCACCCCGCGAACAGCAGGGTCAGAGCGGCGATCGAACCGAGCCGGCACCGGGCAAGGATTGACGGCTTCACACGCGAGTTCGTGCTCATTGGTGACTCAGTTCGGGTAGGTGCCGTTGATGTCGGTGAGGATGTTGGTGGGTGCCGAGGTGTAGATGCAGACCTTGCCGTTCGTGCCGACGGGCACGATGGCGGTGTTGGCGATGTCGACCCCGGCTTGGAAGTTGAGGTTGGAGGCGTTCGGCTGCGTCTGGCCGCACGGCCACATGGTCAAGTAGCCGCCGGCCTCCTGATTGGTGGCGGTGACCGTCACGACCGCCGTCCTCGGAGCGCCGAGCCCGATACGGCCGTTGACCTGGACCTCGGTGATACTCCCAGCCGGTCGGAGTCCGGCATTCGCTCCCTGCGCGTCGATGGTCCGACCGCCGGGCCGGGTATCGAGGAGGCGGGCAGGGTCACGCGGCTGGTAGGTCGTGGCGACGGGGACGTAGCCGGAGGCATCCACGATCAGCTGAGCGGCGGCCGAGGTGAACACGCAGATGGTGCCGTCGACACCGAGTTTGGCGATGCCGAACGCCGCGATGGTCGCGCCCGAGGCGTAGTTGAGGTTGGAGGCGTTGGGTTGGGTGGTGCCGCAGGGGTAGACGGTGACGTAGCCGGGGGCTGTGGTGCCGTCGACCGTGACGTTGACGATCGCCGCGTTGGCCCCCTTGACGATCCCGGCACGGCCGGTGACCTGGACCTTTGTGGTGGATCCCGCCGACGCCGGGCCGCCGCCCTGCTCGAGGCCGTCGATCGTGCGTCCGCCGGCGCGGGAGTCGTGGAGGCGGGCGGGATTCATCGTCACGAAACTGGTGTCGGCGGGGAGGGCGCCGTTGACATCGACGATCAGGTCGGTGGCGGTCGATGTGTAGACGCAGATCTTGCCCCCGGCTCCGAGTGAGGCGATGACGGCGTTGGCGATGTCGATGCCGGCGCTGTAGTTGAGGTTGGAGGCGTTGGGTTGGATGGTGCCGCACGGCCACACCGTCAGGTAACCCTCGCCGGTGGTGCCGGTTGCGGTTACGTTCAGGGCCACGCCGGTCGCGTCGGCCGGTACACCGCCTCGCCCCGCAACGGTGACCTCATAGGTCGAACCCGCCGGTCGCTGCCCGGCCCCGGCGAACTGCCCGTCGACCGTCCGGCCACCCGTGCGCGTGTCGGCCAACCGGCCGGGAGCGGTCGAGATCAGATCATGGATCGCGTCCACCAGGACAAGACGGTTCGACCTGGTGGGCACCGCGATCTGTCCGGCTGCCGTCGGTCTCGACGATGTGCCGAATCCCAGCTTCAGGGGGTCGGTGCCGAGCATGCTGTTCGCCGATGTCACCTTCCCCGCCAGCCCGTTCGGGCCGGCGAGCGTGATCGCACCGGCGTCCGTCACGCCTCCGTTGTCGAACAACGCGCTGACGACCAGCACCCGGTTGTTCGACAGGGCGACGATGTCCTCGCCGACATAGTCGCTGTTCGTGACGCCGTACAGACTGTTCGATGTCGACACCACACCCGTGAGCCCCGCTGTTCCGTTGGCCCACGTCACGGCTCCGACGCTGGTACCCGCGGCGTCGTGCCAGAGGTAGCTGGCGATCACGTAGTTGCCGTTGTCCTGCGCGATCACATCGCCGATGCCGATCTCGTCGAGAGCCGTCGTGCCATACAGGCTGTTCGACTTCGACACTGCGCCAACGAGGCCGGTCGCGCCGTCGGCCCACGTCACGGCGCCCGCCTTGTCGAGACTCCCGTTGTCCCACCAGTCGCTCGCGACGACGTAGTTGCCGTTCGTCAGGGCGGTCACCCCCTGGTTGCCGACCTGGTCGCCGGGCTGCGTGCCGTACAGGCTGTTGGCCGTCGTCACGGGCCCGGCCGAGCCGCCACCCCCGTGAACCCAGGTCACCGCACCGGCGACGGCGGCGGCGCCGTTGTTCCACAGGTCGCTGACGACGACGTAGTTGCCGTTCGTCAACGCGAACACTCCGCCGTTGCCGACCTCGTCACCGGCCTGCGCGCCGTGGAGGCTGTTGGCCGTCGTCACCGGGCCGGTCAGCCCGGTCGTGCCATTTGCCCACGTGACCGCCCCGGCGTTGACCACCAAGTCGTCATCCCACGCGGGGGTGACGACCACGTAGTCGCCGTTCGGCAAGGCTGCCGCGCCGAATTCGCCGACGAGGTCGAGGGACTGGGTGCCGTAGAGGCTGTTGGATGTCGAGACGGCTCCGGTCAGCCCCTTCGAGCCGTCGGCCCACGTCACAGCGCCGGCGCCGCCGCCGCCGCTCCCGACGTTTTGCCAGAGGGGGCTCGCGACGACGTAGTTGCCGTTCGTCAGTGTCGTCACGCCTGACCACCCGATCTGGTCACCGGAGTTGGTCCCGTAGAGGCTGTTCGCGGGCGTCACCGGGCCGGTCAGCCCGGTCGTGCCGTCGACCCACGTCACCGCACCGGCTTCGCTGACTCCTCCGCCCGACCACGACGGGCTGACGACGACGTAGTTGCCGTTGACCAGGGGCTCGACACCGTCCGAACCGACCCGATCGGCGGGCGTGGTGCCCCGGAGGCTGTTGGAGGTGGTGACCGGACCCGTCAGCCCGCTGGCGCCGTTGACCCACGTGACTGCGCCGACATCCACCAACGAGCCGTCGTCCCAACCGCCGCTCGACACCACGTAGTTGCCGTTGGCGAGCACAGCGACACCGTCGGACCCGACCCGGTCGCCGGCGGTCGTGCCGTGCAGGCTGTTCGCGGTCGACACCTGCCCGTTCAGTCCCGTGGTGCCGCTCACCCACGTCACCGCGCCGGCTTTCGCCACTGCGCCGTTGTTCCAGTCCGGGCTGCGGACCAGGAAGTTGCCGTCGGGCAGCACCCGGATACCGAAGTAACCGACCTTGTCGTCGGGCAGGGTCCCGGTGAGTGTCGAGATCAACGCGCGCGTCACGCCGTTATACAGGTACACCGCGCCGATGTTCTGCGTGAAAGCGCTGTCGACGACGACGAAGTTGCCGTTGGGCAGAACCTCGACATCGGAGCCGAACGCGATGCTGCCGCTCGGGCCCGTGAGGATCGTCGACGTGGGCGGCGCGGCGCCCGCCGGAGCACCGCCGACGAATGCAACGGCCACCACCGTGGCGAGCACCGTGGCCACGATCGCGGACCGGAACCCTCGGATCGGTCGATTCCGTCCGGCCGATCGTGCTGCTGCGGCCGGTGCCGAGCGCGGCCCTTCGGCGGTCAGGAAAAGGTGGGGTGGCCTGGATGTACGCGGTGCACCGTGCATGGCGGGTCGTCTCCTCTAGGTTCGGACGTTTGCGTGTCTTGCGTTGCTTGGTCAGTCGGCCCGGGACCGGGTGAACCAAATCGAGCGTCGGGCTGCTCGGGCCGGTAGGTGAAGTTGAGTCGGTGAGATATTGGCTGGGCCGAAGCGAAGGAGCAGGTCGTGGTGCCGGCTCCGACGCAAACAGCCTCAGTCGGGCACTGCCAGCACGGTCATCGACGCCGAACGCACCCTCGGATTGGATAAGTTGCCGTCACGCAGGATGTCCTGACACAGCACGTCGACGCCGTAGGTGCCGGCCGGCACCGCGACCGCGCCGGTCAACGATACGTTCACGTACAGGTCGGGTCCGTTAGCACCCAGGACCGTCACGATCTGCGATGTACCCACCGCAAGGCTGCCCGGATTGGCTTCCAGGCTGCACTCGATGCGGGACGAGACGCCGGTCGCGGCCTGGTTGAACAGAGTGATCTCCGTGTTCACGACGAGTTGTCCGGGCGACGCAAGTGTCACCGGGCCGGTCCCGTGGTTCGACAAGTCGAGGAAGTCCGCTCTCGAGCCCTGGTCGAGGGTGATGTCGGCGACCCGCTTGGCCGAGCTGGCGTCGACCTTCGATCCGCCTCCACCCCCACCTCCGCCTCCGGTCGCGGCGGTGACGTAGTAGCCCACGGCGTCGGCGAGGACGTCGACCGAACCGGCGAAGTTGTAGAAGCTCGCCGCTCCGGTGGCCGAGAGCAACACCGTCACACCGTTCGGGGTCGGTGAACTGCTCGCGGTCCAGTTGAGGTTCGACGACAGCGGTTGGGTGGCGTCGGCGGGGAACACCGTCAGGTAGCTCTCCGCGGTCGGGTTGGCGATGGTGACGTTCAGCGCAACACCGGTGGCCGTCGCGGGAATCGTGCACTTGCCGTTGGTGCCGGTGACCTGGGCGGTAAAGGTGTCACCGGCTTTCAGTGCCGTGGAACGCGGCCCGATTGCCGCGCCGGCTCGTGTGTCGAAAAGTCGGCACGGCGTGATCGCCACGAATGAAGACGGGCTGCTCGGTCCACCGGCTGCCATGGCGGAGTGGACCACACCCCCTCCGCCGATCCCTACGGCGAGCGCGGCACCGATCGCCGCCCATCTCGACCGCCACATCTTGTCTCGCATCAACGCCGTCATCACGTTTCCTTTTCCATGGTTGTTCTGCGTTCTGGGAAGCGGTGACGCCGACTGTGTCGAAAGCGGGTTCGGCCCGGACGTCTCGAGTGCACCGTGCATCGTCGTCTCCTCGTGGTTCGGTCTTGAGTGGCACCGACCACGCACCCGATTCGGGTCGCGCGGTAAGCGTCATTCGCACTCTCGCGCCCAGGCGCACCATCGGACATCAGGGGAACCCCTGGAAATGATGAAATCGACCGGATTTGCCGTCTCTAGCGGCCAGCCTGTAACACCTAGTGTCAGCTCGACCGCGCCTCGTCGGATTTGGGGCCACCCTGCAGCCGAGAGGCCAACTGGGCGCGATTGGCGACCGCGAGCTTCCGATAGATGGTGGTGAGGTGCGCCTCGACGGTCTTGGGGCTGACGTGCATCGCCGACGCGATCTGGCGAGTGGTCTGCCCCGCTCCAGCAAGGGAGGCAACCGTCTCCTCGGTGTCAGTCAATCCACCTGGCGTCTGCCCACCGGCCCGCGTGCGTCCGCTGATCCGCGTCGCCTCCCGGCGGGCCAACTCGGCGAAATGAACCGCCCCGACCCGATCGAACGTGACGAAGGCGGCGTGGAGTGCTTCGCGTGCACGCAGACGTTCACCCGCCGTTCGGGCGACGGTGCCGAGCACCAGTAGCGCCCGAGCCCGGTCGTAGACGAGCGGTGTCGACGCAAGCACATCGACCGATCGCTGCGCATGGTCGAGCGCCTCGGTGGGGAGGCCCTCCTCCAGAGCACGCAGTGCCCGCCCTCGTTCGACCGCCGAGCGAATGCTGTGTCGGCCGGCGCGAGTGGCGCGTGCGTCGAACCGATCGAGCACCTCGTCGGCCCGCGCCCGGTCACCGATTCGAACGAGACACTCGACGTAGTCGCCCACGAAGCGGTAATACCCCGGTTCGAGCAGGCGCATCTGCTCCCCGAGTTCGTCATACCGCTGGAAGTGGCCGGCCGCGACATCGAACTCGTCGCGACATTCGGCAACGAAACCGAGCAGCGCAACCCCGAGCCTCTCGGTCCAGGGGATCTGCTGGTCGAGTCCCCGTTGGCGCAGCGATTCGCCGATCATCAGGGCGTTGTCGTACCTGCTGCGGAACGCGGCCACGAGAGCGAGGTTGAAGTCCGCGGCTTCGACCTGGCCGCCCTGGCGCGCCTCGGCGGCCAGATCCCGATGCCGCTCGGCCGTCGACTCGGCTCGATCCCAGTCGCCCGACCACAGATACAGCTGCGGAAGATGCCCGAGCGCATAGGGCACGCTCGACGGATCGGAGTCGGCCGCCAGCCCCTCGAACATCTCGATCGACTGCTCGATCTCGTCCGTGTACTTCAGCAGGGCCGCAAGCGTGGCGTATGCCGTGTCGGCGCCGATCGCCCCGCTGCCCTGCTCGAGGGCGATCGCTTCGTCGAGTCCTGCCCGGTCGATGCCGTGTCCGGCGGAGAACCGGGCTGCGGCACTGGCGGTGAGCACCGAGGCCCTCAGAATCGCATCTCCCTTGGGCTGCTGCGACATCAGCGAAAGGGCCTCGTCGGCGTGGCGCACCGCCTCCTCGAAGTCGAGATGGTCGCAGCGGGCAAGGATCGAGTGGGCTCTCGCCCGGACCGCAACGTCGGTGGTGAGGTCGAGACACGCTCGGGCGAGGCGGGCGGCGACCTCACCGTCGGCGGAGCGCGAGAACTCGATCGTGGCGAGCATGAGCAGGGCGCCGGCGAGCACCGAGTCGTCGGCCGTCCGGTGGCGCGCCGCTTCGAGCAGTTCGACGGCCTCCTCGGTTCGGCCGGCCGTGAACAGCAGCTCACCGGTCCGCACCGCCGTGGCGGGCCACGTCGGGTGATCGTGCGGCATGGCCCCAAGCGCGAGGATCCCCAGTTCAGCCCCTTCATGGGGCGCACACCGAGCCAGTTCGTCGCCGGCCGCGGTCAGGAGTTCGCCGGACAACTCTGTGTCGAATCGCTCGCTGCCGAGCGCTCGATGGATCAGTCGCTCCACTCCATCGGTCACCTCGGCCAGGCGTCGGTGAAGGGCGAGACGATCGGTCTCGGCCACGGCGTCGTGGGCAGCCGAGGCCAGGACAGGGTGGGCAAATCGCACCAGCCCGTTGTCGACGACCACGATCCCGGCGACCTCGGCGGGCTGCAGGGCTCCCAACTCGCCGAGTCGCGCCATGGCGTCGACCGTCGGTCTGGCCAGCATCGCCGCAAGCGCGCACGCCCGGCGCGTCGCCGCAGGCAGTTCCACGAGCCGCGCCTCGACCACGGCTGCCAACGACGCCGGAAGCGAGAGCGGACGACCGGGCCTCACCGTCACGTCGCCTGCCGCCCGGGCGAGTTCGATCACATACAGAGGATTGCCGCGCGCCGTCGCCACGACGCGATCGATCAGGTGCGGCTCCAGCGGCGTCGGTGTCGATCGCCGAACGAGTGTGGTCGCCGCGGTGTCAAGGAGCGGATGCAATGCGATGACATCGTCGCCCGTGATGAACTCCGGAGAAACGACGCCCGTGTCGCCCTCGACTCGTTCAGCGAGCACGACGCACACCCTCGCTTCGGGCAATCGTCGCATCGCGAATTCGAAGGGCTCTCTGGAAGCCGCATCGAGCCACTGGAAGTCGTCGACCACCACCGTCATGGTTGTCGTCCGAGTGGTGTGCTCGATCATCTCGACCAAGGCCATCCCCAATTGGTGAGGGAGTGGCTCCCAGCTCTCCGTCAGGCGAAGTCCGAGGGCGACTTCCAAGGCAAGGCGTCGACCGTCGCTCAGGCCGGAACGATCGAGGTCGCGCACCAGATCACCGAGCGCGGCGAACGACATGCGCTGCTCGACCCTCGTCGGTCGGGCCCGGACGACCAGGTGGCCGCACCGACGTGCCTGCTCGGTTGCGGCACGTAGCAGTGACGTCTTGCCGATGCCCGGCGCACCGACGATCCACAGAAGCGAGGTGTGCGACTCGGCGCCGACGACCGCACGCTCCACGCGAGCGAGTTCGGCTTCTCGGGCGATCAACTGGTCACCGGCGGGTCCCACCAAACCTGGGACTGTAGCGCGCCGAGTCCCGGATCGTGATCCGATGAACGGCTTGGCATCGCCGAGCGCTAATCGGTCGTCGTCGCAGCCGACGATGACCGTCATGGCGTGCTCCTCGGTGAGCGCGACCGGCGTGTCGGCCGAGTTGGAGCATGCCGGCCGTTGCGTCAGGGGAGTTTCGAAGCGAGTACGTCGGCGGCGTGGATCTCGGGGGGTGAGGTGACCAGAGCATCGACCGGATCGCACCCCAAGTCGGCTACGCCAACGCATCAACGCTACGGGCACTACTCCGCAGCGTCCGATGATCTCCCAGCTCGCGCCTGCGAGTGCGGGAGCTGACGTTGGCGAACGTCACGAGACGCTGAATCGGACACTCCCTCGCCCGGGGAATCTCGGTGATCGACGTCGGGGAGTTTCGGCGATCCGCAGCAACGGCGGTGCTGCGTTTGTCACTACGCTGTCGGCGTGGCAGCACCCATCATGCGTGACGCGGTGCTGTCGGATCAGGTGGCCGTGGAGGCCTGTGTGCAGGCGGCATATCAGCCGTACGTCGAGCGGATGGGCACGCCTCCTGCGCCGATGCTCGCGGACTACCGGGCCGTGATCGAACGCGGCGTCGTGCGCGTCGCAACCATCGATGGTGTCGTGTGCGGTGTGATCGTGATGTGGCCCGAGATCGACCACTTCTACGTCGACAACGTTGCCGTCGGCGAGTCGTCGCGTGAGAGTGGACTCGGACGGATGCTGCTCAACGACGCCGAGCGGGCCGCGATCGCGGCGGGTCGTCAAGAGATCCGCCTGTACACCAACGCGGCGATGCACGAGAACCTCGGCTACTACCCGCGCCGCGGATATGTCGAGACCCATCGGGCGACCGACGCCGGGTATGACCGGGTGTACTTCGCTCGTCGGCTGGCCCCCGCGTCAAATCCGGTGGTGGCAACGGTGCAGGTCGACAATGGAGTGTTCCGTGTCACCGAGTTCCGCTTCGCTCCCGGCGCGACAACCGGATTCCACCGTCACGCGTACGACTACGTCGTCGTTCCGATGACCACCGGCGAGTTGGAGATCGTCAACGCCGAGGGCACCACTCGTGCGTCACTGACCAGCGGGTCGGCGTACACGCGCCAGGCCGGCGTCGAGCACGACGTACGCAACCCCAACCCGTTCGAGTTCGTCTTCGTCGAAATCGAGTGCCTCGCCTGAACCGATACGCGCCCCCATCCCCGCTCCGCGCCGGGCCTCGTCAACCAGGTTGATCGACGACCGCGGGCGGCGTTCACGAAATGGGCGGCGCCTCGCCGATGTCGATCACAATGGAGACCGGACGTCGTGCGCGGTCGGGTCGTTGGTAGGCCGCGATTGTCGAGTGTGTGCTCGCGACGTGGACAGCCGCGCCGCCTGATCAGCGCCGTGGTCAACGGCCGGTAAGGTGCCCGCATGGATCAACTTCGGGGTCGAGTTGCTGTGCTGACCGGCGCTTCTCGGGGTATCGGTGTGCATATGGCCCGGGCGCTCGCTGGCGAGGGTGTGAACATCGCGCTTGCGGCACGGTCGTCGACCGAGCTGGAGGTCGTACGGGCCGAGATCGAGACGATGGGTGTTCGAGCGATCGCGGTGGTCTGCAATGTCGTCAAGCCCGAGGACCGAGCACGTTTGTTGGAACGAGCCGAGACTGAACTCGGCCCGATCGACGTGCTGATCAACAACGCCGGCATCGAGCGCACGTCACGGTTTCAAGATGCCCCGGAGTCTGACTTCACCGACACGCTGGCGATCAATCTCGAAGCACCGATGCTCCTCACACGCGCCGTCGTTCCCGGAATGCTCAAACGAGGCAGCGGACACATCGTCAACATCGCGTCGGCGGCCGGCAAGGTCGGCGTCACCTACGGCTCGTCATACTGCGCGAGCAAGCATGGCCTGGTCGGGTTCTCGAACGCGCTGCGCGGCGAACTCAAGCCACAGGGAGTCGGCGTTTCGGTGGTGTGTCCGGCGTTCATCACCGACGCCGGGATGTACGACCGGTGGGAAAGTGCCGGTGTCCACGCCCCACGGATCGCTGGTAGTTCGAAGCCGACGAAGGTCGCCGACGTCGTGATCAGCTGCATCAAACGAAACCGCGGTGAGGTGCTGGTGAACACACCGCCGATCCGCCCGCTCGTCGTGCTTGCGAACATCGCTCCAGGCATCGTGCCCGGCCTGCTCAACCGACTCGGCTACGCCAAGGTCTTCGAAAAGGTCATCGAAAAGGGTCTCTGACGTCTCGACGCAGCGCCGCGCCCCGAGCCTCCCGCGGGTTGGGTCTGCGGTTCCGAGTATCCGGAATGAAAGCCCCTGGGCGAGAGCGAACTCGGGTTCCGACGCCAGTCGTTGTCGCGGCTCTCACCTGGTCCGTCAGATGTGTTCGGCGACTGCGTTGCGCACCTTGCGAGCTGAACGCAAGAGCCCGGCAGTCACGCCAACGACGGTGCCGAAGACCAGGTGAGCCGATAGATCTTGCCAGAGTGTTTCGCCGTCGTAATCTCCGAGTTGCTTGTAGATGCCCATCCGGGGAAGTACGGAATACGACGTCGCAAACGCGGTTGCCCCCGTCGCCACGCCTGAGGTCAGTGTCGCGAGCGGCGTGAAGGTGCGAACGACTGAGTGAGCGAGACCCCAACCAAGCCCGGTTGTCCAATGCACGATGTTGTTCGCCAAACGCGCCGACGACGACGGCAGCTCGAAGTGCAATCGTGACGCCAGCTCACGGGCAAACTCGGCTGGGGCTCCGGCGTCGGCGAACGTCTGGGCCGGACCGCCGAACTCCCAATCGATGAACGACGAGACACCGCCTTCACGCCGGTAACGCTGATACCACAAAGCGTCCATCGCCAGTGTTCCAGCCGCTCCGGCGACGACGGCCCGGCGCAGGGGAGACAATGCGGACATGTCCCGGGATTACCCCGACACGTACGCCGGTAAACACTGGCGTGGAGTGAGGTCGACCTGGACCCATCCCGACGGGCAGCAACGCTCGCTTGGGGCCGGGATCGAATTGACCGCCGAGGGGTTTCACCGCCGATCATCCTCGTCCCCCAGCTTCCCAGCAAACCTCGATCAACATCACTCGAAGATGCCGGGGTCTGGGGCTCAAGAACGTGGACGAACATCATCTCACACCCCCGACAACCGTCAACAACGATGTCAATCTGAATCCCGGGAGTTGCTCGAGCATCGTCGCCCGCCGTGTGGTGTCGCTGGTGGCGTACCTGGCGCAGAACGCAGCATCGACACCCCACTTCACGGGCGTCAACTGGCGCGTGGTCAACAGCGGGAACGTCAGATGTTGCCGCCTCACCAGACGAGAAGCGGCGAATCACGTCCTCCAGTCGACCGTGTCCGAGACGATCGATCAACAAGTCGGTCGCGTTGTCATCGGAGGGCGATCATCTTGTGCGCCGCGTCGACGACGGTCACCTGTGTTCCTTCCGGTTCGTTCTGCAGCTCACCCGGCGGGATGCTCAGGGCGGGGCCGGCCGCCGGGTTTTGGGTCGGCGTCGATGCCGTCCACGGTGAGGTTCCGGATTGACGTAGCAGGCGAGTTCACGTTTGACCGCTGCTACCGAGACATCGAGACCTTCAAGAAGTCGGCGTGTGCGTGAGCCGACTTCGGTGGCCAGTACGAACAGGAGGTGTTCGGTGCCCACGAGGCTGCCGCCGTGTTCCTGGCAGAACCCGATGGCACACCCGATCGCGTCGGTCGCTTCATCGGACAACGGTGGCCTCAACTCGCCGGGTTCGCTGAGCGGCTCGTGCATGGCGAGTACTGCGGGACGCAGCCGGTCAGCGGTGACACCGAGCCCGTCGAGAACCACCGACGCGACACCTTCACGCAACAAGCCCAGGAGCAGGTGTGGGCCGGACACCTCGGCGCTGCCGATCAGGCGTGCTTCTTCACCAGCCTGATCGAGGCATCGTTGCAGACGAGACTGCATTGGGAACCCGACGCTGCTCGCATACCGCTTCCGGACCGCCTGTTTGGTCACACCGAGACATGCACCGATCTCGGTCCATGAGTGGCCATCCCGACGAGCGGCATCAACGAAGAGTCCGACGAGGTCATCGGCCTCGGCTCGCAATTCCTCGCTCACGGCCACGGCGACGGCCAGGCAACTCAACGGCTCCGACGGAAACGGAGCATCGCGGCGAACCCGCTCAACGTACACATCAGCAACCATGCGACAACCGTAGGTTGTCGACAATCTGCCGTCAACCCAGCTTGTCTTCCCAGTGCTCGCCCGCCGCCGTCAGTGTTCGCGATATGTGCGAGGTTCTCCTTCGCCAACCGCAACGACCCGTCGGGGTCGGGCACTCTCCGGACGACTTGTCGCCGCTGGTCGCGCGTTCGGCGCTCCAGTTGGGCCCGTCGCTACTCGGAGCGCTCGACGATGTTGACAGCGCGCGGCGTCACTCCGACAGACGATGTAACTCGGCGTTCGGGGCGGCTGGCCTGCCGCCGCTGACCGCAGCCGGCTACTGGCCCACTATCGGCCCGGAAATGGTGACGGCACGCGATGGAGATCTTGCCGCGGACAGTGCCCGCTTCGAGTTTGCGCAACCCGTCGTCATCGACGCAGCGCCCGGCGCCGACCATCTGGCCGACATGGTCCGTTCATGGACGTCGCAGGTGACCGTCGTCGCGGCGTGCGACATCGCCGCGCTCAGCGGCGAAGGCTCGACGCTGACGCACGTGGAACTCCGCAACGGAAGCACGATCGCCGCGACGGCTACGTCGTCGCGACCGAGACCGGAGCGACGAGCCATCCCCTCGTGTGGGCCGCGGGAGGCGTGCGTCGCTCGCCGCCGATGCCGCATCAGGTGGTAATCGCCCCGGCCGACGGCTCCGCTGCCGCGATTGGCATTCACAAGAGCTTCGTCGCCAACACTGCGA
>JANMJD010000020.1:0-6565 GCA_031371195.1 Actinomycetes bacterium | reverse complement strand
GAAATTCGACCAACGGCTCGGCGACAGCGCGGCTAGATTCGCGGCTCCCCCCAAGGAGACCCGATGTCCGCCGACGCGCCCCTGTTTCCCGAACTCGACCTTGAACGCGCCCAACTGGCCTTCGCCCGCACCTGTCGGGAGGCGATGATCAACCGCCTCCGGGCAGTCAATCCGAACACGGCAGCCGACGAGATCACCAAGCAGTACGTCGAGATGACCGTCGCCGATGCCCTGGAAGACCTGAACCAGCCGGGAGCCGGCGACTTCTTCGGGCGCATCGACGAGGCCGCTCCGTCGACCGATCAGTGGTACGTCGGACGGCGCCACATCGAGACCGACACCCATGATCCGGTGATCGTCGACTGGCGGGCCCCGATCGCCGCGCCGTTCTACCGGGCGACCACCCACGATCCGGTGGGGCTCAAGTTCCGCCGCCGGTTCACCCTCGCCGACGGCGAGTTGATCGCCTATCTCGACGAACATCTCGACGACCCCGATGCGGTCGATGTCGCCAGCGGCATCCCCGATCCGGTGCTCGCCGAGATCGGCGCGGCCCGTACCGGAGCGATGCGCGAGATCGTCGCCACCATCCAGGCCGAGCAGGACGTCGTCATCCGCGCCCCGGCCGACGGCGCGCTGATCGTGCAGGGAGGCCCGGGCACCGGCAAGACCGCCGTCGGACTCCACCGCGCCGCGTACCTGCTGTTCGAGCACCGGCGCCGCCTGGCCCGCGAGGGCGTGCTCGTCGTCGGGCCGAACAAGGTGTTCCTCGACTACATCGGCAACGTGCTGCCATCGCTCGGGGAGCGATCGGTCCGCCAGGTGACCGTCCACGACCTTGCCGTCCCGCAGGTCGACATCACCGGCGTCGATCCGCCCGACCTCGCCCACTGGAAGGGTTCGTTCGACCGCGTCGACGATCTGGAGCGCTTGGCGCTCGCCCAGATCTCCGGGCCGAGCGAACCGTTGCGGGTGCCGTTGGGTGCTCGCAGCGTCACCTTCGAGCCCGAGGAGATCGCCGGGTGGATCGCGGCTGTGCTCGGTGGCAATCTCCCACTCAATCGACGCAAGGAAGGTCTGCGGGCGATTGCCCAGCGTGAGCTGCAGCGGCGGACCGGCCAGGACGACCAATGGGGCAGGGCCGCCGTGTTGAAGGCCGCGCTGACCAAGGTGTGGCCGTCGATCAACGCCATCAAACTCGTCGAGCGGCTGGTTCCCAAAGGGCGCGGCAAACGGGCATGGACCGCCGCCGATCAGATACTCCTCGACGAGGCCAACTCCCTGGTCAACGGCCCGCCGTTCACCTATGGCCATGTGGTCGTCGACGAGGCCCAGGACCTGTCGGCCGTCGCCCTGCGAGCGATCGGCCGCCGCTGTCCCGCCGGGTCGTTCACGATTCTCGGCGATCTGGCGCAGTCCACCACCCCCGCCGGACAGTCGGATTGGAGCGAGGTCCGCCGCCATCTCGGCATCGCCGACGACGCCGGCCGCACGGCCGAACTGACCATCGGCTACCGCGTGCCCGCGCCGATCCTCGACGTGGCCAACCGCCTGCTACCGCTCACCGGCGTCTCGGTCTCGGCCAGCCGTTCCGTACGTCCGTCGGGAGACGGGCCCAGGGTCATCCGCGCGAAGTCGGAGCAGCTTGCCGAGACAGTGGCCGACGCGGTGGTCGAACATCGGCGCCTCGACCCGCTGACCGGCATCGTCGCTCCCGCCATCCACCATGAGGCGATCTCCACCGCCCTGCGCACCCACGGGCTCAGCGGTGCCGCCCGGGTGCACGGACTCGAGTCGACCGATGTCCCCATCTTCGAGCCGGAAGCGGTCAAGGGTCTCGAGTTCGACGCGGTGGTCGTCGTCAACCCCCATGAGACGCTCGACGGATCGAGCCGTGGGGCGAGGCTGCTGTATGTGGCGATGACCCGCGCCGTCCAGGCGTTGACCTTCGTCACCGATTCCGACCTGCCGGCCGTGCTGGCGATCGAATAAGCCCGAGCTGCGATCAGGCGGCGAACACCGCAGCTCCGGCAAGCACTCGGCGTCCGAGGTCGGCGTCTCCCTCGAACTCGACGTCCAGATCGACCGCGGCGACCCGCTGTGATGCCAACCGGCAGAAGTCGACGACATCGGTAACGATCAGGACCGACGGGGCCGGCAGACCGGTGCCTGCCTGCTCACCGAACCCCAATGGCTGATCGAAGGTTCCCCCGCCGGCTCCGGTGAGTACCAGCCGAGCGACCAAGCCGGTCGGCGAGTCCTGGCGGAGCAGCATCCCGAGCGGGATCGCCGGCACCGCCATCCGGGCCATCGGCTGCAGCACGTCGGGCGTCGGCGACTCCATCGGTCGGCCGACGGCACGGCGGATGTCGTCGGCATGGGTCCAGATCTCGAACACCCTGATCAACAGGGCGCTCGACCTGCGCACGTCGAGCCCATGGAACGAGATGCGGCCCTGCAGGTCGTCGGCGCTCAACCCCCGGGCATGAGTCACCAAGCGCGACGACGACCGCCGCCACTCATTGACCACTCCGCTAATGGACGACAGCGCGGCGGCCTCGACATCGGCGCGGGTCATCTCGACGTGGTCGGACTCGAACTGCGGATCGAACGATCGATCGGCAATGCCGAACTTCACCGCCAGGTAGTCGTCGATCACCGTCAGATGGGCGATCATCTGTTTGACCGTCCAACCGTATTCGGCCACTTCACGATCCCAATCGGAGCCCGACAGATCATCGAGCAATCGCTCGAAATCGTCGACGATTCGGGCGAAGGCCTCGGCCGACGAGATCGCCGGAGGCGCTCCCGCAACGTGGCCCGCCGCTCGGGCCGCCATCGTTGCGGCCATCACCCGATCGTGGAGCGACGCCGGTGCCGGCACGCTCGCCGACGCGGCGAGCAGCCCGACCACCTCACGTTGAGAACGGGCGATTGCCGCGTGGTCTGAAGAAGATTGCATAGGTCGCCCGATCAGTCCATCGCGAATCTGGTCGCGCCCGCCAATATCGAATATCCCAACGCCTGATCGCCGATCACGTCGCACTCCAGATCGGCCGGATCAAGCCGCCCGGCGATCAGCCGGCAGAAGTCCACCGCCTCGGCGACGATGACGAGATCGGGATCGCCGGCGACCCCACTCGACCCGAGCCGGCGATCCCAGGTGCCACCGCCGAGGCCGGTCAACACGAGCCGTACGGTGCGATCGTCCGACGAGCCGAATTCCAACATGTAGCCGATCGGCACCAGTTCGGCCGCCCCGTCGGTCATCGCCCCCAGTGCTCCGGCGACGGGCGGGCGCCGCGGTCGACCGGTCGCCCGGCAGATGTCCTCGCCATGGGTCCACAGCTCGAACGCCCGGGCGAGAAGCACCCCGCCGAGTGACGCCTCGATCACGTTGTAGCGCGACGGCCGACCCAGCTGATCGGACGGAATCGTTCGCAGATGAGCGACGAGCGCCGCGCTGGTCGTACGCCACCGGTCGAGCAGCTCCGCATTCGAGAGGAGCAACCCGGCCTCGATCGACGGGCGGCTCACTCCCAGATGATCGAGTTCGTCGGCGGCCGGCGCGTCCGACCAGGCACCGGTCGTCACGCCGAGATAGCGGTCGGCACCGGTGAGGTGCGAGACGGTGTCACGCACCGACAGGTCGCCGAGCGCGTCGGGGGTCGCCCAATCGGTTTCGTCCAGCGAGGCGAGCAGCTCGCCGACATCGTCGGCGACCGCGGCCAGGGCCTCGACCGGCGACAGCGGTGTCGGGCGCAACCGTGGACGAGCACGCATCGCACCGAGGATGCCAGATCGAGTCGCAGCAGGCGGCGCTTCGGTGAACATGTCGACGAGTAGATCGAACTCAGGCGGGCCGTGGTCGTGATGCGATCCGGACGACGGGGAGGGCAGGGTCATACGAAGGCCACCTCGGGACCGAGCACGTTGGCCAGCTTCGCCAGGGCCAGGCGCAACCGTGATTTGGCCGTGCCTTCCGGGATGCCCAGCCGGTCGGCCACATCACGGAAGGTGCACCCGCCGAAATAGGCGAGTTCGACCGCCTCACGCTGCTCGGTCGGCAACATCGCCACGGCCGCCCGCACGCGTTCGGCCAGATCGCGCGTGGAGACCCGCTCGGCGAGATCGATGACCTCAGCGGTACCCGGATCCTTGGCGACACGGTCCTCGCGGGCCGCTCGCCGACTGTCACGTCGGACCAGGTCGACGGCGCGCCGGTGGGAGATCGCCCCGAGATACGCCCGCAGCGATCCTCGCTCGGCATCGAACCGCTCCGGGTGCTCCCACAGGAAGACGAACACCTCTTGGGCGACCTCTTCCGCAGCGGCGGACGACCCGGTGATCCGGCGGGCCAAGCCGTACACGAGGCCGGAATAGCGGTCGTAGATCTTCCCGAGGGCAAGATCGTCGCCGGCGATCAGCCGCGCGACAAGGCGGCGTTCATCAGGCCCCACGAATGGTGATGGCCCCCCATCGACATCGTCGGATGTCACGACGGCAAGCGTAGCTCGCATCACATGGCCCCAATTCCGCATTGATCCCCAACACATACACCGGTCATCGGGAATCCCTTCGCCGCCTCCGGGGCGGCTGGATCACCGGCCCTGGAATATTTCTCGTACAGTTCTCCTCACACCGATCACTGGGGGTTACATCCGTGAAGACCAAGGCCGCAATTCTGTGGGAAACCGGAAACGACTGGAGCGTCGAGGAGATCGATCTCGACCCGCCCGGCCCGGGCGAGGTGCTCGTCAAGATGGCCGCGTCGGGCATGTGCCACTCCGATGAGCACGTCGTCACCGGCGATCTGCCCTTCGCCCTGCCGATCATCGGTGGTCACGAGGGGGCCGGCGTCGTGCAGGAGGTCGGCGCCGGTGTGTCGTGGCTCGCGCCCGGCGATCATGTCGTGTTCGGGTTCATCCCGGCCTGCGGACGCTGTCCGAGCTGTTCGACCGGCCACCAGAACCTGTGCGACATGGGGGCGGCCCTCGGGCTCGGTCTGCAGATCGCCGACGGCACCTCGCGCCACCACGCCCGCGGCCAGGACCTCACCCTGATGTGCCTGTTGGGCACATTCGCCCATCACACCGTGGTCAACGAGGCCAGTTGCATCAAGATCGACAAGGACATCCCGCTCGACAAGGCCTGCCTGTTCGGCTGTGGCATCGTCACCGGCTGGGGCTCGGCCGTCTACGCCGCCGAGGTCAGCAGCGGTGACATCGTCTGCGTCGTCGGTGTCGGTGGCATCGGGGCGAACGCCATTCAGGGCGCCCGCATTGCCGGGGCCAAGCAGATCATCGCCATCGACCCGGTCGAGTTCAAGCGGGAGAAGGCGATGGAGTTCGGCGCCACCCACACCGCCGCGTCGATGGAAGAGGCCTTCCCGCTGGTGCAGGAGTTGTCGTGGGGCACGATGGCCAACAAGGTGATCATGACGATGGGCGTCGGCTCGGGCGAGCTGATGGGCCAGGCGATGGCGCTCGCCGCCAAGCGCGGCCGAGTGGTCATCACCAACCTGCACGCAGCGGCCGAGGTGTCGGTCGGTGTCAGCTTGCTCGACATGACCCTGATGGAGAAGCAGATCGTCGGCTCACTGTTCGGCTCGGGCAACCCCCGCGCCGACATCCCCAAGCTGATCGGCCTGTACCAGAACGGCCAGCTCGATGTCGACGGCCTGATCACCAAGACCTACACCCTCGACGAGGTCAACGACGGCTACGCCGACATGCGCGCCGGCACCAACATCCGCGGCGTGATGATCTACGACCACTGATCCCGAATGCGTGAGGTCGGGGCCGCGCGACGCGGCAGCGACCTCACGCGTTTCGGTTGTCCAGGTCGGCCAGGACGTCCTCGAGGAGGAGCCGAGCACGATCTCGTAGTGTGACCCCGGGGAACACGGCCACGAGAATCGCCTCGACCTCGGCGACGGTCGTCAGTCCGAGTGATCTCACCAGGAGCGCGATGTCTTGCGTGTCCGAACCACGGGCCGCCTGCAACTTCATCGCCAGGAGGTGTTCGGCCGAGGCCGCTGCGACCGACAGATTTGGATGATCGAACACGAGCTGCCGACCAAGGTCAGGGGTCGAAGATACGTACATCGTCGCCTGATCATTGAGCCACGTGGTCGGCAATCCGTGCTCCCGGGCCATGACGACCACTTCGGCCATCAGCGGCCCATGACCTTCGAGGACGACCGAGTCGATATCTCTTGTGGCTCGGCGTTCGTCGAACTGCATGGCGATCGCTGCGCCGCCGACGATGTACAGATTTACCCGCACGCCCCGGAGTGCAAGCCGACCTGCAAGTTCGACCAGAAGTCGACGTAGCGACGCGACGTCGAGGAGAGCGTCCACGTCGTCAGACCCGTACAAGATCGCTGCGGTCGATGAAGATGCCGCGTCGCCAGAACGATGCCGGTGAACTCACCATTGCCCGCGCGCGTATCGATGGCAGGTCGACAGGGAACCAACTCCGCCGCATCGAGCGAGCCGGGTTGACCGACCACTCCGGTACTGAAATCTCCCGGTGGAATGCGACGTGCTCGGCCGCAGCCGCG
>JANMJD010000516.1:0-3504 GCA_031371195.1 Actinomycetes bacterium | reverse complement strand
CATTCCGATCGGGAGCCCGCCGCCCGTGCGACCGACGGGCGTCGATGTCGAGGGCAGCAACACCGAGCCGATCAGCGCCGGCCAGGCTTCGAGGTGGACGTAGCGCTGCGGTCGGCCGTTGACCTCGATCATCCGGCTGTCCCACGTGCCGTCGTGCAGATGCTCGAAGGGCGCCAGCGCGGTGACCGGGCAGAGCACGACGTCGAAGTTGTGGAAGAACGCATCCCACGCCAGCCGCCTCGAGGCGCGGCGGCGATCTGCGAGGTGCCACTGGTGATGCGTCAGTCTCGCCGTATTCTCCGAGACGTCCGCCTCGTCGCCGACCGCGAGTGCGGCGCTGACCAGCCGGGTGCCCTCGGTCCACGCAGTGTGGACGTCGATGTCGGGTCGGGCCGCGTCGTCGACGAGCGCCCCTTCGGCGCGCATCACGTGGGCGACTCCATCGAGGATCGAACGCATCTCGTCGTCGATCTCGATCGCCGGCTCGTCGAACCACGCGGCCACCCGCAAGCCCTTGAGTGAGGTGACCGTCGAGCGTGGCAACTCGATTCGCCAGGCCGGGGCGCGGGCCGGAGTCGGGCCGGCGAGGATGTCGAGCAACAACGCCAGGTCGGCGGCCGAACGAGCGATCGGGCCGAAGACGTTGACGTCGAGTTCGGTGGTGCCGCCGCCCACCGCATCGATGTACCCGAGGGTCGGGATGATGCCGTGCGACGGTTTGTGGCCGAAGACCCCGCAATACGCAGCCGGCACCCGCACCGAGCCGCCGACGTCGGTGCCGATCTCGAAGCTGGTCATCCCGCACGCCACCGCGGCGGCCGCCCCGCCCGAGGAACCGCCGGGGGTGCGGGTCGGATCCCACGGGTTGTTCGTGGTGCCGAACAGCTCGCCGTAGGTCTGCAGGTCACCCGACCACTCGGGCAGGTTGGTCTTGCCGAACACGATCGCCCCGGCCAGCTTCGCTGCGGCGACCGCGGGGGCATCGATCGATGGGACGTGGTCCTTGAGCGCGCCGGACCCACCGGTCGAGACGATCCCGGCCGTCTCGAGTGCATCCTTGATCGTCACCGTCAGGCCGTGCAGCGGCCCGTGTGATTCACCTCGCGCCGTGGCGGCATCGGCGGCCTTCGCCTGCCGAAGAGCGGGCTCGACGGACAACGTGCAAACGGCATTGATCTGCGGGTTGACCGCGTCGATGCGCGCCAGTTGGGCGTCGAACAACTCGACCGCGCCGAGTTCGCGGCGGGCAATCGCCGCCGCCTGCTCGGTTGCACTCCACAACGTCGGGTCAGTCGGTCGGGCGGCCGCGGTCATGTGATGAGCCTCGCAGAGTTCGGCCATCGAGATGTTCAGCGCGATGATCGACGCGCGTCGGGCGGACTCGAGATTGACAGCTACGGTCACGGCGGAACGAGGGGGTTCACGATGACGGTTGCGGTTGCTTCCACCAAGCCGTTGCACGAGACGCATCGGGTTGCGTTCGACGGGGCGGTCGATGCCGATGGCCACATTCTGGAGCCGCCGGATCTGTGGGAGACGTACATCGATCCCAAGTTCCGCGATCGGGCGTTGCGGATCGTGATCGACGAGAACGGCCTCGAAGAACTCGAGATCAATGGGCAGCGGTCGAGGATGAGCCGCCGCGGGTTCCCCGCCACGCTCGGGGCGATGGGCGCCCCCGATCTGGCCGACATGCAGACCAACCCGGCGCGGACCTATCAGGGAGAGTCGCCGTACGGCGCGATGCATCCGGGCGAGCGGCTCGATCTGCTCGATGCCGAGAACATCGACCAGGTCATCCTGTATACGACGGTCGGGTTGCTGTGGGAGGCCGAGCTCGACGACCCCGAACTCTCCCAGGCGTACACGACGGCCTACAACCGGTGGATCTGCGAGTTCTGCGCCGACGGTCCGCGGCTGGTGCCCACCGCCCATCTGTCGTTGAGCGACCCGGAGGCCGCTGCTCGCGAGCTACGACGGGCCGCTGGCGAGGGGGCCAAGGGCGGCTATGTCGCCCCGTTCACCCACAACGGCCGTCCGCTCGGCCATCCCGACAACAACCCGGTGTTCGCCGCCGCCCAGGATCTCGGCGTGCCGTTGGCGATCCATCCGACGTTCGAGCCGCAGTGGACCAAGGGCACCCGTATGGGCACCTGGGAACACGTCAAACAGCTCCGGCTGCTGGCCTCTGTGCAGGCCTCCGACGGGGTGCGCCACCAGTTCACCACCCTGTTCGACTACGGCGTGTTCGACACGTTTCCGCAGCTCAAGATCCTGGTGTTGGAGTCGGGCGGTGGATGGATCGGCTACTGGCTCGACCGCATCGACGCCGTCTACGGACACACCTGGCTGGGCGAACGGGTGCCGCTCAAGCACAAGCCGAGCGACTACTTCCGCGAGCGGATCTGGATCTCGTGCGACCCCGACGAGCGGACCATTCCGTCGCTGGCGACCAGATTCGGTGCCGACCGGTTCTTGTGGGCTTCGGACTTCCCCCACGCCGACCACACTCCGGAATACATCCACGACCTCAACGAACTGATCGGTGCCTTCCCCGAAGCCGATCGCGCCAAGTTCATCGGCGGCAACGCCCGGGCCCTATTCGGTATCTGACGAGTCGGCGAGGTCCGGCAACTCGGCGAACTTGTCCGGCGACTCGGCGAACTTGTCGGGCGAGTCGGCGGGCTACAGCAGCGGCGCCACCGCAGTGGCGATCAGATCGAGATGGTCAAGGTCGGTCAGGTCGAGGATCTGCAGGTGGATGCGCTCCGCCCCGGCGTCACGGAAACGACCGAGTGTCGCCGCGACCTCGGCGACCGTTCCGCATGCACCATTGGCCCGCAGCTCGGCCGGCTCGCGACCGACGGCCGCGGCACGCCCGACAAAGACTCGTTCATCCTCGCCGCAGACGACGGGCAGGGCTGTCGACATCCGCGGCGGGGTCGCCCGACCGATCGACTCGCACGCGGCCCGCACGCGTCCGACTCCGGCAGTGAAGCCGTCGAGCCCTTGGAAGGCCGAGTTGAACTCGGTGCTGTAGCGGGCCGCCAACATCGGGGTTCGCTGCTTGCCGCCGCCACCGATGATGATCGGTACGGGCTGCTGAACTGGCTTGGGCAGGCCGGGCGAGTCGCTCACCGAGTAGCGCGAGCCGGCGAACGAGAACGTCTCGCCAATTGGTGTCGACCACAACCCACTGACGATCGCCAGCTGCTCCTCCAGCATCGTGAATCGTTCCCCGAGCGGTGGAAAGGCGAAGCCGTATGCCAGATGCTCGGCTCGAACCAGCCGCTACCCAAACCCAGTTCGACGCGCCCGCCGCTCATCTGATCGACCTGGGCGACGCTGATCGCCAACAGACCCGGGTCGCGGAACGTGACCGGCGAGACGAGCGTCCCGAGGCGGATCGTCGACGTTTCCCGGGCCAGTCCGGCCAGCGTGATCCAGGCATCGGTGGAACCGGGCAGGCCCGATCCGTCGCCCATCTTCAGGTAGTGGTCGCTG
>JANMJD010000502.1:0-8025 GCA_031371195.1 Actinomycetes bacterium | reverse complement strand
CTCGGCGATCCGCAGCGCCTCGGCATAGTCGTCGGCAAAGTGGACCTTCGCCCGCAGCAGATCAACCAGCGTCGAGAGCCGGGCCAGCGAGTTGGGGCCGGTCTTCCCCGTGCTGAGGTGCAGCATCGCGTGCAGAATCAGGCTCGGCGTGCCGGGCGCGAGAAATTGGCGACCCGAGATGGTGACGGTCTGGGAGTTGTCGAACAATGCGGCGGTCGACATGCGGAACCGCGGGATCGTGCCCTCGATGTACCGATGGACGTCGAGTTCGACGCCCGACTCGTGGACGATCGTGTGGCAGCGGTAGTGCTTGGCGGTGATCGGGCCCTGCTGCGGCTGTTCCGACACGATCCGACCGGTCGCCCGAAGAAGATCGAGCGCAGCGAGGTACTGGTCGGGATGGACGACCACATCGACGTCGCCCGTCGACCGCTGAGCCGGCCGCTCGTAGAGAACCCGAGAGGTTGCCAGCCCCTTGACCAGCCGCCAGTTGATCCCACCGGCATCGAAGGTGGCTGCCAGATCGAGCATCACCCCCTCGATGAACAGGTCGCTCATCATCGCCTGCTGTTGGAGGGCAAGCACCTGATTCCGTTGGAGGGCGGTTGCCCCGAGTCCGAGGTCCAGCGCGTCGGCGAAAACAGTGGCGATCCGCTCCTGATCCACAAATGACCGGAGCTCGAGCCATTCCTGATCGCAGAGCGAGCGGAGCGACGGGACAACGCTCATCGGTCCACGCCGGGCGATCCACGGCGCGATCGCTGTCAGTTGGGGAGTGGACAGCTCCTTGCGAAAGGCGCCGGGGCGCCAGGTACGGTCAGCAGTCGTCATTTGGATGCCCTGTTCGTGGCCGGACTCTCGAGGAGCCCGCACATCGATCCTGGAGTGTGCACCGGGCCATCATGTCCCAGAACGGTCGGGGATTCGCGTCGTTCAGTGGGATCTTCGGGCTCGGGCCAATGGGACCAGCGAATCAGGTGCACGTCGAAAGAATCGAGCGTACAGTGAGGATACAGCCCGCCCACGATGCAGACCGCGCGAAGTTGGTGTCCAGATTTCATGACCTCTTTTCGATACGCGGTTCACGGAATGGTGATCAATAGTCCTTTCGCACTTCATGCGCCGATTGTCGCTGAAGAAGGTTTCGTCGACGTCATACTGCGTAAATGCTCGATGCCGTTCGAGCGTGACTTCGACTCTGCGGAACTCTTGCGCGATAGTCGCAACGACGATGGGTCCCTATGGGCGCAAATCTGGCGGAAGGACGGCGCATACATCCTTCTATTCCCGGGGGTCGCTGAGTTTCTGATCAATGCTCAGCTCGATGAGGTGGTTTTTGTCTGGACCGACCCGTCGCAAGCTGATGTCGGGATCCTGCTGGTCGAAGGAACCGTTCTTGCGATGGTGGCCGCTCTGCGAGGGGATTGCCTGTTGCATGCCAGCGCGGTGGAGTTGCCGGACGGGCGTGCGCTCGTCATTGCCGGTCCATCCGGCGCTGGGAAATCGACGCTCGCGACGTTACTCGCCATCGCCGGATGCCGCCTGATCGCCGACGACGCCGTTGCTCTTCGCGTGCGACCTCATGGCCAGGTGACCGTCTCGAGTGGTATACAGGCTGCGCGGCTACGGGAGTCGGCGTGGGATCTTGCCGCGCTCATGGAGGGCGCCGACCGTGCCAAGTCGGTGGACGATCGGGTGGTACTGACTACGAACCCCCAGCGTGCGGGCACCTTCGAGGTTGCGGCCATCTGGATTCCACAACCGGAGCATGACGTCGAAGGCGTTCTGATTTCCCATCTGAACCCGATCGAAGCGTTCAGGGAAATACTTCCAAATCTCCGGGTCCTTCTTGACGACGCGACGTACCACAAAGTCGTGTTTCGACAAGTAGCGGATCTCGTCGGACAAGTACCGGTATGCGTTGCAACTGTGTGCTGGGGACCGCCGTGGCACGAACAGACGATCAGCCAGCTTCGGACCATCGCAAGCGGGCTGTGACGGATTCTGACAAGCCGGGTATGACAATCGACTACGCGACCCCGCGGAGCGGCATCTCGCTGCTCCGCAGGGTCACGACGTCGGTGTCTCGTGATTCTGAGACTATGGGATGCGTGAGTTCATGTTGCCACCATTGTCCATATTGTCCACGCCGATCCCTCCTTGGGTCATGTCGGCGAGGCTTCCGAGATCGCGAATGGCCGGAGGCTCATACGCGGCCCGTTGCGATTGGGGTTGTGTCATGTGATTCACCCCCTGTCACTGCAGAGGCCCGGAACCTTGGGGGTGGGCGGTGTGTTGCGATGGTGAGGGGGACCAGAACTGCCGCCAGATCCGGCGGCTGAGCTTCCGAGCCATTGACGACCGGGACTTCGAAGAGGTTGGCGACAGCGTCGGGGACTGAGAGGATGAGTTTGATCGGCACGCGGGCGAGTGGCGACTCGTCCACCCCATCCTTCGCAGTCGTGTGAAGATGACTTGATGGCACGAGGCCATCGAATGCATCCCGTAGCAGCTTCTTCGGCGGCCATGCCAGGTCCATCGGGTGTGCAGCCATCGAGAGTTCGATGGCCTCGCGGGAGCAGAACGGGTGAGATCGTCGCAGGCCGTGTTCTGAGCAGACCTCCCAGTTCTGGATGAGCCAGCCGGTGGAGTAGTCCAACTCGCGCAGCGTGTAGCGACGTGGATGTGCGCTGGATCTCGCCCGTGTCAACTCATCGGCGATCATCTCGTCATACTCGGCCCTCAGATCGGCACGAATGTAGTGATGGAGCCGTTTGCTGAACGGCAGGCGCCTATTGCTCCGGCGCAATCTGTCTCTCGACCAGCTCCGTATCGTCTGGGCAACCCTGATCCCATCTGCGTTCGAGACGGTGTGGGCGAGGTCACGCAATCCGAGTGACGGCACCCAGGCCTTGTAGAACGTGTTCCAACCGCCGAAAAGCTCGTCGGCGGACTCACCTCCTGCGAGGGTGGACGCGCCGAGTTCGCCGCCGTGCTGCGCCCCGAGAACGACCGTCGGATTCACGATAGGTGTGCGGACCGGTGGCGCCGATCCGAGAAGACGGACCCACGTATGTTCGTTCACGAGGTGTGGCCAGTGCCCGTCAACATCGACCTGGTCGAGGAATGTCTGGATCGATCGGACGGTCGGTTCCCGACCGGCAAACCCCTCGTCCGGAATGATGCTCACCGTCTCGACGTGTCGCCCCATCCGCTTGGCGAGAGCGGCGACGACACTTGAATCGACGCCTCCGCTGAACGTCACCATGTTGGGTGACGTCGTACTGAGTTCTCGATCCAGACTTGCCATGACGATCTTCCGTAGCGATCCCGAGCGTTCGCCGGTGTCGCACGGCCGCGTCGCAGCGGGGATGTCGGCCGGATCCCAGTAGCGGACGGATGGGTGTGCCCGGTTGATCTTCAGCTGCAAGTTATGGGCTGGCGGCAACACCGTGACGTCGGCGAGTGGCGTGCGATTCCACGGCAGGATGCACTCCGTTGCGGCGGTGATCATCGCGAGTTCGTCGATGGGCAGGTCGAGGTCGAGGACGTCTTCGAAGAGTCGGAGGCGGGTGGCGGCCATCACGAAATCTCGACCGCGATGGGTGAACCAGTGGCCCATCCCGGCGCAGGAACGCACGAGTTGCACGGTGTCACCGTCGACCTTGGCGAAGGTGAAGTCGCCGGGCATTTGGGCGATGGTGGAGGTTCGTTCGGTGAGTATGACGACGCGTTCGGGGGCATCGGCGCCGTAGGCCTCCTCGACGCGGTCGCGTCCTTCGACGAAGGCGAGACCGTGGCGGATGAACTGGGCCGAATCGGGTTCCGAGCCCGGCAGGGGGAACGTTCCGACCACCCAATGGGGCTCGCGCGTCCATACCGCTCCGCCCATCTGGCGAAGGCGGCGCTCGACGTCGGCTCGGGCGCTCGGGGAGGGGCTTCCGAACACCACGACCTGGGCGACCGGTCGCTCCCAGTTCATTCGATCAGCGCGCCCATAGATCGCATGGCGTCAACGAACGCAGCGACATCGGTGCGGGCCGTCTCGTCGTCGACCTCGAAGGTGTCCGTCAGAGCCGTAACCAGGTCGGTCTCCGAGACGCCATCGTCGGTTCCGAGGAGTTCCCATAGCAACGTGCCCGACGGATTGACCTGGAAGTATCGAGACACGCCGAGATTCAGCACGAGCAGTTCGTCGTTCACGCGTCGATACACGACGTCGGGTGACAATCTCATCTCGCGCCTCTCAGTCTCTCGCCCCGCACCCACGCGTGGTGTGGGCGTCACAGAGCGTATCTGCAACTCTCCGACCGGTCGAGTAGGCCGGGTTCCCCATCTTGGTCGTTGCGGGCCGAGCCGACGTCGTGGCGATATGAGCGGCGCCTAGCGTTTGCCCGATGGCGGGTGGGTGATGACCGAGACATTCGGGTCTTGGTTCGACGATGCTCGATAGCGCACGACGCGGTGGCGGCAAGGCGCCTGCGCACCCTGACCCGTGACTGCGCTCGAGCCGTCATAGCCCGGCATTATGGTTCGGGGGTGGTCTTCCGGCGAGCGCGTTCCAGCCGACCGGTGGGCAACTCCGGCATGTTGACCGTCATCGGTCAGTCGTGGCGCCTGCTACGTGAGTCGTCGCGAACCTTGGGAATCGCGCTCGCCGCGCTGCAGTTGGCCTCGGCGGTCGTGCTCGCCCTAGAACTGCTCGCCGCCGGCCTGGTGGTCAGCCGGTTGGTCAAGGCCGAGGGTGCCGACTCCCTGCGTTCGACCCTGCCTCTGGTGCTGATGTTCGGCCTGGCCATCGCCCTGGGAGCGTCGGCCGCAGTGGCGACGCGCGAGATGCAGGTGCTGCTATCGGAGCGGGTCATCCGCACGGCTCAGGGTCGCATCGTGGCGGCGGCGGTCGAGCTCTCGCCGGCCTCGTTCGACGACCCGTCGGTGTACGACCAGATGGAGCGGGCCAACCGTGCCGTCGAGCAGAGCGGTTGGGACATGGTCTGGGCCCTGACCACGGTCGCCTCCGCGTTCACGGGAATGGTCGCCGCCGTCGTGGTGCTCGTAGCGCTGGCGCCACTTACATTGCCGATCCTGTTCGTCGGGGCGATCCCGATCGCCGTGACCCAAAGGCGCAACAACCGCGAAACCTACGAGATGGCCTTCGGGTTGTCGACCAACGATCGCGAGCGGCGCTATCTGGCCGGCCTGTTGACCTCACGCGATGCTGTCAAGGAGTTGCGCATATTCGGCGCGGACCGGGTGCTGCGGGCCCGTTTCGACACGCTGTTCGACGAACGGCTGCTGCGGGTACGCCGGGCGGTCGGTCATCGCCTCCGCCGCCAAGTGGTGGGCAACCTGCTGTCGTCGGCCGGTGTGGTGTTCGTGCTGGTCGGGTTGCCATATCTGCTGACCAGGGGGCGTTTGAGCGTCGGTGCCGCAGGTTCAACGGTGCTGGCCGTCCATCAGTTGCAGGGCCGCATCCGCAGCTTCAGTATCGGACTGTCGACGGTGCACTCTTCGTCGATGTTCATGGGCGACTTCATCGCGTTCACGACGCCGAGCGAGGGGGCATCGGTCGCAGTGGCACCGCCCCTTACGTCGCTGGCCGTCGATCGCCTGACCTTCAGCTATCCGGGCCAGGGTGCCCCGGCGCTGGCTGACGTGTCGCTCGATTTCCCGATCGGCAAGGTCGTCGCCATCGTCGGCGAGAACGGCTCGGGCAAGACGACCCTCGCCAAGCTGCTCAGCGGCCTGTACGAGCCCGGGTCGGGGCGGGTGCTGTGGTCGGGTCGTGACACGGCCGAGCTTGGTCACGGATCGGTCTGGCCCCGCGTCTCGGTGCTCTTCCAGGACTTCGTGCGCTACCAGTTGAGCGCAGCCGAGAACATCGGGCTCGGTGAGCCGGCGCGGATCGACGACCGGGCGGCCATCGAGCAGGCCGCCCGACAGACCGGCGCGTACGGATTGCTCGCCCGCCTGTCGAAGGGATTCGACACCCGACTGACCAGGCAGTTCGACGACGGAACCGATCTCTCGGGCGGCCAGTGGCAGAAGGTGGCGTTGACCCGGGCGACGTTCCGTGAAGCCGACCTGGTCATCCTCGACGAACCGACGGCCGCCCTCGATCCGCAGGCCGAGGCCGACTTCTTCGCCCAGGCCCGCGAGCTGATGGCCGGTCGGACGCTCGTGCTGATCTCGCACCGGCTGGCCGGGGTCCGCAATGCCGATGTGATCGTGGTGATGCACGAGGGCCATGTCGTCGAACAGGGCTCACACGCCGAACTCATCGCAACTGCCGGCCGCTACGCCGCCTTGGTGGCGATGACCGAGCAGGTCATGCCATCTGATCGACCGTAATTCGAGCCACCGAATCGTCAGGTGCCTTCGTACAGGCGGGCAGCATCGACCAGCTCCACGTCGGATCGCGAGCTTGCGGCAGCGGTGAGGCTTCTTTCGAAGCCGTTGAGTGACACGATGAGCAGCTTGGCGCCACCGCCATCAGGTCCGAGGAGTGATCGGCATCGTTCCAGACGGCCGAGGTCCGCGATGCCACGGGGATCGACCGTCGCCTTGACCTCGCCGATCAACAGGATGCGACCCGTTGCATCGCGGACTGCGGCATCTATCTCGATCGAGGTTTTATCGGCGCGATCGGCAACCACCAGGCGACCGACCACAGTTGGGGTTCCACCGATGGTGGATTCGGACGCGTACCTCATCAGCCAGACGTGAGCGAGATCCTCAAGGTGGGGACCCAGCACCTGGGCCCGCCATGTCTGTTCCGTGGCCGCCCAAACATCCATCCACCTCCGTTCGTCGAGTCGTGCTCGGTTCGGCACGAGGATCAACTGGCTGTACCGAATGATGGGATCGGCGACGAGGTACGTCACAGCTCGTGTGTTCGCCAGGTCGGTCTGCTTTCGCAGGAAACCAGCGGTCATCAGGTTGTTGAGCAACGCACTCAACGCTGTGCGATCGCGCCCGAGGCGTCCGCCGAGCCGGCTGGGAGTGCGTTCGCCGGCGGCAACGGCGGCGAGGATCGACCGATACAGCGTTTGGTCGGCAAGCCGAGGGTCCTCGCGCAGCAGGAACTCTTCTTCTCGATACAGGGCATGCGAAGGATTCATGACCGTGGTCCCAAGCCACTCCGGGAACTCATCGAGCGATTGGGGAGCGTCGCCGAGAACCAGATCGCGATATCCCGGCGCGCCACCGAGCAGTGCATCGAGCTGAAACGCTGTTCGGTGGTCGGCGATGTTCCAGAACCGGCGCGACACTCGGTAGTCGAATGCGCTCATGCGTAGATCGAGTTGGGCGCGCCCTCGCAACGGCTGGCTGCCGGCGAGTAAATGCTCCATCGTCGACAACGACGAGCCACACAGAATGAGACGCAACGGCGGACCATCGCGTCGTTCGTCATAGAGGAGCTGGAGCATTGACGCGAGTTCCGGACTGCGTTGGACCAGATAGGGAAATTCGTCGATCACGACGGTGCCGGTCGATACCGAGTCCAGCAACGCTCCGACCGCTGCCTTCCAATCGCCGAACCTGAGCGCACCGCCCGGAATGTGCTGCCGATCGGCAATCAGGTCCCCGATCCGAGCGAGCGCCGGCGTTCGTTCCTCCTGGATGCCCTGGTGGTACGCGCCGGAGCCGACGATGCGACGGAGCAGGAAACTCTTTCCGATTCGTCGGCGCCCCGACACGATCGCCAGCGACAATCCTCTGGACGGTGACGTGATGAACGCGGTGAGGTCGCCCCATTCCGTGTCCCGGTCGAAGAGATCTGCTGGCCTCATGCCATCAGTCTAGGTGAAACTTGTATAGCCACATCTTGTATTGATCAGCATATACACTGGCTTCAGTTGCCGGGTCGAGGGGAGGCCGCCAGTTGGGTCGCAGGGATTCCGCCGGTCACTCGCATGGTTGCGTATGTCGCGAGGCTGGTGATCGTCACGACGAGACCGATGGCCGTTGTCGCCCCGCGGATTCCGGGGTGGACCAGCGCTCCTGTCCGGGCGACGACGATGC
>JANMJD010000425.1:0-7113 GCA_031371195.1 Actinomycetes bacterium | reverse complement strand
GATCATGATGTTGGTGAGCAGCTGGTCCTTGGTGAACCTCGACTCGACATCGCCGTTGCAGTCGCTCCATGTACGGAACTTCTCGACGATCCACCCGGCCAATCCCGCCGGCGAGTCGTTGAGGCCGTAGCCGAGCGTCTGCGGTTTGGTGCGCTGAATCGCCTGGTACCCCGTCTCGTGTTCCTGGAACGATGCCGCGTCGGCCAGACCGGCCAACTCGGCGGGGGTCAATCCGGCGTGAGGGTCGTTCTTGTCGGGCGGCGCCGCGCTGATCATGTTCAGGTGGACACCGGCGACGTGGGCCGCATCGTGGGCGGCCAGGTTCATCGTGGTGATCGCCCCCCAATCGCCCCCTTGGGCGCCGTAGCGGTCGTAGCCCAGACGAGCCATCAGTTCGGCGACAGCGCCGGCGACGCGCACGACGTGCCACCCCGGCTGGCGGGTCGGACCGGAAAACCCATAGCCGGGAATCGACGGGCAGACCACGTGGAAGGCGTCGGCCGGATCGCCACCATGTGAACGCGGATCGCGCAGCGGGTCGATCAGATCGAGGAACTCGGCCACCGAACCCGGCCAGCCGTGGGTCATCACCAGGGGAAACGCATCGGGTTCCGGTGATCTGGCGTGGATCGCGTGGACCCGTTCGCCATCGATCTCGGTGACGAGGTGGGGCCAGGAGTTCAAGCGCCGCTCCGCCGCCCGCCAGTCGAAAGCGGTTCGCCAGTACTCGCACAACTCCTGCAGGTAGGTCAGCTCGGTGCCGTAACCCCAGGCACCATCCGGCGACGGCGAGGGCCAGCGAGTGCGACTCAGACGATCGTGCAGGTCGGTGATCACCTCATCGGCAACATCGACGACGAATGGCTCCAATGCTCCGGTCATCCACGCTGTCTAGCGGATTCGGGACGGATCGCCGGCGGCCGTAAATGGTGACGGCCCATTCGTAACGGCTGGTTGTTCGCGGCCTACTTGTAGCGATAGGTGATGCGGGCCCGGGCGAGGTCGTACGGCGACAACTCCACCTGCACACGATCACCGGGCAACACGCGGATGCGGTTCTTGCGCATCCGGCCGCTCAGATGGCCGAGGACTTCGTGGCCGTTGTCGAGCTTGATACGGAAGTGGCCGCCCTTGAGGGCCTCGACCGCTTCACCTTCGAAGACGATGGCGTCTTCCTTCTGTTGTGACAAGTGTGCGACTCCTTGAGAGTGCGTGAGTTGAGAGTTTCGTGACACGACCACGCGAGACGGCCGATACGCCCGTTCACCCTACCGGGCAACCGACTCCGGGCCGGTTTCCGGTGAGAGTCCGTTGTGAATGGTCAGCCCCGGTGATTGCGGCGTGGCGGCGTCGTTACCGTGCGAGACGCCCGGAAGGAGCACCCCATGATCGAAGCCCACGGTTTGATCAAGACATACGGCGAAAAGGTCGCGGTCGATGACCTGTCGTTCGAGGTCAGGCCCGGAATCGTCACCGGCTTCCTCGGACCGAACGGCGCCGGCAAGTCGACCACCATGCGCATGATCATCGGCCTCGACGCGCCGACCACGGGCACGGTCACCGTCAACGGCCGGGCATACGACCGACACGCCGCCCCGCTCCACGAGGTCGGCGCCCTGCTCGAGGCCCGCTCGGTCCATCCTGGCCGGTCGGCACGCAATCACCTGCTCGCCCTGGCGGCCACCACCGGCATCGGTGCCCGCCGCGTCGACGATCTGCTCGACCTGGTCGGTCTCACCGAGGTGGCCGACAAGCGGGCGGGTGGATTCTCCTTGGGCATGGGTCAACGGCTCGGCATCGCTTCGGCTCTGCTCGGCGATCCGTCGACGCTGATCCTCGACGAACCGGTCAACGGTCTCGATCCCGAGGGCATCCTGTGGATCCGCAACCTGCTCAAGGCGCTCGCCGCCGAGGGCCGCACGGTGTTCGTCTCGTCGCATCTCATGTCGGAGATGGCGCTGACCGCCGAGCACCTGATCGTCATCGGCCGCGGGCGGTTGATCGCCGACGTGCCGACCGAGGTGTTCATCCAGCAGGCCTCGTCCAACGTCGTCCATGTCCGCACGTCCGGGGCCGCCCGCCTGCGCGAGCTGCTGGTCAGCGACACCACGGCCATCACCCAGACGGCCGCAAACCGGCTCGACGTCGTGGGACTCACGAGCGATCAGATCGGCGAGGTCGCCCTGGCCAACTCCATTCCGATTCACGAGTTGTTCGCCCAGCCGGCATCTCTCGAGGAGGCGTTCATGAACCTGACCAAGGATTCCGTCGAGTTTCAGACTCCGGAAGGAGCATCGCTGTGATCACCAATCCCGTTGCGGCCCCCATCTCGAGTCCGCGGCTCTCCGACGATACGTTGGCCGGTGTCGGTGTCACACAGCTACGTGTGGTCTCGTCGGAGTGGCGCAAGATGCGTACGTTGCGCTCGTTCTGGGTGACCCTGATCATCGCCATCGGGGCGATGATCGGTATCGGCGTCCTCATTTCGTGGTCGACGGTCAACGAGTTCGGTCATGACCGCGGGAGACACGGCGATCACTTCAATCCGCTCGCCGATCCCCTTGCCGGCTTCCACCTCGCTCAACTGGCCATCGGCGTGCTCGGCGTCCTGTTGATGGCCGGCGAGTACTCGAGCGGTTCGATACGGGCCTCGCTCGCCGCCGTCCCCAAGCGGCTCCCGGTGTTGTGGGCCAAGCTCGGGGTCTTCATGACGGTGGCCGCGGTGACGATGTTGCCGACGACGCTGGTCACCTTCGTGATCGGCCAGCGGATTCTGGCCACCAAGAAGATCAACATCCCGTGGTCGTACCCCGGTGTGGCCCGCTCAGTGATCGGCGTCGGGCTGTACCTGACCGTCGTCGCCGCGCTCGGCATCGCCCTCGGTGCGATCGTGCGAAACGTCGCCGGGGCGATCGCCACCCTCGTCGGTGTGCTGCTGGTGCTTCCGATCATGGCCCTTGCCCTGCCCCAGACGTGGGGAGACCGGATCGACAAGTGGCTGCCGAGCAACGCCGGCCAGGCCCTGATGTCGTTCGGTTCGGAGTCGACCCAGCTGTCACCGTGGCGCGGTTTCGCCGTGTTCTGCGGCTACGCCGTCGCCGCGGTGATCGCCGCAGCGATGATCCTCAAGCGCCGCGACGCCTGAGGCGAATCTCCGCCATGACCTGACCGGTCTGTTCCCCGATCCCCGGAGCCCGAATGGCAGGAATGGGCCGGGCTTGCGGTGTCGCCACCTCACCGGTCCAGCCGGTCCCATCCTCGGTTGCCGCGCCGTCGATCGCCACGCCGTCGATGGCTCGGCCGGCCATCCAGGCAGCGACTCGGGCCAAGGCGATGTCGAGCAGCCATCGTCCCTCTCCGGCCAGCGCGGTACGAATCGCCGCGGCGGCGGCGATGCCGGTGAGCGGGTCGGCGACAGCGTCGGCACAGAAGCGGGGCTCGCCGCCCTCCCACGCCACGAGCCCGCCGGCCACCGCTGCGTCATCGCCGAACCCAATGCGGTCACGGTCGCGGTCGCGGCGGCCGTAGGCCGTGATCGACGCCCAGACCCGCGGGCCTCCATCGGCGACGATCTGGGCCGCATCGATGCCCATCTGCTCGAGCGCTCGGGGCCGCGAGCCCTCGATCACGACGTCGGCCACCATCAGCAACTCGAGCAGCTGCCGACGACCTTCGCCCGAGCTGAAGTCGAGGGCGACGCTGCGATGACCCGAGTGGAGCAGGTCGTAGAACCGCCGTGGCCCCCGCCGGGCTCCGTCGGGCCGGTGCAGGCTCTCGACCTTGACCACCCGGGCCCCGGCCGACCCGAGCAGATGGGCACACAACGGTCCGGCCCAGAGCGACGACAGGTCGACGACGAGCGGCGCGGCGTGCTCCTGCCCGGGTGGGGCGGAGCCGAGCCGAATGGCGCTCACGACCGGTTCGGTCGAGGCGCACTCACCCAGACCTCCGATGGGCAACCCCAGCAGCACGCCCTGTTCGAGCACCTCGGCGGCCGGGCGGGCGGCCACGGCGGCCTCGACGTCGGCCCAGAGATCTCGTCCGGGCTCGATCCCCAACCACGCCGGGACCGACTCGTGGTCCTCCGGCCGGGCCAATGACACGGCCACCCACCCGTCGTCGGCCGTGGGCATCAACCGGCAGCGACCTCCGACGCTTGTACGCCCACCGCGAAACATCCCCGTGATCGCCGCCCGCTCACCGAGCAGGGCCATCACGTCGAGGTCGGCCAGGCCCAGCCCGGCCGCCACCTCACCGAGTTGCGCGCCGAGTGATGGACTGACGAGCAGCGGCGGCCCGTCGGCCCGCCCGGTCAACCACATCGCCCCCGATGCCGCCCACCGTGCGTCGGAATCGTCGCGATCGATCGACAAGGGCGTCGACCGAGCCCCACGCATCTGCTCAAGCCCAATGAAGGGCGTCGGTTTCCGGGTCATCTACCGGGTGTTCACAGGTGGGGCAGTACAGGCGAGCTTCCAACGGCGTGCCGCATGGGGCATGGGTGACGCCGTCGGCGCCCCCGGCGAGATGGGCGCCCCATCCCGACAGCAGCGACAGAGCCCCTTCGAGTTCTCGACCGGCGTCGGTGAGGGCGTAGGCCAGGCGAATCGGACGGCGGCTGTAGGGCGTGGCGGCCACCAGACGGTCGCGTTCCAACTGGCGCAGGCGGCCGGTGAGGATGTTGGGGGCGATCGCCGGCAACGCCTCGGCCAACTCTCCGAAGCGCTTGGGACCATCGAGTAATGCTGCCACGACCTGCAGGGTCCAACGGTCACCAACGATGGCGAGAGCGCGGGCCAGGTTGGCCGCCAAGGACATCGAGTCCGGCGGTGACATCGAGTCCGGCGGTGACATCGAGTCGGGCATTGCCGTCGAGTCTGGCTCATGCGTGAATTGTTCGCCGGGATGGTGTGGCATCCGATTCATCCGTCTGTATGTTACTTGCAAATTACTAGTCACTAGTCAGGAGCAAGAGACATCATGAACCTCCTCACCGAAATCTCCGCCGCCGCACGGTCCATCGCCGTCCAACTCGACAGCGCCGTGGTCGGCGTCGGCACCGACGGCCGCGGAACAGGGCTGGTCATCGCCGCCGGCAAAGTGCTGACCAATGCCCACAACCTGCGCGACCGGTCAACGTCGGTGACCTTCGCCGACGGCCGATCGGTGCAGGGCGTGGTCGCCGGTGCCGACGGCGACGGCGACCTGGTCGTCCTCGATGTGGACACGGCCGATGCGACGCCGGCCCCATGGGCGAGCGACACGCCCGAGGCCGGCGACATCGTCTTCGCCGTCAGCCGGGGCGGTCACCGGCGGCGCATCTCGTTCGGCATGGTCACATCGTGCGATCTGAGCTTTCAGGGTCCCCGGGGCCGCACGGTCGAGGGCGGGCTTGAGCACACTGCCCCCCTGGTGCGCGGTTCGTCGGGTGGGCCGGTGGTCAATGCCGATGGCCAGGTCGTCGGCATCAACACCCATCGCAGCGGCCGTGGATTTTATGTGGCCCGACCCGTCGACGAGGCCCTGCGCGCCCGTATCGACGACCTCGCCGCCGGTAAATCGGTGAATCCTCCGCACCTGGGCGTGGCCCTCGCCCCTCCGGTGGTGGCGGCCAAGCTGCGACGCTCGGTCGGCCTCCCTGAGCGCGAGGGGCTGCTGGTCCGCGCCGTCGAGAGCGGCAGCCCGGCCGAGCGCGCCGGAATCGCCCAGGGCGACCTCCTCGTGGCCGTCGGCGACACGCCCCTCAACTCGCTGGACGCCCTGTATGGCGCCCTGACAACGGCCGACGAGTCCCTGACGATCACCATCGTGCGGGGCACCGAGGAGCGGACCGTCACCGTGACGTTCACCTCGTCCGAACCCGCTTGACCGCGCACCCGGGGCGACGGCCGGCCGCCATCCGGGACGTAACGTGGCGGGATCACCGTTGCGCATCTGACCCTGTCCGAGTTCGCCGACATGGCCGGCTCGGTGTATGCCGCAGAGGAGTTCTCGGCCGCCCATCGCGTACCTGCGGTGATCGTCGACTGGTCCGAGCCGGATCCTAGGCTGATCCATGTCGGCAGCCGGCCCTGCGTGGTCATCGCCGTTCGACACCATGGTCGATCCGTGATGGCCGCGCCCGACTGGGCCGACATCGCCGTCGACGCCGAAGACCCACTGCTCGATGGCGTGGTCGCCACGATCGAGCAGGCTCCGATCGCCTCGACGGCAGTCGCTGTGCTGTTGCGAGGCCACGCCCAGCGGACCATCGAGGCCGGCCTGGCGGCCGAATCGGCGGTGTACTCCGTTCTCCAGGCCGGCCCCGAGTTCGCCGCATGGCGCGCCGGACGAGCCAGCCGAGAACACGACAGCCGAGAACACGACAATCGAGACGACGACGGCCCAACCGGGGGGCAGCGCTTCGACGAGGAAGCCGTCGTCGTCGGACGAGCAGACAGCGACCATCACCCAGCGATCGCCGACCTGACGATCACGTTGAACCGGCCGAGTCGCCACAACGCCTTCGACCCGGCGATGCGCGACGGCCTGAGCGAGGCTCTGCAACTCGCCCTCACCGACCCGACGGTCGGACGGGTCGTGCTCCGCGGCGCCGGCCCGTCGTTCTGTTCGGGCGGCGATCTGACTACCTTCGGATCGTTCGACGACCCGGCGACCGCCCACGTCGTGCGACTCACACGCAGCCCTGCCCGGATGGTCGCGCAGGTCACCGACCGGTTCCAGGAACGCTTCGAGGTGCGGCTGCATGGCGCCTGCATGGGCGCCGGCATCGAACTCGCCGCCTTTGCCCGCCGTGTCGTCGCCCATCCCGACGCCTGCATCTCGCTGCCCGAGGTGGCGTTGGGTTTGATCCCCGGGGCCGGCGGAACCGTCAGCATCCCGGCCCGCATCGGACGCCATCGCACCATGTTGCTCGCCCTGTGCGGGACGGCAGTCGACGCGTCGACCGCGCTCGGCTGGGGGCTGATCGACGAGATCGTCGCCGAATTCACCTGACGACTCGCCGGCACATCAGCGCCAGCACGAGCCGACACAGTCAGTTGTAGACCGCATCGATACACCACTCGCCCCGTTGGAGCGAAACAAGGTAGGCGTCGCCCTGATCGGTGACGA
>JANMJD010000374.1:0-4657 GCA_031371195.1 Actinomycetes bacterium | reverse complement strand
TCCACTCGGAGTTTGATCTGCTCGAACCCGGGGTACCGGACGGGCGAGCCATAGGCCCCCGTGGCGAAAAGGATGGGCTGTGATGAGTACGAGCACCGAACACGTCCAATCGACGTCGGCAGCACCGGGTGTCGGCGGGATCGACGCTGCCGTCATCCTTTTGTCCGTGCTCGTCGCCGGCATTCATTTGTACTTGGTGCCCGACGAGGTCGACAAAGGGGCAACCGGTTACACGACGGCCTTCATACTCACCGCAGTCGGTTACGGCGGTGCACTGCTCCTTCGCTACCTGCCGTGGAAAACGCTTGCACCATTCCGGCAGTTTGCCCTGGTGCTGATCGCCGGTATCGCCGCGGCAGCGATCATTGCCTACATCTCGCTCGGCTACTTCGACACTCTCGGGTGGGTCACCAAAGGCATCGAAACAGTCCTGATCTTTGTGTGCTTGGCGGCCCTGGCCGCCGGTCGCCACACCGCGTCTCGAGACTGAGTGTCTCGAGACTGAGTGTCTCGGCGGGTCACAGGAGCCTGCGATCAGGCCGGACGATCGGGGTCCTGATCGGCTGCGTTGGTGGATTCCCGCCACGTGGCTGCGGCATTGCCACCGAGTGGGAAGCCGCCGAGGTCGTTCAGCATCTTGGCGGTGTGCATCAGGTTCCAGGTCATGATCGTCGTGTTCCTGTTGGTGAACTCGCTGTCGTATCCGACTGGCACGTCGTTGCCATCAACGATGTCGCCATAGCTCGGACCAGGTCCGATCTCACCGATCCATCCACAATCGGCCTGCGGCGGAATGGTGTAGCCGATGTGGGACAACGCGTACAGCGTCTCCATGGCACAGGCCTTCACTCCATCCTCGTTCCCCGTCACGACACACCCGCCCACCTTCCCGTAGTACAGGTACTGTCCCTTGTCGTTGGTGTCGCTGCTGTAGGCGTAGAGCCGTTCGATGGCGAGGTTGGTGACGCTCGACTTGACTCCGAGCCAGATCGGCGTTCCGATCACCAGGATGTCCGCGGCCATAATCTTGGCGTGAATCGCCGGCCAGTCGTCGCGGCGGTCGCCGATCTCGGTCGTGTCCTTCACCATCCCGAAGCCGACCTGATGATCGAGCATGTGGACCAACTCGACCGCCACCCCGCTGGCGCTCATGATCCCGGCGACACGTGCGAGCAGCCGACGCGTATGCGACTTCGACGCATCGTGAACGAGCGAGCAGTTGAGCAACACTGCCGACAGGCCCGAGAACTGAGACATGCCCCATGGTAACAACGTCGACGGTCACGCCCCGCTCCAAGGCGGGTGCCGGCAGTGGCCTGCGACAGCCGCGCGATGCGATCGTCGCTGCATACCTCTCGAATGTCCGGTAATGTCGCTCCAGTCGCACCAGACTGTGACCATGCTGTTGACGAACGCCACGCTGCCCGACGGCACTCTCGGGAATGTGCGCATCTGCTCTGGGGTGATCGACGCGGTCGCATCGGGCCTCACGGCGCAGGACGGTGAGCCGGTCCACGACCTGTCCGGCTTTGTGCTGCTACCTGCCCCGGTCGAACCCCACGCCCATCTCGACAAGGCGTTCCTCGCCGAGCGGATCGACAACCCGACGGGCGACCTGATGGGGGCCATCCGGGCGATGGAGGCCAACCGCCACCTGGTGACCATCGACGACACCATCGAGCGGGCCGAGCGGGCGGTGCGGCTGATGGCGCTCAACGGGGTGACGGCCATCCGCACTCATGCCGACACCACTCCCGAGAACGGTCTGCGCTCGATCGAGGCCCTCGTCGAGGTCCGCCGGCGTACATCCCACGTGGTGGATCTACAGATCTGCTCACTCGTCGGGTGGCCGATCACCGGCGCGGCGGGGGCCGACAACCGCGCTCGGCTCCGCGACGCGTTGGAGATGGGCGCCGACCTCGTCGGTGGCTGCCCACATCTCGACGACGACCCGGCCGCAGCGAACGAGGCGTTTCTGATGATCGCCGCGCAGGCCCGTCGGGGCGTCGATCTGCATGTCGACGAAACACTCAACCCGGCCATCCTGGCGGTCGAGGACCTCGCCGATCGGGTGTCCACGAGTGGCTTCGATCTGCCTGTCACCGCCAGTCACTGCGTCAGCCTCGGCATGCAGCCGGCTGCCGTCCAGCAGCGGGTGGCCGAGAAGATCGCCGCCGCCGGGATCAGCGTCATCGCCTTGCCGCAGACGAACCTCTACCTGCAGGGACGCGATCACGCCCACGCCGTTCCGCGTGGGCTCACCGCCATTGGTGCGCTGCGCGCCGCGGGCGTAAATGTCGCCGCCGGTGCCGACAATCTGCAGGATCCGTTCAATCTGGTCGGCAAGGGCGACCCGCTGGAGACCGCGGCCTTGATGGTGATGGCCGGCCATCTGCTGCCGGCCGATGCATATGCATCGGTTTCGGTTCGGGCTCGCACGGCGCTCGGGCTGGCCGACAACTCCGTGGTCGTCGGTGGCGTAGCCGACCTCGTCGCCATTCGGGCCGGAAGCGTGCGCGAGGCCGTGGCGTTCCAACCGGCCGAACGTCTGGTGTTGCGCTCTGGGTCCATGATGCCTCGCGCAGGGTGATCCGGTGCTAGAAAAGGGCCTTGCCAAAACGCGGGCCGGTGAGCCGCGGCACGGCGATGCGAGTTCATTCAACCCAGAACCTCCAGGGGGAGACGGTGGCCAAACAGCCGTCCGGTGCGCCCGCACCGGCGCCACAACGCCAATCGAACGCACCTGCTGCACCCGCGCTCCACTTCGACCATGTCAGCATGACGTTCCCCGACGGAACCCATGCCCTCGACGATGTGTCGTTCGGGGTCTCACGAGGCGAGTTCGTCACGGTCGTCGGGCCATCGGGGTGCGGTAAGTCGACCCTGTTGCGCATCGCTTCCGGGCTCACCCCTCAGACCGCCGGCACCTGTGGCATCGACCGCAACTCGATCGGCTATGTCTTCCAGGACGCAACCCTGCTGCCGTGGCGCACCGTACAGCGCAACGTCGAACTGCTCGGCGAGTTGCACGAGATGCCCGAGTCCGAACTGAAGACGAAGTCGGCCCAGGCCATTGAACTGGTCGGGCTGACGGGACACCAGTCGAAGTACCCCAAGCAACTGTCGGGTGGTATGAAAATGCGCTGCTCACTGGCCCGATCGCTGGTGATGAAGCCATCGGTGTTCCTCTTCGACGAGCCGTTCGGCGCGCTCGACGAGATCAGCCGCGAACGGCTCAACGACGAGCTGCTCAGCCTGTTCCGCCACGAGATCTTCGCCGGGCTGTTCATCACCCACTCGATCGCCGAGGCCGTGTTCCTCTCCACCCGGGTGCTCGTCATGTCGGCCCGCCCGGGCCGGATCATCGACGACATCGCCATTCCATTCGCCTATCCCCGCACCAGTGATCTGCGCTACTCCCCCGCCTTCGCCGAGATCTCCGGACGCATCTCCCACGGGCTCAAGGAGGCCCACTCATGAGCATGGGCACCGGTAGTGGGAGTCCGACCAGCGGCGAGACCCTGGCCCGGCTGAACAAACCCGATTACGTCGACGTCATCACCCCGGGCGTCTCGCCGCTGGGTGAAGGCCGTCGAGGCGACTCTCGGGTCATGAAGGTGCTCCCACCGCTCGGGGTGTTCGCCGTGGTCATGCTGGTGTGGTACTTCATCTCGTACGTCGTGATGAACGAAGCCCGGCGACGGGTGGCCCTTCCCCCACCTCACCAGGTGCTCAGCAAGGGCTTCCTCACCTGGCAGGGCACATCGGGCAAGCAGGGCCTCAAGCCGATCCTGTTGGCGATGGGCACGACGGGCAAGGTCGCCCTGATCGGGCTGATCATCTCCACGGCGCTGGGTATGGCACTGGCGATCGTGATGAACCTGGCCAAGTGGGTGGAGCACGCCGTCATCCCCTATGCGGTGATCATCCAGACGATCCCCGTGCTGGCGCTTGTGCCCACCCTGAAGATCTGGCTGGGCGGGGGGATCAACCCGCGTATCGTTGTCTGCGTACTGATCGCCATCTTCCCGGTGATCATCAACACCCTCTTCGGGCTGCAGTCGACCGACAGCGCACATCACGAGTTGTTCACCCTGCACAAGGCCAGTCGCCTCACCCGTCTCCTCAAGCTCGAGCTCCCCGGCGCCCTGCCCTCGATCTTCACCGGGCTGCGGATCGCCGCCGGCGGCAGCGTGATCGGGGCTGTCGTCGGCGACTTCTTCTTCACGCAGGGCGCCCTGGGCATCGGCCGCAAGATCAACAATCTGCAGAAGGACACCAGGACCGCAGAGATGTTCGCCGCAACACTGGTCGCCTCGTTCTTCGGGATTCTGATCTTCGTACTGTTCAGCCGGTTGTCCAACCGCGTGTTACGTACGTGGCACGAATCGGCGCGGTCCGAGATCTAGACGGTCCCGCGAACTAGAATTTCATCCAATCAACTCAAGCTCAGGGGGAGACCTGATGATTCGTAGTACCCGTATGGCCCTTGTCGGCGTGGTGGCATTCAGCCTCACCGCCGCCGCATGTGGCTCGTCCGCCAGCAAATCCGAGTCCGCGGCGACCACCGCGGCGGCATCACCTGCGGCCACCGACGCAGCCCCGGCCACCGACGCCGCAGCCCCGGCCACCGACGCCGCGCCGGCCAGCGATGCGA
>JANMJD010000328.1:0-10081 GCA_031371195.1 Actinomycetes bacterium | reverse complement strand
GGAACACTCCGTGTTCGATATACGTCGTGCTGCGCCGGAAATCGAACACGGCCGGGCTGTGACGCCTCCGTCTGCCGGAAATCGAACACGGCCGAGCTCCGCCGGGCAGCGGGGATGCGGTGGGGCTCAGCGCGGCGCCGGCAGCCGTGACCGAGCCCTACCGGGCGTCGCGCGAGGCTAGGTCGGCGAGCTGACGGGCCGTGAACGGGGTGCCTTTGGCGCGGCCCATCGACCGGATCGAGATGTCCACGTCGGTCGCCGACGCCTTGAGTGCGCCAACGGTACAGGTCTCGCGGGCGCGGGTGGCGAACGGGTCGAAGTCGTAGAGCTTCATCGCGTTGCGGTGCGTCATCTTGTCGATCTCGTCGTCGGGCACGCCGTCGAGCGAGTGGAACAGCAGGTCGGCCGAGTGCGGCCACGTCGAATCGGAATGCGGATAGTCGCACTCCCAGGTGATCCGGTCGATGCCAACCTTGTGGCGCATCTGGATGCCGGCGTTGTCGTCGATGAAGCAGGTGGAGAAGTTGCGATGGAAGATCTCGGTCGGTGTCATGCCGCCGAAGTCGGCCCCGGTCCAGGCGCGATGGTGGCTGTAGGTGTAGTCCATCCGCTCCAGCGCGTAGGGAATCCAGCCGATGCCACCTTCCGAGAGGGCAATGATCAACTCCGGAAACTTGCGCAGGATCGGCGTCCACATCAAGTCGTTGAGCGCCAGGAACGAGTTCATCGGCGTGATGGCGATGCTCACATCGGCGGGGGCATCGAGGGAGGTCACCGTCATCGACGACGACGAACCGATGTGCATGCATACGACGGTCTGGGTCTCGACACAGGCTTTGAAGAACGGGTCCCAGTGGTCGACGTGCAGCCCGGGCAGGCCGAGCTTCTCGGGGTTCTCGGAGAAGGTGACGGCGTGGCAGCCCTTGGCCGCGGCGCGTCGGATCTCGGCCGCCATCAGCTGCGGGTCCCACAGCGGCATGATCGTCATCGGGATGATCCGGTCGGGGTATGTCCCGGCCCACTCGTCGATGTGCCAATCGTTGTAGGCCTGGACCACGGCGTGAGCGAGGGTCTTATCGGTCGCCTTCAGGAACAGTTGGCCGCAGAAGTGCACGAATGTCGGGAAGTTGAGCGATCCGAGCACGCCGTTGGCGTCCATGTCACGGATGCGCTCGTGGATGTCGTAGCAACCGGGCCGCATCTGGTCGTAGCGGAGCGGGTTGAGCCCGTACTCGTCGGGCGGGCAGCCGGCCACGGCGTTGAGGCCCATATTCGTCGCCCGGTTGCCCTCGAACGACCAGTACTGGCTGCCGTTGGCGTCTTCCATGATGCGAGGGGCTGCATCGCGGTACTTGGCCGGGATGTGAGCGTCGAACATCGTCGGCGGCTCGATCACGTGATCGTCCACGCTCACCAGAATCATGTCATTGACGTCCATCGGACACCCCCGAGCTCTCTGACCGCCCTGATCTGACAGTCGCGTCATGTTCGATCGTAGCGCACCTTTGCGACGGGCGACAGGCCCGACGGAACTCGGTTGGCCGCCGGCTGATGGGGGGTGCCTGGCCCAAGGACCTGCGTCAGCCTTGGGTGCGACGGGCGGCTACCGCCTCGGCGGGCTCACAACGGCCGAGGTAGGCGAGGAATCGGGCCTGCTCGTCGGCGTCATCGGGCGGCGGGAGTTCGGGCCCAAGGAGGCCGGGTTGGCGCATGGTGGCGCCAAGGTCGGCGAAGTCGACGTGGTGTCGGGCGATCTCGGTGGGATCGATCGCCTGGTACTCGGCCAGGCCCGCCGCCGTGGCGATATCCCAGGCATGAACGACCAGGTCGAAGGCATAGAACTGGTCGGTCGTCGCCGCGAAGGTGGTCGGCCCGAAGTATCCCGAGTACTCGTGTTCGGCCTCGTCCGGCGTATCGAGCGATCGTTGGACGTGGTCGCGAACGGTCGTCCAACCGCCGATCAGCGATGGTGCTTCGAGGGGATTTCCGTCGGGCAACGCGCCCGGAGCAAAGGGCATCCGACCGAGGAAGTCGGCCTCGGTTGTGACGACGTGGTGGAGCACGTCGAGTGCGGTCCAGCCCTCGCACGGCGACGAATTCGACCAGGAATCGGCGGGTACGGCATTGACGAGTGCCGTGAAGCGGGCGGCGATGCGGCGGTAACGATCGGCGGGGGTGGCGGTATCGGTCATGAGTCCATCGTGGTGAGAAAGCCGCCGAATGTCTTGTACGGATCGGACATGTCGGGGAAGGTCGGGAAGTACTCGGCAAGAAAGCGGCGAGGCGTAACCCCGGCGATCGCCCGGCAGTCGCGGGTGAGATGGGCCTGGTCACTGAAGCCCGCCTCGACGGCCAGTCGGGCCAGGGGAGCGGTCAGCCGGTCAAGCGACGACAGCGCCAGGAGCCGCTGGAAACGGAGGAGCCGGGCGAGGACCGAGGTGCCGTAGCCGAAGAGCCGAAGCGACCGCCGGTGCAGCTGGCGCGGGGTCAGCCCGACCGCAGCGGCCAGCTCCGCCTGGGTCGCCGCCGGTCGGTGGGCGAGGGCTTCGAGGATTCGCTCGGCCAGGTCGTCGTCGACGATCTGCCCACCGACCAGGCGCCGAACCACGGACTCGAGTACGACCAACCCCGCGGCGAGATCGCCCCCGCTGATGGCCGCCGCGATCTCGCCCGAGACCGCCGACTCGTCGCCGACGCGCTCGGTGCCGCGGGTCAGACGGGACCACCGGATTCGCCGGTCCCGGATCGTCGAGATGTCCAGGTCGAAAGCCTGTGATGCGGCTCCGGGCCGGAATCGGACGCCGACGGCCTCGGTGCCCGGGGGGAGCTCAAACGTCCATGCCGTGGTCTCGGGACCGCACAACACCAGCTCACCGCTGGTCAAGGCGAGGAGGTCGACGCATCCGTCGGGGACCAATCGATGCCGTCCGGACGGCATCGCCACCCACGAACAGGCCAGGAGTCCCCGCAGTCCAGGCGGTGCCTCGCGAGGCTCGTACCATCCCATTGCCCCGTGACGATACCGGGCTCGCCGCCCGCGGCCAGTGGGCCGGCATCGGTCAGCCGGGCAGGCCGCCGGGGGCGACGATCAATCGCTCCAAGCCGCGGAACAACGCGTTCGGGGTGTAGGCGAAGTCCTGGTCAGGGACCAGATCGATGTCGGGAGTCAGCTCGGTCAATAGCTCGAGGGTGATCCGGGTCTCCAACCGGCCGAGGGGTGCGCCGAGACACAGGTGCGCCCCCTTGCCGAACTGAAGATGCAACCCGGCGTTGTCGCGGCCGACATCGAACGACTCCGGATCGGGGAATGTCGCCGCGTCGCGCCCGGCCGAGGCGAACCCGAGCATCACCTTGCTGCCCGCCGGGATTGTCATCCCGCCGACCTCGACGTCGACTCGGGCCAGCCGGCGATGGTTGATCACCGGGCCGTCGAAACGGAGGATCTCCTCGACGGCATTGGGGATCAACGCACGATCGTCGACCAGCCGCTGCCACTGGTCGCGGTGGGTGAGCAGGGCGCGCAGACCGTTGCCGATCGTGTTGCAGGTCGTCTCGTGGCCGGCGAGGGCCATCGAATAGACGATGTTGACGATGTCGAATTCGTTGAGCTGATCGGGCTTGTCGCGCGAGAGACGGGTGAGGTCGCTCGTCAGGTCGTCGACCGGCTCGGCCATCCGCTGGGCGACGAACCCCTCGACGTAGTGCCACATCGAGACGATGTCTCCGGCCACCGAGACCTGCATCTCCTCGGAGAGATCGCCGTAGGTGAGCAGCACCCTGGTGCGACTCCATGTCTTGAGTCGCTCGGTGTCGTGATCGGGGAAGCCGAGCAGGCTGAAGGCGGCGAATCCGGGGAACGGGAAGGCGAAGGCGTCGACGAAGTCGACCGCCTGGTGTGCCGACATCTCGGTGACGAGATTGCGGGCGTAGTCGCGCAGCGTCGGTTCCAAGTCGTTGAGTCGCCGTGGGGTCATCACGTTGAGCACCGATCGGCGCATCGGCCCGTGCCGTGGCGGGTCGGCGTTGTTCAGCGTCGGCACCCGCTTGAACCCGGCGGCGAGCACCTCCTGGGCGGCCGGGCAGACAGGCAGGAGAGGCGAGGAGGCATTGGCGCACGACCACGAGTTGCGGTCCATCAGGATCCCGAGAACGTCGTCGAATCGGGTGACGATGTAGTGATCGAGACCGGACAGATAGGCGACGGGTGATTCCTCGCGCAGCTCGCGTAGCGGCGCGTGCGGATTCTGGATCGTCGTCGGATCGAGCGGGTCATAACCGTGGGCAACGGGGCAGCCGGACATGGGTCCTCCTTGCCGTCGATCCTAACGTGACGGCAGTGTCAGATTCGCCGACGGTCAGCCGGCCGGGTCGTTCGGCCGGTCACGGATCCGCCGGTGGACGCGCATGATCGAGCTCTGGCTGACCTCGCCGAGCAGCGTGCCGCTCTGCGCCCACAGCTCGGCCCGGCCGTACCCGAACCCGTTGACGATCTGCTGCACGTGGATCGACAGCAGAACCCAGTCGGTGCGGGCCGCCCCACCGACTCGAACGGTGTTGTCGAGGCTGTTCCCGGCGAAGGGTCGGCCCATCGCCTCGGCGTACCCGAGTGGCATGAGGTCGCCAAGGAATGCCAGCTCAGGGGTGGTGACCAGGTGGTTCTCCTCCGACCACGAGCGCACCCACAGGGCAAAGCTGCCGTCGCCTCGTTCGCCGTCCTCGCCGATCTCGTCCAACTGCCGGCCCAGTGCCAGCCGGATATCGACGAGATCGCCGAGGTGACCGTGGCCGCGTTCGAAGAACCGATACCGGTCACAATCGTCAGGCCCGGGGACGTCGGGCGGAGTGCACCACACCCCGTCGAGTTCGAGATCGCGGCGACCCAGCGCAGCGTGAGCGGTGAGGATCTCGCGGCCGTCACGGGCGAGGGTGCAGCGGGCCTGGGCCGTGTTGTGGCCGGCCACCTCGACGGTGACCTCGATGTCGATCGGAGCGGTTCCGGCGGCGAACGACAAGTACTGCGCCGTCGCCCAGATCGTCGGGCGACCCGTCACCCGTTCCATCGCCTCCGAGGCGGCTCCCAGCCCGGCCCCACCCTGCACGGTTCCCGCAGGCGTCAGCACCACTCCCGGTGGCGTCCATGTGAAACGTCGCTCGTTGGACGTCGCCTCCAGCCGGAACGGGTCGGCCGATCGCTGCTCGCTCGTGGCTGTCACGTCCGTCGTCTCCCCGTAGACATCTCGTCGACCGGCCGTACGTCAGCCGCCCATCCGCAGCCCGGGCGTGCGCGACTTGAACACGTCGGTGGCGAACAGGTAGCCGAGCTTGGTGGCGTCCCATCGGCGTCCGCCGTTGCTCAGGGTGATCTCCTCGGTCCAACCGCCCATCAGGTGGATGTCCTCGGCCATTGCCCGGATCACATGACCACTCACATGGCCGGCCTCGTCGCTGCACAACCAGGCGACGACCGGGGAGCACAGTGACGGGTCGAGTCGATCGAACTCGTTCTCGGCATATTCGTCGGGCTCCCTGACCTTGGCATCGCCCATCACCCCGGCGGAGAGCCGGGTCACGCCGCCGGGCCCGATGCAGTTGGCCGTCACGCCGATGCGGGCCAACTCGACGTTCAAGGTCAGTGTCAGCCCGACGATCGCCGCCTTGGCCGTGGCGTAGTTGGTCTGCCCGAAGTTGCCGAGGAGTCCCGCCCCCGAGGTGGTGTTGATGATCCGCCCGAATACCTTGCCGTTCTCGGCCGCCTTCGCCCGCTCGCGCCAGTGTTGGGCCGCGGCACGCGAGGTGAGCCATGATCCGCGCACGTGAACCCGCATGACCAGATCGAAGTCGGCCGCCGACATGTTCCATATCACCCGGTCGCGCACGATGCCGGCATTGTTGACGACGATGTCGATCCGGCCGAACTCATCGATCGCCTGATGCACCATCGCTGCGGCCTGCTCCTCGTCTCCGACGTCGCCGTAGTTCGCCGCGGCGTTGCCACCGCGGGACTTGATCAGATCGACCACGACATCGGCGTCACGCCCGGCTCCCTCACCCGCCACCGACGAGCCCAGGTCGTTGACGATCACGGTCGCCCCGTGCTTGGCCAGTTCGACGGCATGGCCGCGGCCGATGCCATGGCCGGCCCCTGTGACCAGGGCGACCTTGCCCTCGAGAAGTCGTCCCATGATGTCGCTCGCTTTCTGCGCCGTTCGCTGCACGTTCGCGCTTGACATTACTGTCAGATGCCGGAGAGCCCCGATCCCGGGACCGGAGATGAGGAACCTCGATGAGCGTGACCATCGAATTGCGCGACGGTGCGCTGGTGCTGACGATCAATCGTCCGCAGGCGGGTAACTCGTTGAACCCTGCTGTGGGCCAGGGTCTCGTCGACGGCCTGAACGAGGCCGCCGGAAACCCCGAGATCCGTTCTGTCATCGTCACCGGAGCAGGCGAAAAGGTCTTCTGCGCCGGCATGGATCTGAAGGCCTTCGCCGCCGGTGAGAACATGCTCCCGGTCGCAACGGGCCTCAAGATGCTGGCGAGTTGTCCCAAGCCGGTGATCGCCGCCGTCAATGGCCACGCCGTGGCCGGCGGGTTCGAAGTGATGATGACTTGCGACCTTGTCGTCGCCGCCGATCACGCCCGGTTCGGCATCCCCGAGGTGAAACGCGGACTGGTTGCCGCCGGCGGAGGAACCCGCCTTCCCCGGCGGATTCCGCTCGCCAACGCCCTCGAACTCGGGCTGACCGGCGAGACGATTCCCGCGTCGCGGGCGCTGGAGCTCGGTCTCGTCAACCGCGTCGTGCCGGCCGCCGAGGTGATGACCGAGGCGCTGGCGCTGGCCGCCCTGATCAACGCCAATGGTCCCCTCGCCGTTCAGGTGACCAAACGCCTGATGCTCGAAGAACTGGGCGACGACGTCTCGGCGCACGTCGCGCAGGCCACCACCGAGGTGTTCGCCAGCGCCGATGCCCGCGAGGGCGCCACGGCGTTCGCCCAGAAACGCCCGCCCGTGTGGACCGGCCGCTGACAACCGACCGGAGTGGGCTCAGGTGCCATCGGTGAAGTTGAGTTCGAGCCAGCGGGCGAGTTCGGCGATTTCGTGGTCGACCGCTGTCGCCATCGGCTTGCTGAACGGCTCGTCCTCGTGGACGGCGTCGACCCGCAGCGCGCCGGTGGCGCGGTCGAAGGTGGCATCGAGCTTGCCCACCAGCTGATCGCCGTACAGGATCGGTAGGGCGTAGTAGCCCCATCGCCGCTTCGTCGCCGGCTTGTACATCTCGAGCGCGTAGTCGAACTCGAACAGCTCGACCATCCGGCGCCGATCGAAGAGCAGCCGATCGAACGGCGACAGCAGCGCGGCGCGACCGGTGAACGTCCGACCGATCTGGGCCGGGTCGACCCGCCACTCCCCGGCGATCCCGTCGACGACGGCGGGCTCGCCCGCGTTTGCGACGTCGAGCGGCTCCACCGGGCACTCCGGCCCGCGAGCGCGGACAATGCCGAGCGCCCGCAGGCGCTTCTCGTTTCGCAGCTGCGTGGCCTCCGCGGCGGGGACGACGGGGCGGTCGGGGTAGATGCGTTCGGCGAGATCCCAGAATCGGCTTCGTCCGGCACGACCGGTGACCGCCACCTCGCCGCGCTGCACCATCAGCTGCAGCAACATGACGACGTTCTTGTTGTTGTTCCACCCGGACGACGCCCACGGCTTGGCGCAGGTGTCGGGCAGCTCGCCTGCCGCAAGCGGACCCGACATGCGTAACCGGCGGAGGATGTCGCGTCGGCAGGCGTCGTTGGTCTCGACCCAATCGCGCTGCGCCGCCTTGTAGCTGCGCACCTTCCCGGCGCCGGGCCACGCAGCCATTTCGGCCCGGTAGAGCGCAACGTCCTCGCTCGGACGGAGCATCCCACGCAGATCGATGACCGTGCCGTCCTCCAGTGCCGCACGCAACGTCGCCGGCGCGTACGACGACCCCATGCGGCTCCACAACACGAGGTCGGCGCTCGGTGCCACTGCGCTGGTCGCATCGACCTGGAGCATGGTCAGGTGACGAAGCACATCGACGAAGTCCGTCGGCCGGGCGCGGTCGAGCAGCTGGGCCCGCACGGCGATCCGGCGGGCCTCGTGGCGCGACAGCCGGTGGACTGTCGTCATCGGCCCGAGCAGGCGGTGTTCGCCATGGGAGTCACCTGTTTCACCTTCTGGATCATCGCGCCATCGGACATATGCACGATGATCGCGGATTGCTCGCCGCGCCGTATCGATTGGTACCGTGAACTTGACGGAAGTGTCAACTCTGTCGGAGCGACATCGACGATGTGACGTGTGGGAGGAACGATGGGTGAGGTTCTGATTCTCGATGCGGTGCGGTCGGCGATCGGTCGGCGAAACGGCTCGCTGGCCCGCACCCATGCCAACGACCTGTTGGGCACGACGCAGCGGGCGATCATCGAGCGCACCGGCATCGATCCGTTGTGCGTCGATCACGTCGTTGGTGGATGTGTGCAACAGGTCGGGGCGCAGAGCGCCAACGTCGCCCGCAACGCCTGGTTGGCGATGCGCCTGCCCCAAGCGGTCCCGGCGGCCACGGTGAACTCGCAATGCGGCTCATCGCAGGAAGCCAACCTCGTCGCCCACGGTCTGGTCGGCAGCGGGCTGGCCGACGTCGCCATCGCCTGCGGTGTCGAGACGATGTCGTCGGTCCCGTTCGGGGCGATGGGCGCAAATGGGGTGTTCGGCGTCGCCCGCGAGGGCACATATGCGCAGGTCTACGAGGCGACGACCCAGTTCGATGGCGCCGAGCGCATCGCCACGAAGTACGGCATCACCCGCGCCGCCGCCGATGAACTGGGCTTCAGCTCGCAATCGCGGGCGGTGACCGCCTGGGCGCAGGATCGATTCTCCGGTCAGATCGCCCCGATCGAGGTCGCGGTGCGCGATGAGCACGGGGAGCCGACCGGAGAGATGCGCACGTTCGAGCGCGACGAGGCGCTGCGGCCGACCACGCTCGAAGGCCTGGCCGCTTTGCGCACCAATACCCCCGACGGCATCCACACCGCCGGGACGTCGTCGCAGATCAGCGACGGTGCGGCGTCGTTGTTGCTGGCCTCACCCGATGGAGCCGCCGGCCTTGGGCTAGAGCCCCGGGCGCGGATCGTCGACTCCGTGCTCGTCGGTTGCGACCCGGTGCTGATGTTGGAGGGCCCGATTCCGGCGACCCGCAAGCTGCTCGAACGGACCGGCCTCTCGATCGACGACATCGACGTGTTCGAGATCAACGAGGCGTTCGCCTCGGTGGTGTTGGCCTGGCAGTTGGAGACGGGCGCCGATATGGCCAAGGTCAACCCGAACGGCGGGGCGATCGCCGTTGGCCATCCGCTCGGCGGCTCCGGTGTCATCCTCCTGACGCGTGCGCTCTACGAACTCGAGCGGACGAACGGTCGATACGCGCTCATCTCGATGTGCTGCGGCGGAGGCTTGGGCACCGGCACGATCATCGAGAGGATGTAGTCAGGACCCGACCCAGACCCCCGACTGTGGACCGTGGCTGCGGGCCGGCGCTTGGGTTTGGGATCTCGGCGCTCACGCTCGGCAAGTCGCCTGACGAAGGTGTCAAGTTATATGGTGATTGCGATGAGCGGCCGGGGGGAATGGGCCTGGTCGTCGGGTGGTTCCGCTGCGACAGAAGGGCCGTTGCCAAGATGAGATCGCCATCGACCGGGGTACTTCGGTGAAGCCGACATCGTTCAGTTATCACGCGCCGGAGCGTCTGGAGGACGTCGGCGCATTGCTCGCCGAGTACGGCGAGACGGCCAAGCCGCTCGCCGGTGGGCAGAGCCTGGTGCCGATGCTGTCGCTGCGTCTGGCCAGCTTCGAGCACCTGGTCGACCTCAACCGGGTGGCCGGACTGGATGTGATCGAGCGGTCGAACGGCCATCTGCGTATCGGGGCCACTGTCCGCCAGGCGACCGCCGAGCACAGCGATCTCGTCGCCGGCAATGTCCCGCTGCTCGCCAAGGCGCTGCCGCATATCGGCCATTTCCAGATCCGCAACCGGGGCACGGTCGGCGGCTCGATCGCCCA
>JANMJD010000322.1:0-5064 GCA_031371195.1 Actinomycetes bacterium | reverse complement strand
GCGGATGATGTGCTGCGAGAACGCCGCGGCCCTGTTCCGCCATCCGCTGCCTGCGCGCATCATGCCGGTCGACTAAGCGTTCGTTGTGCCGGCTCAGGCATGTTGGAGCGCCTCGGCGAGGTCTTCAACCAGATCATTCGCCGATTCCACGCCGACGGACAGCCGGATGAGCGACGCCGGCACCTCGAGTGGACTGCCGGCAGCCGACGCATGCGTCATCTGGCCGGGGTGTTCGATCAGTGATTCGACGGCTCCGAGCGACTCGGCCAGAGTGAACAGACGGGTTGCCGCTGCCACGCGCATCGCCGACGCCTCGCCCCCCCGCAGCGTGAAGCTGACCATCCCGCCGAAGTCACGCATCTGGCGGGCCGCGGCCGCATGGCCGGGGTGATCGGGCAGTTGGGGATACAGCACCCGTTCGACGGCTGGGTGCCCGAGCAGCAGATCGACGATCGCTCGCGCGTTGGAGCAATGGCGTTCCATGCGCAGGGCGAGGGTCTTCACCCCTCGCAGCACGAGATAGCAATCGAATGGCCCCGGGATGGCCCCGGCCGCGTTCTGGGTGAACCGCAGCCGACCGGCGAGATTGTCGTCGTTGACGGCCAGGAAGCCGCCGACCACATCGGAGTGGCCGCCGAGGTACTTGGTGGCGGAGTGGACGACGATGTCGGCCCCGTGCAGCAGCGGTTGTTGCAGAAAAGGGGTGGCAAAGGTGTTGTCGACCACGACGATCGCCCCGCGTTCGTGGGCGACGGCGGCGATCGCCTCGATATCGAAGCAGGTCAACAGCGGATTCGTCGGGGTTTCCAGCCACACCAGGCGGGTATCGGTCGGCCAGGCGGCAACCAATCCGTCGATGTCGGTCAGATCGACCGCCGTCCAGGGGTAGCCGATCGGTCCGTAGATCTTCGAGATCAGCCGAAACGTTCCGCCGTAGGCGTCGTTGCCGAGGAGGATGCGGTCACCCGGCTGCAGGAGTCGCAACACGTTGTCCTCGGCCGCCAGGCCGCTGGAGAAGGCCAGGCCGTGGCGGCCCTCCTCCAACGAGGCCACGCAGGCTTCGAGCGCGGCGCGGGTCGGGTTGCCCGAACGCGAGTATTCGAAGCCCTTGTGGTTGCCGATGCCCTCCTGGGCGAACGTGGTCGACAAGGTGATCGGGGTGACCACCGCACCCGACGCCGCGTCGGGTTCCTGGCCCGTATGGACCGCCCGAGTCTCGAATCCCCATGTGGACTGCTCTTCGGTGTCACCCATGGGCTGCGAGCTCCAGATAGTTGAGGACGTCGGTACGCGACAGGATGGCGAGCGGACGGCCGCCGGCCAACACGAGCAGGGCCGGCGCGGTGGCCAGGGCATCGACGGCGCTCGAGACCTTCTGACCGATGCCGATCATCGGCAGCTTGGCTCCCATCACCGAACCGACAGCCATCTCCATCACCGAGGGGTCGCGGTAGATGGCATCCATCAGGGCGAGTTCGTCGACCGAACCGGCCACCTCGGCCGTAGCGAACGGTGGCGTGTTCTTGCACACCGGTAGTTGGCTGACGCCGTTGGCCCGCATCAGATCGATCGCCTCCCGCACCGTTTGAGCAGGGTTCACGTGCAGCAACGGGGGTAGTTCCTCGTCTTTGGCATCAAGTACCGCGGCGATGCACTCGTCGCACTCCTGGGTGAAGCCGTACGACGCCATCCACTCGTCGTTGTACACCCGGCTGAGATAGCCGCGTCCCGAGTCGGGGATCAACACGACCACCAGGTCGTCGGGCTTCAGGCGGTCGCCCAGCTTCAAGGCGGCGGCCACGGCCAGACCGCCCGAGCTGCCGAGCAACAGCGCCTCCTCCTTCGCCGTGCGCCGCGCCATCAGGTACGCCTCCTGGTCGGTGCAGGCGATCACCTCGTCGTAGACCGACGGATCCCACGCTGCCGGGAAGAAGTCTTCACCGACACCTTCGATGAGGTAGGGCCGACCGCTCCCGCCCGAGAACACCGAGTTGTCGGGATCGGCGGCGATCACCTTGATGTGGGGATTCATCTGCTTCAGGTACCGAGCGGTGCCGGTGATGGTGCCGCATGTGCCCGCCCCGGCGACGAAGTGGGTGATCCGCCCGCCGGTCTGCTGCCAGATCTCCGGACCGGTCGTCTTGAAGTGGGCGAGGGGATTGTTGGCGTTGGCGTACTGGTTGGGCCGATACGCCCCGGGGATCTCGCGTACGAGTCGCTCGGCTGTCGAGTAGTAGCTCGTCGGATCCTCCGGCGGAACGGCCACGTCACAAACGACCACCTCGGCCCCATATGCCTTGAGCAGGTCGATCTTCTCGGGAGCGACCTTGTTGGTGGTCACGAAGACGCACGGATAGCCCCGGTGGGCGGCGACGATGGCCAGGCCGACGCCCGTATTGCCCGAGGTCGGTTCGACGATCGTGCCGCCGGGTCGCAGCTCGCCCGACGCCTCGGCAGCCAAAATCATCTCCAGGGCCGGCCGGTCCTTGGACGACCCTCCGGGGTTGGTCGTCTCGAGCTTGACCACCAGCGGGCAGGGGAGCGATGCGCCGATTCGGCCCAGCTTGACCATCGGCGTATTGCCGATCAGGTCGACCAGGGAGTCGGCGATCGTCGTACCGTGCAGCCGGGGGTCGGCGGCGGCGTTCCCGATTCCCATGAGGTGAGGCTACCGGAGGCCGGGTGGGCCTGAGGCCGGTCAGCCGGTGACCGGGTTGCCTTCGCCGTCCACGACGAACCAGACGCTGCCGACGCCCTGTCCGGACGTGTCGCCCGGCTTGGTATCGGGCGCGAAGTAGTACAACGGGTGCCCGTAGAACGCGACCTGTTTCGTGCCGTCGGAACGGGTGATCGTTGTGACGTCCTCGGCGGCCAAACCGGTTCCGAGGGCGGGAGTCGAGTCGGCGATCAACGGCGGCCACTTCGCCGCACAGCCGCCGTCACACGAACTGGTCGTCGGCGTGTCCTTGCTGAACAGGTACAGCGATCGTCCGGTGCCGTCGCTGAGGATCTTGCCGAGCGGATTGTCGCTGAGCTGCAATCCGACCCCGGTCGTCGCAGCGGTCGCCGGAGCCGTCGTGTCGGTCGTGGCGATCGAGGAAGCCGTCGCCGCCGTCGAGTCCGTCGCCGGCGTACCGTACCGCGGCGACGAGGACGAACTTGCGCCGCAGGCGGTCAGGCCGAGCAGGGCGAGCACGGCGGTGGCCCGACCGATTCGAGGACGGGGGCCGATGCGAAGATGTGTGCGGTTCACGAAACCCTCCCAGGGCGTCGAATGGACGGGAATGCCTCGTTGTACGGCTCGGAGTCGGCCCGGGATTGCATAAACTTCGGCAATCCTTTGGCCGTCGTCATGCGTACATTGATCGATGATGCGCGATTCCGGCCGCCTCGATCGTCTGTCCGACGACGCCCTGTTGGCCGCCATCGCGCTCGGCGAGCAGGTGGCGGCCGCGGTCTTCGTCCGTCGGTTTCAGCGGCGTGTCTACGGGATGGCGCTCACCGTCACCACCGATCCCGGACTGGCCGAGGACGTCGCCCAGTCCGCCTTCGAGCGGGTCTGGCGCCATGCCGCCAGCTACGACGCCCGCAGGGCCTCTGTATCGACCTGGGTGCTGACGATCACCCGGAACCTGGCGATCGACGCCATTCGGGTGCGTCGGCCCCAGCCGATCGACCCGGCCGTCGTTGGCGACATCGTGCCGACCGACGTCCTCGGGCCTGCAGACGCAGCAGTGAACGCCGATGACCTGCGCCGATTGCGGGTCGAACTCGACGCTCTTCCCGTCGAGCAGCGTCGGGCGGTGCTGCTGGCCACGATCGGCGGGCGTACGACTACCGAGATCGGAGCCATCGAAGGGATTCCCGCGTCGACCGCGAAGACCCGATTGCGCATCGGTCTGCGCCGCTTGCGGGCGGCGATGGCAACCGGAGCCGAACGATGACCTCGTTGCCCGACGGCCTGCTCAATGGTGGCCCGCTCAACTGCAGGGAATTCGACGACAGTGTCGATGAACTGGCCGTGGGGACGGTGAACGAGCCGCTGCGCTCGCGGTTGCTGGCTCATTCCGCCGGTTGTTCGAACTGCCAACTGCGCCTCGACGAGTTGTCGTCGGTCGCCGATCGGATGCTGCTGCTGATCCCGGAATACGAACCACCCGCCGGGTTCGAAGCGCGGGCCCTGTCGGGATTCGGCGCGGGACCCACCGCACTCCAGGTCCGACAGCAGGCGCCGATGGGCCGATGGAGTCGGCACCTCGTTGGCGCGCTCGCCGCCGCAGCCATCGTGATGGGCGGGATCGGTGGGGCGCTCTTCGGCCGGCTCGTCAACCACGGCGAGCGTTCGGGCGTGGTCCGTCACGGGTTCATCGAGACGGCCGACGGTCCGCGGCGTGTCGGCGAAGTCCGGTTGGTCGCCGATCCGAAACCACACGTCCTCGTTGTCATCGATCGTCCGACTCCGGGCCAGGATCGTGCGTCGTGTGCCTTGATTCTGACCGACGGGCGGGTGATCGACGTGGGAAGTTGGAACTACGACGAGATCTCGTCAGGCGTATGGGCAGTCGGGATCGCTCCCGAACTGATGGCGGCGGTGTCGATGCGCGTCACCCGCAACGGGGTCGTCGTCGCCACGGCCACGATTACCTGACGGCACCGGCCCAGGGTTCGAGCCGACGTGCGCCGTCGGCTATCGATCGGCCGGCCGGCGCCGTACGAGGTAGGCGCGTGTCAGTTCACGCAATCGGTCGCGCCCGAAGCTCGGGTCGTGACCGGCGTGGACGACGGTGACCGGCAGGTCCATCAGGCGTTCCATCGTGCGGCAGTAGTCGTCGATGTTCGAATCGGGAAGCTCGTCGAGCAGCGGTCCGTCATAGAGGGCATCGCCGGAGAACAGCGTGCCGGTCGCCGCCTCCCACAGTCCGATCGAACCGGGGGAGTGGCCGGGCAGGTGTAGCACCTCGAATCGGCGATCGCCGATGTCGACGATGTCGCCTTCGTCGATCAGGCGGGTGACCTTTGCCGGACGCTGACGGAACGTGTCGATCTGCACACCGGGCGGCAGGG
>JANMJD010000315.1:0-25478 GCA_031371195.1 Actinomycetes bacterium | reverse complement strand
GAGCGATCCACTCGCCGCGGCGAGCACGTGGGGAAGCATCCGGGCGTCGCTCGTGGTGTTGAGGAACAACTGGTCGTTGCCGAGCACATACCGAACCGCCCGACCGATGGCCTCGATGTCGGTCAGCGGCTCGTACCAGCTGAAATGGGGGCGGTCGTCGTCGGGTGCCCAGCGCCCACGGGCGATCGACTTGATCGTCTGCACGGCCACCTGGCGCTCGGCACAGATCTCGAGCAGGTCCTCGACGTCGGCGCGGTAGTCGGGTCGGGCGAGCATCGTGTGGTTGTAGGGGAACAGGACCGAGGCGAAATCGAAACGCTGGAGGCTCCGCAGGTGCATCCCCGGGATTCGCACCCCGTGCCCGGTTACGCCGATGTGTCGCACCAAGCCCTCGTCGCGCGCTGTGCTCAATGCCTCGACCGCGCCGCCGGTGGTGAAGGCGGCGTCCCACTCGTCGGGCTCGACCAGGTTGTGAAGCTGGATGAGATCGAGATGGTCGACGCCCATGCGCACCAGCGAACGCTCCAACTCCGCTCGGGCGGCCGCGCCGTCGCGCTCCCCGGTCTTGGTGGCGAGGAACACCGTCGACCGGTGGGTGGCCAACCATGGGGCAAGGCGGTCCTCGGACGCCCCGTATGACGCCGCCGTGTCGATGTGGTTCACTCCGGACGCGGCGACCAGTGCCAAAGTTGCATCGGCCCGCTCCTGAGTCATGCCGCCGAGCGCCGCGGCGCCGAAGATCACGCGGGTGGACCGATGGCCGGTAGGGCCGAATGGGGAGACGGGGAGCATGACTCCACCGTACCCCCGACGATCAAGCGGTCGGTTCGCCGTTCGATGGCGCTGGGGTGGTGGACCACAACCAGATCGCCGATCCGAGGGTGGCGATCGCCCCGGCGCCCATGGCAACTCGGGGTGAGAAGCGGTCGATCAGCCATCCCGAGCCGAGCGCGCCCAGTGGTGTGGTGCCGAAGATCCCCAGCGTGTAGAGCGACATCACCCGGCCGAGGTACGCGGGATTGGTGCGGGTCTGCAACAGCGCAGTCATCGTCGTCTGGAAGACGATGAAGCAGATGCCGAAGATCGGCATCCAAATGGCGAACCACAACAACGTCGGCATCAACGCGTTGCCCAGCATGGCGACGGTGAACAATGCGCAGCCCAGGGCCAACTGGCACCGCGTCGGTCGCCCCAGTCTCGGGGCGATCCATAGTCCGCCCAGCACCGAGGCGCCGGCGTCAGCGCTTCGCAGATGCCGAAGGCCCGCCCGCCGGCGTGGAATGTGAAGGTGATCATCGCCGGGATCACCGTCAGAAAATTGAAGGTCGTCAGTCCCATCGCCGCGGCGCAGACCAGCGGCGCGCGCACCGCCGGAGCATTGCGCACGTACGACAATCCGGCCCGCAACTCGCCGAGTGCGCCGAGTGCCAGCCGTCGGGGTCGCCCGATCAATTCCTCGGGTCGAATCCGGGCCAGGGCGACCAGAATGACCAGGTACGACGCGGCATTGAGGAGGAAGCACGAAGCCGGCCCGACGGCGGCGTACAACACCCCGGCGACCGCCGGGCCGACCGACCGGCCCGAGGCCGTCTGCACATTGGCCAGCGCGCTGGCGTTCGGTCGGGCGCCGAGCGGCATCAGTTCGGCGATGATCGCCGACTGGGCGGGCCGATCGAACGCCAGGACGATCCCGAGTCCGGGAGCCATCGCCCACACCCACCCGGTCGTGACATGGCCCAATGCGGTGACGGTGCCGAGCATCGCGGCCAGCCCGGCCGCCAGGGCGTTGGTGGTCAGCAGGATCCGCCGGGCCAGCCATCGGTCGGTGATCACTCCGGCGTATGGCGACAGCAGCAGGACCGGCAGATACTGCAGTGCCGCGGCGATGCCCAGGGCGGCTCCGCTGTGCGACAGATCGAGGATCAGCAGGCTCTGGGTGACGATCTGGAACCAGGTGCCGAAACCCGACAGCACCTGGCCGACGAGATAGCGGGCGAACGCCAGCTGGGCCAGCGACGGATACGAGGTGCGCCATCGCCCGGCCCAGGAGGATGTAGCCGGCCGGTCGCTCAGTGGTCCGTTCAGCCGAGCGCGGCGCTGATGTGGTCGAACAGCTCGTCGAACGTGTCGAGAGCGGGGAACTGGGGGAATTCGGCACGGACATTGGGCGGCGAATGGAACAGGAATCCCGCATCGGCCTCGGCGAGCATGGCGGTGTCGTTGTACGAATCGCCGGCGGCCACGACCCGGTAATTGAGGTCGTGAAACGCTCGCACGGCATGGCGTTTCTGGTCGGGCATCCGCAAGCGGTAGTCGACGATCCGGTCATCGGCGACGACGAGGGTGTGGCAGAACAGGGTCGGTCGGCCGAGATGCTCCATCAACGGTCGTCCAAACTGTTCGAAGGTGTCGGAGAGAATGATCACCTGCGTGACCGACCGGAGGCGGTCGAGGAAGTCCGCCGCCCCCGGAAGGGGACTGAGCGAGCCGATCACCTCACTGATCAACGACATCATCAACCCATGGTGGTCGAGCAACTCCAACCGGTACTTCATCAGCGTGTCGTAGTCGGGCTCGTCGCGTGTGGTGCGGCGCAGGGCCTCGATGCCGGTCTTCTCGGCGACGGCAATCCAGATCTCCGGGACGAGCACGCCCTCGAGATCGAGCGTGACGATGGTTTGTTGCGAGGGGGACGTGCTCATCGGCGGGCGACACTACCGCCCAGCCGCTCGTCGCGCCGAGTGACGACCGCCGCCGCCCTACCGGACGGTAGGCTGGACGGATCGACGATCTCGCTATCCTCCGTGAGCTCGCGCCGCTGGCCGGCCGCCTGCTCGAACGTCACCTCGACTCCGCCAAGGAGTGGTTCCCCCACGAGCACATTCCGTACGACCGTGGTCGCACATTCGCCGCCGGCGAGGAATGGGCCGAGGAGCAGGCCGATCTTGGCGGTGCTGTGATCCCCGATGCCGTGCGCAGCGCGCTCGTCGTGAATCTGCTCACCGAGGACAACCTGCCGTACTACTTCCGCACGATCGAGCGGATGTTCGGCGCCGACGACATCTGGGGGACCTGGGCCCGTCGCTGGACGGCCGAGGAGGGCCGCCACTCGATGGTGATCTACGGCTACCTGATGGTCACCCGCGCCGTCGACCCGGTGGCGCTCGAGCGCGCCCGCATCCACCAGGTCTCCGGCGGCCAGGTCCCCGAGCCCGAGAGCGTGTGCAACGGCTTCTTCTACGTCGCCATGCAGGAGCTCGCCACCCGTATCGCCCACCGCAACACCGGCACGCTGCTCAACGATCAGGCCGGCTACGACGTGATGATGCGTGTCGCCGCCGATGAGAACCGCCACTATCTCTTCTACCGCGACCTGTCGAGCGCTGCGTTCGAACTGGCGCCGAGCAAGGCGATGCAGGCACTGTGCGACGAGGTCGTCAACTTCGAGATGCCCGGCGCGGGGATCATCGACTTCGCCAAGCACGCCTCGGCAATCGCCAAGGCCGGCATCTACGACCTGTCGAGCCATCACGACCAGATCCTGCAGCCCCTCGTGCTGCGCCACTGGAACATCGAGAACATCACCGGTCTCGACGCCGACGGCGAACGGGCGCGCGACAAGATCATCGCTCACATCGCCAAGAACGGCCGCGTCGCCAAGCGCCTCGCCGACCGGCGCCTCGCGGCGGTCGGCTGACCCACGCCAGTGGTTTAGTGTCCGTCCCCATGCTGGGGGACGGGATTGACGAGTTGCTCGACAAGGTACCGGTGCTGCGGGGCCCGCGTGAGGTCGTCGCCCTCGCCGGCGGGTTGACGAACACCAACCTGAGGGTCACCACGGCTGCCGGCCGCTTCGTCGCCCGCATCTCCTCGAAGGACTCCGACCTCCTGGCGATCGACCGCGATGCCGAGGACGCCAACTCGCGTGCCGCGGCCCGAGCCGGAGTCGCCCCGGACGTCGTCGACTATCTGCCCGATGACCACGTGTTGGTCGTCCGCTTCGTCGACGGCCGTACATATGACGCGGCCGACCTGCAGGATTCGGCGAACATCCCCAGGGCAGCCGGTGCGGTCCGTCAACTCCATCGTGGGCCGCGGTTCGTCAACGACTTCAACATGTTTCGTATCCAGGCCGGCTATCTGCGGCTCTGCCAGGACCGCGGGTTTCGGCTGCCCGACCGCTACCCGTCGTTCATGGCCCACGTCGGACGCATCGAGCGAGCACTCGCCGTGCGCGACGTGGGCACCGTGCCGTGCAACAACGACCTGTTGGCGGCGAACTTCATCGACGACGGCGAGCGACTGTGGCTCATCGACTACGAGTACGCCGGCAACAACGACGCCTGCTTCGAACTGGGCAACATCTGGAGCGAGTCGAACCTGTCGCTCGATCAACTCGACGAACTGGTCGCCGCGTACTACGGCTCTCGGTTACGTCACAAGGTCGCCCGGGCCCGGCTGCTCGGGCTGATGTCGAAGTACGGCTGGACGCTGTGGGCGTCGATTCAGGCGTCGACGAGTCCGCTCGACTTCGACTTCTGGGAGTGGGGCATGGAGAAGTACGACCGAGCCGTTGCCGAGTTCGACGGCGCCGGTTTCGATGTGCTGCTCGACGAGGCGGCACGCCCCGACTGAATCGGCCGACGGCCAAGGCGGTACCGTCCGAACATGTCACCGCTCGCCGCACCTGGTGTACCGACCGCCGTCCATATCGGAGCCGACGAGTTGCCGTTCGTCGAGATCGGCGGGGGCAACAAACTGAAAGTGATCCAGGTCCGGGAAGCCGAGGCACTGTGGATCGTCGAGAACGTCTTCCAGGCCGGCTTCGAGGTGCAACCCCACCGCCATACCGGACCGGTGTGGGGGTACACCGTGTCGGGGGCCTGGAAGTACAAGGAGTACGACTACGTCAACCGAGCCGGGTCGTTTCTGTACGAACCGGCCGGCGCGGTGCACACCCTCCAATGCATCGAGGACGGCACGCAAGTCTGGTTCCACATGCACGGAGCCAACCTCAACCTCGACGAGGAAGGCAGCATCGCCAGCGTCTCGGACGGGGCCGGTACGCTCGCCGCCTACTACGCGCTGTGCGACGCCCAAGGCTTCGAGCGACCGAACGTGCTCGTCGGATGATCGACCTCGCCTCGCCCGACACATTTGTCGCCTCGGTTCCGCACGCCGAGTTGGCCGCGATGCGGTCGGCACAGCCGGTCGTCTGGCAGGAGATGCTCGGCGAGCCGGGATTCTGGGCGGTGCTGAGCCATGCCGAGGTCGTGCGGGTGGCCACCCACCCGACGCTGTTCTCGGCATCCCACGGTGGCGTGGTGATGGAGGATCTCGCCCCGGACCAGTTGGCGATGATGCGCAACATGCTGTTGGCGATGGATCCGCCCCGCCATTTCGAGCATCGCCGGCCGCTCGTGCAGAGTTTCAAGCCGCGGGCGATCGCGGCGATGGAAGGGTCGATCCGAACCATCTGCCGCACGATCATGGATCGAGCCGCGGCGGTCGGCGAGGTGGAGTTCGTCCAGGATGTGACGGCCCACCTCCCCAGCCAGGTGATCGGCGAACTGATGGGCCTGCCCCGTGACGATTGGCCGTACATCCACCACCTGGCCGAGATGAACACCAGCGGCCAGGATCCCGACTTCGCCTCGGGCCCGGACGCACCCGAGCCGGGCGCGGCGTCACGGGACATGGCGATGTACGCCATCCGCTTCGCCATGGACCGCCGAGCAGCCGAGCCGCGCGACGATCTGACGTCGTTGATCCTACAATCCGACTTCGGCGGCTCGCCGATGAGCGAGATCGAGTTCGGCAGCTTCTTCGTGCAGTTGGTGACGGCCGGCAACGACACGACCAAAACGATGCTCGCCGCCGGCCTGCTCACGCTCCTGCGTCATCCTGACCAGCTCAGCCGGCTGCGCGCCGATCCCTCGTTGGCGGCCTCGGCGGTCGAGGAGATCCTGCGCTTCGACAATCCGCTGCACTACTTCCGCCGCACGGCGACCGAGGACACAGAGCTGGGTGGGGTCTCGATCGCCGCCGGCGACAAGGTCGTGATGTACTACACCGCCGCCAATCGGGACCCGGCGGTGTTCGCCGATCCCGATCGCTTCGACATCACCCGCGACCCGAACCCACACCTCTCGTTCGGCTTCGGCGAGCATCACTGTCTCGGCATCCACCTCGCCCGGCTCGAAGGCCGGGTGTTCTTCGAGGAGCTGTTGGCGGCGTTCCCGACCATCGAACTGGCCGGCGAACCCGTGCGCGTCCGGTCGAATCTGAACAACGCGCTCAAGCACCTGCCCGTGCGCGTCAGCGCGTCGTAGCGGCGGAGCGGTCTCGGCGCGCCATAATCGCTGGTTGTGAGTCGAGGGTCGAATGCGCGCACGCACCTGCCGCTGGCCATCGTGCTCACGGGTATCGCGATCGCCGCCCTCGCCGTCCACCGGACCGGAGTCGCCTGGGGCGACGATTTCACGCTCTACCTCCGCCAGGCGCGCAGTCTGTTCGACGGCAACATCGGCCAGGTGATCGCCGACAATCACGACAATGTGCAGATGGCCGCCAAGCCGGGATTCAGCCCCTTCGTCTATCCCTGGGGTTGGCCGATTGTCCTGTCGCCCTTCGTGCGCCTCTTCGGTCTGGACTACGAGCGGCTCAAGTTCGTCGAAGTCGGTTGCTGGCTGGTGTTCCTCGGCTTCGCCCATGCGGTGTTCCGGCGGCGCATGAAGCCGTGGCTCGCCCTCGGGACGGTCGCCGTGATCGGCACATCGCTGCCGTACCTGCGCCACACCGATCAGTTGCTGTCCGAGTTTCCGTATCTGGCCTTCGTCGGCGCGACGCTGTGGTGGCTCGACCGATGTCGCCGGGCGGGACGACTCGACCTCGCAGCGCCGCGCGATCTGGCGGTCCTCGGGTTGCTGGCAATGATGGTTTTCAACACGCGGCGGGAGGGTGTGGCAATGGTCCCGGCGCTCCTCGCGGTACAACTCATCGATTGTCGTGGCCGCTGGAATGTGGTCAGCAAGCGCGCCGCGCTCACCCCGTTGGCGGCGTTCGTCGGTGGCGTCGTCGGCCTGCAGCTGATCCTCCCGAGCGCGTTGGCTCCGCACTACGACGGCGCCGGTCTGGATCAGACGTGGCGCAAACTCGGTGGACCGTTTCGCACGGCCTTCCGCGACCAACTCGACCTGGGCAACCACTCCCGCCTGGCGTGGCTGATCGTTGCCGTTGCCGCTATCGGGATGGGCATCCGGGTGATGCGCAGCGGCGCCGACGATGTGGCGCTGGTCATCTTCTCGGTGCTGTCGTTGCTGTTGGTGGGAATGATTCCCGCCAATGGTGATCGCTACATGCTGGCGATCACGCCGTTCGTTGTCTACTTCGCCGTGCAGGCCCTCGATCGCCTGCTCGTCGGCAAGATCGGCGGCCTGGCAGTCGTGGCTGTCGTGGCGGCGGCCGTGGTTCACGTGGCGGGCTGGCGGGCCGAGATCGAGGCCGCCCAGACGTTCAACGATGCGGGTCAGGTGCAGGATGGGCCGATGTCGCCGTATGCCGTGACCGCCTTCGAAGCCGTGGAAAAGTTCACCCGACGCGACGACATCGTGGCCTTTTTCAAGGCCCGGGCCCTCACCCTGTACACCGATCGACGATCGGTACAGTCGAGCGATCTCGAGATCATCCTCGAGCGGGCCGATTTCTTCATGATGCGACGCAACAGCGATCTCAGCCAGCCTCAGCTCACCGACGCGATGGCCCGCGATGCCGGCCTGGTCGATGTCTGGAGCGATTCCCAATGGGTGTTATGGAAGGTGCCGTCCTACCCGACTCCCGCGTGACCTCGGGGCGGCGCGACGGGCGCCTCGCAGCACATCCCCCATGCCGACTGTTATCGCAGGGCGGGGTACGGTCCGCAGATGTCTTCGGTTCTCCCTATCAGCGACAACGACGAGATGGTACGAGCGATGTTGGCCGAGGCCGATCTTCCGGCGTTGCTGCCGGCCCTGGCCCAAGCCACGGGTGACATGTCGTTGCTGCGCGAGCAGCTGATGATCGACCCGTTGCTGCTCGGCGAACCCCAGGCCGGCTTGACGCCCGAGCAGCAGGAAGCGATCCGCGAGCTGGCGTTGCAGGCGATCGTCGGATTTCGAGACCGGCCACCGTCCGAGGCCGACGCACCGGACGCGACGATGATCGAGCGCCTGATGGAATTCTGCGTCGGCCAGTCGGGAATGGCGGAATACGTACCGTTGATGGCCGAGGAACTGGCCATCGTCGGCGAAGATCCTCGGGCGCCGCAATGGACTCTGGCCGACGTCGCCCCGGGCCGGGAGCTGAGTGTGGTGATCGTCGGCGCGGGAATGTCGGGATTGCTGGCGGCCTTTCGGTTGGCGCAAGCGGGCGTGGCCTTCACGATCATCGAGAAGAACTCCGACGTCGGCGGTACGTGGTGGGAGAACTCCTACCCGGGCTGCCGTGTCGACAATCCGAACCATCTCTACAGCTACTCGTTCGCCCAGCAGCACGATTGGCCGAGCAACTTCTCGGCCCAGGACGCGTTGCTCGGCTACTTCCGGACGTTCGCCGACACCCACGATCTACGCCGGCACGTCCGCTTCGACACGGAGGTGATCGAGGCGACGTGGTTCGAGGGCGCGGGGGAATGGGCGGTCGATGTGCGAGCCGCCGACGGCACCGAGGACACGGTCCGGGCCACCGCACTGGTCAGCGCGGTCGGCCAACTCAATCGACCGAAGTATCCCGACATCGACGGATGGGACCACTTCACCGGGCAGTACTTCCATTCCGCCCGCTGGGAACACGACGTCGATCTGCGGGCCAAACGCGTCGCCGTGATCGGCACGGGGGCGAGCGCGGCACAGTTCATCCCGATCATCGCCGAGGACGTCGACTCGCTGACGGTGTACCAGCGCACCCCCAACTGGCTCGCCCCGACGCCCGACTACCACGAGACGGTCACCGACGGGCAACGGTGGCTCTACGACCACGTGCCGCACTACAGCCAATGGCACCGCTTCCTGATGTTCTGGCGGCTGGGCGACAACGCCTTGGCCTTCGCCCGTGTCGACCCGTCGTGGCCCGACAAGACGGCGGCGGTGAGCCTGGAGAACGACGCGATGCGCGAGATCCTCACCGCATACCTGGCCGAGCAGTTCGACGGCCGACCCGATCTGCTGGCCAAGGCCGTGCCAACGTACCCGGTGACCTCGAAGCGGGTGCTGCGAGACAACGGGGTGTGGGCGGCCGCCCTCAAGCGGCCCAATGTCGAGCTGATCACCGATCCGATTCAGCGAATCACCCGGCACGGCATCATCGCCGCCGACGGAATCGATCGCCCCGTCGACGTGATCATCTACGGCACCGGATTCCACGCCTCGAAGTTCCTCGCCCCGATGCGGGTGGTCGGCCGTCACGGGATCGAGATCCACGACCAGTGGGACGGCGACGCCCGGGCGTATCTTGGCATCACCGTGCCCAACTTTCCCAACTTCTTCTGCCTGTACGGCCCGAACACCAACATCGTGCTCAACGGGTCGATCATCTACTTCTCGGAGTGCGAGGTGCGGTATCTGGTCGACTGCCTGCGCCACATCGCGTCATCAGGGGCACGCGCCCTCGATGTCCGCGCGGACGTCCACGACGCGTTCAACGAGGCCGTCGACGCCGAGAACCTCCGGATGACCTGGGGAATCTCGACCGTCAACTCGTGGTACAAGAACGACTCGGGCCGTGTCGCCCAGAACTGGCCGTTCACCCTGCTGGAGTACTGGAAGCGAACCCGGGCGATGAATCCCGACGACTACACGCTGCTGTGACACGGGCTTGCGCTCGCCCCATCAGCATCCGACCGATGAACACGTCGCCACGAATCATGTGCGCCTGCATATCGGGTGCACATGATTCGTCGCATTTTCGGCGATCACGTCCTCGGCCCATGGTCGGGTTGTCAACAACGCTACGTGTCGTCGGGCTCCTCGCCGATCGAGCGGTAGCGTCACCGAACGCCTAGGGCATCGGATACTCGTCGGCGTTGAGCACCCAGCCCGGCTTGGCCGAGAAATCGGCACGCGGCGGGCAGAAGATGTCGACGAGCTGGTGAATCGAGTCGCCGACCGCTTGGGACGTGTGAATCGACGGTGGCGGGATTACCGTCACCGAAGGACTCGTGCAGAAGTAGTGCTCGTCGTCGCGCCATGCCCCCATGTCAACCGTCCACGGAGTGCGGATGTGGTGGACGTAGTCGCCGCCGAACTGCAGCGACAATTGCTCGAAACCATCGTGGTAGTGGGGGGAGAGCTTCGAGGGGTCTCGTGGCCCGGGGGCCTCGTAGAAATAGTTGATCATGAAGGTCGAACACCGAAAGATCCTCCCGAACCGATTCGCATCGGCGGCGACGTCATCAAGGGCGTATACGCGGATGCGGTGCCCATCGACCGGGTCCGGCCACGGGGCGAATTGGTCGACATTCGGGTCGTTCACGGCGTAGAAGTCCTGGTTGTCGCACCGGGAACACAGGTCGCCCGACACCGTGCTGAAGAGACGGACGACCTCGGTATCGTGCTCGGCGAACACCGAACTTTCCCCGGGCGGCATCACGACCATCGACCGACCGTGCACCACTTCGGTCTGATCTCCGGCGCTCGACGCAACGGTCGCATCACGATCGTGAATGAGTACCACGTACTCGTCGGGCTGACCCGAGCGGTCGAGTTGCTCGCCGGCCCGCAGGCGGGCGTAGTTGACGACGATGGCCTGGCTGCGGGCCCACCACAGTGAACTCCCACCCGCCGTCGTCTCGCTCGGCGGGCGTCGGTCGAACTCGAAGTAGTGGGGGGCCACGTTCGCTCCCGCTGTGGCTGGTGATGCGGTCGAGAGCTGAGAGCGCAGGTCGCTGCCGTCGTAGGCCATGCGACGAACGCTAGTCGTGGCTCGTCGTGAGCGCTGCGGACGGCTACAGGCGGCCGTGGAATCTCATCCTGCGGAGCAGAGGACAGTGGTCTCGACCGTCGCGCTGACCTAGGATTTGCCCAGCGACGTTCGTGGCGCCGACCGATCTCGGTCGTGGCCGAAGAGCTTTTTTTTGGGGGAAGCAGCAGATGGCATCATCGGGTTCGATCTTGGGAAATGCAGTCCGGCGGTTGGAGGATCCGACCCTCCTCACGGGCGAAGGCAAGTACGTCGACGACTTGGTCGAGCCGGGCATGCTCCACATCGTGTTCGTCCGATCGACCCTCGCCCACGGACGAGTGATCTCGGTCGATTGCGCCGAGGCCGAATCGATGCCCGGGGTTCGGGGCGTGTTCCACGCGGGGAACTCGATGGGGCTGGCGTCATTGAACGGCTTCGTGATGATGCCGCCCGCTCTCGATCGACCGATCTTCGCCGGTGAACGGGTTCGGTTCGTCGGTGACATCTGCGCCGCAGTCGTCGCCGAGACCCGAAGCCAAGCCGTGGATGCCGCCGAGGCCGTGGTCCTCGACATCGAACCGCTCCCCGCCGTCATCAGCGCGACCGACGCGCTGCGGCCCGACGCCCCGTTGCTGTTCCCCGAGCACGGATCGAACGTGTGCTTTGCCACGTCCTTTGGTGAGGACAGCACCCCGCTCGAGGGTGCCGACGTCATCGCCGAAGTGACGATGGTGAGCCAACGCCTGGCCGGTGTGCCGATGGAGAACAACGGCCTGTTCGCCGTACCGCAGGCCGACGGCACGTTGACCTGCTGGATTTCGCACCAGGCACCCCACGCCGCGCATGGAGCGATGGCACCGGCGCTCGGCCTTGATCCGCAGCAACTGCGGCTCATCTGCCCGTGGGTCGGGGGCGGCTTCGGTCCGAAGGCCGCCGTGTACGTCGAATACGTCATCACGGCCAAGGCGGCGATGACGCTCGGGGCGCCGGTGAAGTGGGCCGAGAGCCGCTCCGAGGACATGGTCTCACTCGTCCACGGTCGCGACTACGTCATGACGGCCAAACTCGGTGTCAAGAACGACGGCCGAATCGTCGGTCTCGACGCAACCGTCGTCGCCGCCGGCGGCGCGTACCCGGCGCTCGGAGCGATCCGGCCGATGTTGTCGCAGATGATTGCCGTCGGGGTCTACGACATTCCGGCCGTCAAATTCCAGGCCCACACCGCGCTGACCAACAACACCACGATCGGCGCCTATCGAGGTGCCGGTCGCCCCGAGGCGACACAGCTGATCGAGCGGGTACTCGACGTCGCGGCCGATCTCACCGGTATTGACCCGGCGGAGATCCGTCGGATCAACTTCCTACCGAAGTTCTCCGAGCCGATCACGACGATCACCGGTGGGAACTACGACTCCGGCGACTACGAAGCTCCGCTCGACGCAGTGTTGAAGGCCTCCGACTACACCGGGCTTCGAGCCGAGCAGGCCCGTCGCCGCGCCGCAGGTGACCTCAAGCAGCTCGGCATCGGCGTCTCGGCCTACGTCGAGGTCACGGCTCCGGTCGGGCTGCACATCGAGTACGGCGCCTGTGAGATCCAAGACGATGGCACCGCCAAGGTGTTCGCCGGCACGAGCGTGCACGGCCAGGGCCATGCCACGTCGTTCGCCATGCTGGCCTCCGAGGTCCTCGGCATTCCGATGGCCGACATCAAGCTGATCAACTCCGACACCGGCACCGTTCCCCGCGGTTCGGGGACGATGGGCTCCCGCTCGCTGCAGACGGCCGGCAGTGCGATCCATGTGGCATCCAACGAGGTCATGGCTCGCGCCAAGCAGATCGCCGCCCACCTGCTCGAAGCGTCGGTGGACGACGTGGTCAAAGGTGACGGCGGTCTGCAGGTCGCCGGAGTCCCATCGAAGTCGATTTCGTGGGCCGACCTCGCAGCCGCCTCGAAGGACGCGGCTCGGCTGCCGGCCGACCTCGAGCCGTCCGTGTTACGTCACGAGCTCGACTTCGACGGTCAAGGATCCACATTTCCGTTCGGTGCCCACGTCTCGGTCGTTGAAGTGGACACCGAGACCGGGAGCGTCAAGATGCTCCGGCATATCGCGGTCGATGACTGCGGCCGAATCCTCAACCCGATGCTGGTCGCCGGGCAGCAGCATGGAGGGATCGCCCAGGGTGCGGCGCAGGCACTTTACGAGTGGGTCCAATACGACGAGCACGGAAATCCCAAATCGGGCAACCTGATGGACTATCTCATCCCATCCGCTGCGGAACTGCCGTTCTACGAGACCAGCAACACCCAGACCGACAGCCCGCGCAACCCACTCGGCGCCAAGGGCATCGGGGAGTCCGGCACGATCGGATCAACTCCCGCGATCCAGAACGCCGTCATCGACGCCGTGTCCCACCTCGGCATACGTCATATCGATATGCCCTGCACGCCCGAGCGCATCTGGTCGGCACTGCACGGCTCGTCGGCAGGCTGACAGCGCAGTGTCGGCTCGGCGCCGGCTCAGATCGTCCAGGAATGTAGCGGGGCGCCCAGCTTCGCCGTATCGACGGTCACACCGAGGCCCGCGGCGGCGGGGGCCGACCCGACGCCGGCGACCGAACGGGGCTGGTAGCCGGCGATCTGATTGTCGGTCCAGTCGTTCATGAACGACACGGCGAACAGGGCTGAGGGAGGAGTGGAGGCTCCGAGATGACTGACGGCGGCCGAGGTGAGATCGCCGCCCCACGAGTCCTCGATGGTCAGGCGGAGGCCCAGTTCGACGACGGTGTCGCGGATCAGCCGGGCCTTGGTCAGGCCGCCGACGCGGTTGAGCTTGAGGTTGATCGCCTCCATCCCGTCGGCCATCGCCGCCTCGATCAGCGCCTGCTGATCGGTGATCACCTCGTCGAGGATCATCGGCAGGTTGGTGTGCTTGCGCACGCCGAGGCACTCCGCCAGGGTCGGGCACGGCTGCTCCATGAACAGCCGGTCGCCATGCTCCATCAGCCGGGCGGCGACGATCGCCTCCTGGCGCCGCCAACCGCCGTTGGCATCGGCGAGGATCGCGTCGCCCTCATCGGTGGCATCGACGACCGCCATCACCCGTCGAGCATCGACCCGGGGATCACCACCGACCTTCAGTTGGAAGCGGTGGATGCCCCCGGCGCGCTGCTCGAGCACGAAGGCGACCATCGTGTCGACGTCGCCGAGCGGCACGGCCTTGTACATCGGCAATTCGTCGTTCACCCGGCCACCGAGCAGATCGGCCACCGGACGACCCACGGCCCGGCCGAAGATGTCCCAGCAGGCGATGTCGATCGGTGACTTGGCGTAGTTGTGGCCCATCAGCGCTTCGTCCATCCGCCGCTGGATGTCGCGGTGATTCGTCGGGTCCGCCCCGAGTACCGCTGGGCCGAGCAGACCGAGTGCGGCGATCGCACCCTCGGCGTGGGCGGCCAGATAGGTGCTTCCCAGCGGGCAGGTCTCGGCCCAGCCTTCGACGGTTCCACCACCCCCGTCGTCGGCCAACAGGTGGACGACCGTCGACGGCAAGGTCCGTACGACCCTCCCGCCCGACATCACATAGTCGCCGTAGCGGTAGCCGAGTGGGTACTGGTACAACTCGATGGCAGAAATCCTCATGGACGCCATGTAAACACGCCGTTACCGCGGCGCGGCTACCACGTGAATGGGCTGGTCATGTCGCTCCGTGAACCGGGCCGACACGGACGGCGCACTGGCCTTTGCCCGTCGAGTGCAGACGGTCCTCAACGCCGATGTCGGCTTGGCCAGCGGAGTTGTGCGACCGTCGGCGAGCATCGGTGTCGCCACTGCTCGGGTGGGAGCGACGATCGAGGACATGCTGCGCGAATCGGATCAGGCGATGTATCTGGCGAAGGGCGCGGGCAAGGGCAGCGCCGCCGTCTTCGGCGGCTGATCCCGACCTACCCCTGCGGCCAACTCCAGGTGGTGGATGCCCTACGATTGGTGACCTGGATTCGTTTTCATCTCGCCGAACTCGACTGCTGTCAGCTGGTCCGTGCCCCACGGTCGGCTCCACGTGGTGACACGTCTTGCGCAGGTGTTGGACGCCTCGATCCGTGGGCCGTTCGGGCGCGCCGCCGCGCACGTCGCCAACGCCGGTGCGTCGGGGGACGGGCTGGGGCGTCCTCTGGTGTGGGCAGGCGGCGTGGTCGTGTTCACCCTCGGAGCGTTGATCGGCGCGGCTGTGACCCGCCACAGAAGGCGGCGGACCCACGTCTTCACCGTTGCCCAGGATCGCCGGTTCAAAGCGCTGGTCGAGAGTTCCCGCGACGTGATCACCGTCGTCAACCGCGACGGTGGGCTGACGGTGATGAGCCCCACCCCCGGTGTGCTACTGCGGGTCGTCCGGAGCAAGGCGGCGACCCACGTCGGCCAGCTCTTCTCGGACCCGGCCACCCAGATGCGCTGGCTGGAGGCCGACCGCCATCTGTCGGCGCACGGGGACCATCAGCAGATCACGTTCAGTCTTGTCGCCAACGACGGCCTGCCGGCGCATATCGAGGCCGTCGGATCACGCCTCGAAGGCTCGGCGAACGAACACGTTTGGGTATGGCGCGACGTCACCGAGCGCCAAGAACTTCAACTCGAGTTGAGCCGACTGGCGTTCAGCGACGCCTTGACCGGGGTGGCCAACCGGGCACAGTTCGTCGAGCGGGCCGAGCGCGCCCTGCGCCGGGCCGCCGCCACGGGCCGTCCGACCAGCGTGTTGTTCTGCGACCTCGACGACTTCAAGCAGGTCAACGACCTGTACGGCCACGCGGCGGGCGACGAGTTGCTTGTCACGATTGCCCAGCGTCTGCGGGGCTGTACCCGCCAGCGCGATCTCGTGGCCCGATTGGGTGGTGACGAGTTCGCCATGCTGCTCGAAGACGCCGACGGCGAGGTCGCCCGCGCCTCGGCCGACCGAATCCAGTCGGCGGTCACGGCCACGGTCGTGCTGGGTACGGGGATCGTGGTGCCCCGGGTGAGCATCGGGATCGCCACCGCGCAGCCCGGAGCAACGATCGACGACCTGATGACCCAGTCCGACCTGGCGATGTACAGCGCCAAGCACGCGGGCAAGGGCCGGGTGGGCGTCTTCGGCGGCCAGCCCGAGGTCGGTGGGCCCGAGGTCGGTGGGCCCGACTTCGGGCAGTGAGTCGCTCGGTGACCGCTCATGACAGACCCGCATACACGCTGAGTGCGCCGGCGACCATGGCGAATCCGAGCACGATATTGGCGTAGAGATGGGCCGGCAGCCGCTGGAAGCCCTTGCGCCCGACGAAGTGGCCGACGACCGCCCCCGGGAGCAGCAGCGGGACCCAACCGATATGGCCGAGCCCGGCATCGAAGCCGACGACGAACACGAAGATCGGCAGGGCAACGACATCGAGCACGAGGAAGATGACGGTGACGGCGTCTCTGATCTCGCCCGGCGGCATCCGGCGCGATGTCAACCACACCGCCAGCGGTGGACCGGTGGTCGTCGTCGAGGTGGTCAACACTCCGACGAGCAGGCCGGCGAGCACGGCGCCGCGGGCGCCGACAACCCGCTCCGACGGGGGACGGCCGCGACGCACCAGGCGGCTGATCACCAGCGTGCAGACGATGGCGCCGACCGCGAGACGCAGCGTGTCGAGCGGCATTGTTCGCACGATGAGCGCGCCGATCGGTAGACCGGGCAACGCGGCCAGCAGGGCCGGCTTCAGCACGTTCCAGTCGACGTGCGGTCGCCGATCCTCGGCGAACAGAACGAGCAGATTGACGACCTGCCCGATGATCATCAGGAGGGTCACCGCCGCCGAGGCATCGATCACGGCGAACAAGGCCGGACCGGCGATCAGCGAGAATCCGAACCCCGTCGCCGACTGCACGGTGCAGGCGACGAGCAGGCCGAGCGCAGTCAGCCAAAACGCAGCGCCCATCCGATCGACGGTAGTGGTGGGAACGACCGGCCGGTGCGGTCGGCGTGCCAGGCTTGGGCCATGCCTCACGCCGCCTATGTCGCCGACGGCGACAGCCCGCTAACACCCGATCCTCGGATCATCTCCGGCCTGGCCTCCCGCGGTGACCATCATCGGCTCCTGCACGAGACCACCGTGCCCGTGCGCTCGGGCCACGCCTTCGAGGTGCCGGCCGGGTCGGTCGTCCGCTTCACCACCGTCGACGGCCCACAGGTGGTCGACCTGAACATCTGGTCGCGCACCGATCCCCGGGAGCGGTTCTGGGCCAGTCGGACCAGGCAGTTCTATGGCACCCACGTCTCGGTCGGCGCCCGGCTGTGGTCGAACCTCCCCTTCCTTCGGCCACTGGCGACGTTCGTCGTCGACACGATCGGTTACGGGCGGGACGCCGATGACGCCGGGTGCCACGACCTGCTCGGAACGCGGTGCGACCCGTACGTCAATCAGGTCCTCTCAGGCGCGGCATACGACTTCCACTGCCACTCGAACCTGACCCGGGCGGTGTTGCCGTGGGGCCTGACCGAGTTCGACGTGCATGACGTGATCAACCTGTTCCAGGTGACGGGCCTGATGCCCGACGACAAGCGCTACTTCATGAAGACCTGCCCGGCGAAGCCCGGCGACCATGTCGAATTGCTCGCCGAGACCGACCTGTTGATGGCGGTCTCGCTCTGCCCGGGCGGCGATCTGGCCGTGCCGATCTGGGGCCCCGGCTCCGACGCCGAGCCGAATTGCAATCCATTGCTGGTGCAGGTCTTCGAACCCGACGCCGCCCTGCTCGGCGGCTGGGCGCCCTCGATGCGGGCTGCGTATCGGGGCATGCAAGGCGGCCGCCACGGCCTTCATGTGACAGATGGCATCCCCCCGACGTTGATCGAGCGACGGAGCGTCTAGCGCCTAGCATGTTCGCCCCGGCGGAACTCTCCGCTTGATTTTCTCGGCTACCGGATTTCCGGTGAATTTTTCGGAGCAACATGCGTATCACCCTCGATGACCTGCTGGCGACCCAACGGGTGTTGCTGGCCGACGGCGCGACAGGCACCAACTACTTCGCTGCCGGACTCGGACCCGGTGATCCGCCCGAGAACTGGAATCTGGTCGCTCCCGACCTGGTCAGGGAGTTGCACCAACGTTTCGTCGATGTCGGCGCCGACATCATCCTGACCAACTCCTTCGGGGGCACGCGTCATCGTCTGAAGCTGCACCAGCTCGACGGCCGGGTACACGAGTTGGCCAAATGTGCCGCCGAGTTGGCCGGTGAGGTGGCCGCTGCGGCGCCCCGACCGGTGCTCGTGGCCGGTTCGGTCGGACCGACCGGGGAGCTGTTCGAGCCGATGGGGGCGCTGACCCACGACGTCGCCGTCGCCTCGTTCTGCGAGCAGATCGAAGGCTTGCGCGAGGGGGGCGCCGACGTCGTGTGGATCGAGACGATGTCGTCCACCGACGAGGTCCGCGCTGCGGCACAGGCGGCCATCGATGCCGGCATGCCGTATGTCGCCACGTGCTCGTTCGATACCGCCGGGCGCACGATGATGGGGTTGATGCCCCACCTGCTCGTCGACGTGTTCGACGGGCTCAACGTGCCTCCCGTCGGCTACGGCGCCAACTGCGGAGTCGGCGCCCCCGACATCCTCGTGTCGATCGGCGCGATGACCGAGCGCTCGCCCGACGATGTCATCGTGTGCAAGGGCAACTGCGGCATCCCCAAGTTCCACGGCAGCGAGATCTTCTACTCCGGCACGCCCGAGCTGATGGCCAACTACGCCCGGCTGGCCGTCGACTCGGGAGCGCGGATCGTCGGCGGCTGCTGCGGAACCTCACCCGTTCATTTGGCGGCGATGCGTACCGCGATCGATGCGCACACCCGCGGCGTCGGTCCTGATATCGCCACGATCATCGAGCAGGTCGGCCCGCTGACGAACACCGTCCCGACCGCGAACGCCCCAACCCGTGAACGCCGTCGAGGCCGTCGCGAGCCCTGAGTTGTCAGACGCCGTCGACCAGGTCGCGGCATACATCATCGAGAGCGACGAGGAACGCCGCAAGGTCATCATCGGTCAGCGGAAGGCTGAGGTTGACCATCCCGCGGGGTGCCGTGTAGAACCCGCGGCTGAGCAGTCCGAGATAGACCAACTCCTGGAGGATGCCGTCCCGGTCGGCCGCCTCCGCCCCATTGGCCGGCATTTGGGAGCGGGCGATGATCGTGGACATCGTGCCGTAGCCACTGACGACCAGCGGCAGTGGATGACGGGCCAGGACCGCGGCGATCTGCGCCCGGAACTCCTCGCCACGGGCAGTGTGGGCCACCGCCACGTCTGAGGTGTACAGCTCGGAGAGTACCTTCACCCCGGCGCTCAACGAGGCGACGTTGTTGTTGAACGTGCCGGCGTGCGAGATGCAGTCGGGCGAATTCGGATCGAAGCGGCTCATCACGGCCGAGGTCCCGCCGAAGGCGCCGAACGAGAAGCCGGCGCCGATGTACTTCCCGAACGTCTTCATGTCGGGATGGGCGTCGTGCAGGGCTCCCAGGCCTCGAGGTCCGTGGCGGGACGTCATCACCTCGTCGAAGATCGTCAGGACCCCGTGATCCCGCGCCGCCGCCACCAGGCCGGGTAGGAACCCGGGCCGGGCCGGAATGCAGCCGGCTCCGCCCATCATCGGCTCGACGATCAACGCGGCCAACTCGTCGGCATGCCGGCCGAGCAGGCTGGTGACGGCGCCGAGGTCGTTGAACGGAGCCATCACCGTGGGATACGGCGCACTCCACGGGGCGGGATCCATGCCGTAGTAGAGCACTCCGCCGTGGTAGCCGTGCTCCATCACCATGATCTTCGGTTTGGCGGTCACCAGACGAGCGGCGGTGATCGCCATCAGGTTGGCCTCGGTTCCCGAGTTGGTGAACCGCACGCGATCGATACCGAAGCGCTCGCACATCAGCCGGGCGAGCTGCTCCTCGGCCGGATGATGACCCCCGACACTCATATTCGTGCGAAGCGCCGCAGTGACCGCATCGAGGGCACGATGCTCGCTGTGACCGAACAGACCCGCGGTGTAGTCGCCGAGAAAGTCCAGGTAGACGCGCCCGTCGGCATCCGTCAGGTGCGACCCCTCTCCGGCGACGAGGGTCACGGGGAACGGCGGGTAGTGCAGCACCGTGCGGGTGTTGCCACCGGGCATCACCTCGGCAGCCAGCCGGTGACGACGATGGCTCTCGGTGTTCCGATCGAGATAGTCCTGGCGAGCGCGGTCAAGGGTGGGGGCGAAGCGAGACGACATCGCCCCATCATCGCCGATCGGCGCTGACCGATCAGCCCCGGCCGCAGTGACGATCAGGCCGGCACCTAGGCTCCGAGGATGAAGACCGCCATCGTCACCGGCGCCACCCGCGGCATCGGGCGGGCGACGGCGGTGGCACTCGGTGGGCTCGGCTATCACGTCGTCGTGACCGGTCGGACGCAGCATGAGGGTGATGCCGCTCGATTGCCGGAGGCGAGCGCGCTGGCCGAGTTCGCCCAGCTGTCGGGCAGCCTGGCCACGACGGTGGCGATGGTCGAGCAAGCGGGAGGCCGGGCGACGCCGATGGTGCTCGACCTGCTCGAAGGCAAAACCCTGCAACCGGTGGCGAACGCGGCGATCGAGGCGCTCGGCCATGTGGATGTGTTGGTCAACAACGCGATCTACGTGGGGCCGGCCGGTGTGGCACGGTTTCTCGACACGCCGCCCGACGAGTTGGAACGCCGGCTCTACGCCAACGTCACGGCACAGCTGGTGTTCATCCAGCCGATCCTGCGGCACATGACCGAGATGGGCGGCGGCGTGATCGCCAATGTGACGAGCGCCGCCGGCTACGCCCGCCCGACCAAGGCGACCGGCCTGGGTGGATGGGCGCTGAGCTACGGCGTCTCGAAGGCGGGCCTGCACCGCATCGTCGAGCAGCTGGTCGTCGAACACCCAGACGACGGCGTGCGGTTCTTGAACGTGCAGCCCGGCTACGTGGCCACCGAACGGGTGCTCGCCGCCGGGGACAAGCTCGATTTCGTCACCCGCCACGCTGCACCGGTTGCCGTCATCGGCCAGGCGCTGGCCCGTATCGTCGACAACGCCGACGACTTCGCTCAGGGGGCAACGGTTGAGGTCCAGGATGAAGCCCGGGCCTGGGGACTGTTGCCAGTGCAGCCGCCCGCGTAGAGTCGCCACGATCGGTGATCAGCGAAAGGGGCCCGTCGTGGGACGAATCGAGGGCAGGGTTGCCGTGGTGACCGGCGGTGGCGACGGCATCGGCCGGGCGATCTGTCGCAGGTTCGCGGCCGAGGGTGCCCGGGTGGTCGTCGCCGAACTCTCCGATGAGACCGGGCGGGCGGCTGCGGATGAACTGCTCGCCAACGGAGCCGACGCCGCGTTCATCCGCACCGATGTCCGCCTCAAGGCCGACAATCAGGCCATGATCGCCGCGGCCGTAGAGCGGTGGGGCACGGTCGACATCCTGGTCAACAACGCCTGGGGTGGCGGTCGGATCGGCCGGGTGGAGAACAAGTCCGACGAGTTGATCGCCCGCGGCATGGACATGGCGTTCTACGGACCACTGTGGGCGATGCAGGCGGCGTTCCCGTACATGAAGGCCCAGGGCTGGGGTCGGGTGATCAATCTCGCCTCGCTGAATGGCGTCAACGCTCATATGGGCACGCTCGAGTACAACGCCTCGAAAGAAGCGCTGCGGGCGCTGACCCGCACCGCAGCACGCGAATGGGCGCCGACCGGTGTGACCGCCAACGTGATCTGCCCGGGGGCCAAGACCGCCGCTTTCCGGGCGTGGGCGGCGGCCAATCCCGAGATGGCGGCGGGGGCCGAGAAGCTCAACCCGATGGGTCGGATGGGTGATCCCGACGATGACATCGCCCCGGTCGCGCTGTTTCTCGCCAGCGACGACAGCCGATTCGTCACCGGTCAGACGATGTTCGTCGACGGCGGCAGCCACATCAACGGCACGGTCTGGATTCCCGACTTCTCGGCCGAGGACGGCGTGTCCTGACCGCACCGATTGGTCAGCCCACCACCTCTCAAGGAACGGCCTCCGTGACCGCATCAGGCATCTCGTCTGCACCGGGTCGGCTCCTCGGGGTCGACACCGGGGGAACCTTCACCGACGCCGTGCTGTACGACGAGGGCACCCGCACCGTGGTGGTCAAGGCGAAGTCGCCGACGACCCACGACGACCTGTCGATCGGGATCAGCGGGGCGATCGATGCCGTACTCGCCGCCGGTGGCGTGGACCCCGCGGCGATCGAACTGGTCGCCGTCTCGACCACGCTGGCCACCAACGCCCTGGTGGAAGGCCGCGGCCGCCCCATCGGTCTTGTCGTGATCGGGTTCGAGCCGGCCGTGCTCGAACGGGCAGGGTTGGCCGATGCACTCGGCGGGGACCCGGTGGTCTTCCTCGACGGCGGCCATGGTGCGCACGGCAACGAGTTGCAACCGGTCGACCTCGAATCGCTGCGGGGGTGGCTGGCCGGGCTTGGGCCGCGAGTCGAGGGATTTGCCGTTGCCGCCCAGTTCAGCGTTCGCAACCCGGCCCACGAGCAGGCCGCCCGAGCGCTGATCCGGCGGGTGACGGGGCGACCGGTGAGCTGCAGTTACGAGCTGTCGGCGCAGCTCAACGGACCGAAACGAGCGGTGACGGCCGTGCTCAACGCCCGATTGATCCCGATCATCGACCAGCTGGTGGCGACGATGCGGGCGACCTTGCATGACCGCGGAATGAACGCCCCACTGATGGTGGTGCGCGGCGACGGATCGTTGGTTGCCGCCGACTTCGTCGCCGAACGGCCGATCGAGACGATCCTGTCGGGTCCGGCCGCCTCGCTGGTCGGCGCGGCCCATCTGACGGGGCTGATGGACGCGGTGATCGCCGACGTCGGCGGGACGACGACCGACGTGGCGATCCTGCGTGGCGGTCGGCCGGTCGTGTCGTCCGACGGCGCCACAGTCGGCGGGTATCGCACGATGGTCAGCGCGGTCGAGATGCACACCGTCGGTCTCGGTGGCGACAGCGAACTCCGTCGCGATCAACGTAGCGCGGGGGCCGTGCTCGAGATCGGACCGCGCCGGGTCATCCCGCTCAGCCTGCTGGCCGTGAGCCATCGCGAACTGGTGTCGGACATGCTCGATCGCCAGTTGCTCGACATCAGCCCCTCCGAGACGGCCGGCGTGGTCATCGTTCCCACGGCATCGGCGGCCGGCCATGTCGCGCACGGCCGGGGCGAGACCGAGTTGCTCAGCGGTCTCGCGGCCGGACCGGCCGTCGCCGCGGAGCTGCCTGCCGCGGCAACCAAGTCGGGTCTGCTCGATCGATGGGCCCGCGAGGGACTGATCCGTCTCGCCGCCTTCACACCGACCGATGCGTGCCACGTCCTCGGGTTGCACGATCACTTCGACGGGACTGTGGCGGTCAGGGCGGCCGAGCTGTTCGCCCGCCACCGCGTCTCACGCGGCGCCCCGATCGCCGCCGACGGCGAAACGCTCTCGCGCATCGTCGTCGATGCGGTGATCCGACGCTCGGCCGAGGCGGTGCTCGCTGCAGCGCTGGTCAGCGACGGCCTACCGCCGGAGACCGTGCGCTCGGCCCTCGTCGGGCGCGACCTCGACCGCAGCCTGTCGGTCGTCGCGGCGGGCATTGGCCTGGCCTTGCCGTTGGTCGGACTCGGGGCCTCGGCACCGACGTACTACCCGGCGGTGGCCGCCCTATTGCGCACCCGGTCGGTCGTGCCGCCCGACGCCGACGTCGCCAACGCCGTCGGAGCAGTCGTCGGTCGAATCGTGATCGCCCGCGAAGTAGCCGTCACCTCGCCCGAACAGGGCCGGTTCATCGCCCACGGAGTAACCCCGAGCCTGCACCTGTCCGCCGAGGATGCCCGAGCGGCGGCCGAGATGGCGGCCAAGCGAGCGCTGGCCGTCGACATGGCGGCGGCCGGGGCGGGGGAGTACGAGACCGACGTCGCATGGCAGGAGACCACCGTCGATCTGAGCGGTCTGGTCGTGTTCGTGTCGGGCACGCTGACGGTCGTCGGCTCGGGTCGGCCTCGGCTCGGTGCTCACTGACGGTTGGCGTCCCATCCCGATAGGGTGCGACACGATCACCTTGGTTGGGACGCCTCGTTCGAGCGGATTGAACACCGCACGCTAGGCCCGACGCCTCCGCTGAGCCGAGCGCTGGAGCGTTGCCATGACCATTTCACCCGACACCTCGACCGCCGTGCCGGTCGGTGACGACGCCGCGAGCAATGCGCCCGCCGGTCGGCAATGCGGCCGCTGTCGGGGCTGGTTCGCGGCCGACCCGATGATCGAGCCGGGAAGTCCTCGTGACTGGTGGGCCTGCCCACCGTGCCATACGTCGTTGTTCGGCACGCCCGGTAGAAATCGCTGAATTCCCGCTTCGCCGTTCCGGCAGAATCAAGCCACGACGCTCCCGCCGACGCCGGCGGGATCACTGAAAGAGGTCCACCATGGCCAACAAGACACCGCAGAAGGCTTCGGCCAAAAAGGTCGGCAAATCGCTCAAGGAGAAGCGCGACGCCAAGAAGGAGAAGAAGACCAACAAGCCACTGACCGGCTGAATCGGCCGGCAGGGACGATCACTCCTTGACCTTCTTGGCCCGACTGGGGGCGACGCGGGTCGGCTCGCCCTCAATCTTGGGGTACACCGGTGGCCAGGGAGCGTCGAGCAGGCCGGCGGCCTGATCGCGCCAGACCAGCTCGAGCAGCGGTTCCAACGGCTGGGGGTCGTCGTCGATGTCACCCCAGGGATCGCCGTGCGCCGCCACGCGGGCCGGGACGACATCGATGGTCAAAGCATTGGGGTCGATCGTCGCCAACTCGTCCCACTCGAACGGGGTCGAGACCGGCGCGTGGTCACGGGCTCGCACCGACCAGGGCGAGAACACCGTCTTGTGCGGGGCGTTCTGGTTGAAGTCGATGAAGATGCGCGGCCCGCGCTCCTCCTTCCACCATGCGGCGGTGACCAGGTCGGGTCGGCGGCGTTCGAGTTCGCGGGCGATGGCCACCGCCGCCGAGCGCACGGCGTACGAATCCCATTCGGGCAGCAGGCGGACGTACACGTGCAGGCCCCGATTGCCCGTAGTCTTGATGTACGCCCGGATGCCCAACTCCGTGAACAACTCCCTGGTCAGCGCGGCGGTCTCCTGGGCCATGGCGAAGGTGGTGCCCGGGCCGGGGTCGAGGTCGATGCGCAGCTCATCGGTGTGGTCGGGGTCGGCGGCGCGGATGGGCCACGAATGGAAGCCCAGGCAGCCCAGGTTGACCGCCCAGATGTAGTGGGCCAGGTCGGCGATCACCAGCGCACGCGAGGTCGTGCCGTTCGGCGTGGAGACGATCGTCGTCTCCAACCAGTCGGGCGCCGAGTCGGGGATGCGCTTCTGGAAGAAGTTCGTACCGCTCGCTCCGTTGGGGAACCGCTGGAGCAGGACCGGCCGATCCCGCATCTGGCGCATCAGCGGCTCGCCGATGGCGATGTAGAAGTTGATCAGGTCGAGCTTCGTGTCGCC
>JANMJD010000312.1:0-20154 GCA_031371195.1 Actinomycetes bacterium | reverse complement strand
CGCGTGGCGATCACCGCGCCGGGCGAGCGGGGTGTCCACTGGGTATGGCGCATGCGGGGCGCGGACTGGCCGGGGGGAGTGCCCGCCGTGGAGGGCCCGACCGTGGTCGATCGTGCGATCGTGATCTAGAGTCGCCCGGCGGTGAGCCGAGGGCCGGACCACCGGGGGAGGGTGTGTCGTGGCCGACTTCTCGGTGCCGATGAGCAGCACATATGCGCAGGAGCGCACCGAACGCCAACCGTTCGCGGCGACTGCCGTGCTGCTCGCCTCGTTGCTCGCCGCGGCCGGGGTGATCCATCTCGTGATGGTGCCGTCCCATGCCGGCGAGTGGGCGGTCGAGGGTGTCGGATTCGCCGTCGCCGGGTGGTTGCAACTCGGTCTGGCCGCGAAACTCGCTGTGCAACCCCGGCGCTGGGCATCGTTCGCCAGCGTCATCGTCAACATGGGCCTGATCGGGCTGTGGATCGTCAGCCGCACCAGTGGTTTCCCGGTCGGCCCGCATGCCCACCACGCCGAATCGGTGACGCTCATCGATGGTGTGACCGTAGCGATGCAGGCTGTCGCCATCCTCGCAGCGATGGCGTCGGTGACCTTCCCATCGATGACATCGGGTGGCGTGCTCAATCGCGGCATCAGCAGCCTGGTGCCGCTGGCCGTCGTCGGGATGACCACGCTCGTGCTGGTCTCTCCCAGCGCCCGGACCCATGCCCACGACGCCCACGACGGTCACACTGCTGTGGCGACCGGTGTCGCCGCGGTCGATGGGCACGCCCATGCCGTGGGCAGTGCCACGGTGGCGGTCGCCAATGGTCAGGCGCTGGCCTCGACGGATGGCCAGGCGACGGCTGCCGTCGACCAAGCGGTCGCCGGACAGGCCGTGACGCACGTGCACACCGCCGACGCGGTGGCATTGCCGGCCGACGGACAACCCGCGGTCGACGCCTCGACCGGGGATGCCGTAGCAACGCAAGGCGCGACGGCCGAGGGCGCGCTCGCCGACGGCGCGGCGACCGATGGGCACACCCATGACCACGGTACGACGACGGCTCCGGCCGCCGACGACAAGGGCCTGTCGTTGGTGATGAACGGCCATCAGCACGACTCCGCACCGCTGCCGATGGATGGTCCGACGACGGCGCTACTCGCCCACCAACTCGCCCGCACAGCCGAACTCGTGGCCATGTATCCGACGGTCGCCGACGCCGAGGCCGCCGGGTATCGCCGCCAGGGGCCGTTCGCGCCGGGTTTGGGCACGCACTACGGCAAGGGCGGCGAGACGATCGTCGGCGAGTCGATCAACGACGACAACGTGCTCAAGCCGATGCTGATCTTCGACGGGTCCGAGCCCACATCGAAGATCGCCGGCTTCATGTACATCGCTTTCGGAACCAAGTCCACACCCGAGGGGTTCGCCGGCCCGAACGACATCTGGCACTACCACACCAATGTCTGCGTGGTGATGAGGCCCGATGGCAGCACCGATGCCCCGCTCGGCGCCGATCAGGACAACGTGTCCAAGGAACTCTGCGACTCGTACGGCGGTTTCCTCATCGACAACACCGGCTACATGATGCATCTGTGGACCGTGCCGGGCTACGAGAGCTCCAAGGGTGTGTTCCACGAGGTCAACCCGGCGCTGCCGTGCCCCGATGGAACGTTCTATTCCAAGCCGCTCGACGAGTTGGGCGCCAGCCTGACAACCTGCTTGAACGCCTGACCTCGTCAAACCCTGGCTCAGCCCGGCAGCGGATGGGGCTGGGCGCGGGGTTGCAGCAGCGCGTCGGTGCCGCCGTCGACGAAGATCGTCTGGCCGACGATGTAGCTCGCCGCGGGCGAGAGCAGGAAGCAGATCACGCCGGCGAGATCGTCGGCGGTGCCCCAGCGTCCCGCCGGAATCGGGATCTGCTTGAGTGCGTCGGCGATACCCGGCATGTCGAGCAGGGGCCGGGTCATGTTGGTGTCGATGACCCCCGGCGCCACGGCGTTGAGACGGATACCCGAACCGATCCAGTCGGGGGCGACGGCACGCTGACGGACCAAGAATGCGAGGGCGAGCTTGCCCGCCGGGTAGGCATTCCATCGGCCGGCGGGCTCGGCGTCGAAGTGGGCGACCGCGGCCTGCTCGTCGCCCGCCAGGTACACCTCGGCGTCACCGATCTGCAGGCCCGGGGTCATCGTCGTGGAGTTGGACGAGAGCAGCACGACCGCCGAATCGGAACCGGCCGAGAGCGCCGGTCGCAACGCATCGAGCATCGCCACGACCGCGAAGTAGTTGACCCGCACGATCGGCTCCGGCGCGCCGAAGCCGATGCCGGCGCACGGCACGAAGCCATCGAGCACCCCGCCGCAGGCCGCCAGCACGCCGTCGATCGCCGCGTTACGACCCGCCGGGGTGGCGAGGTTCGCCTCGATCTCGGCGTCGCGCAGGTCGACACCGATCACCCGGTGACCGTCGCCCTCCAGCCGGGCCCTCGTCGCCGCCCCCATCCCCGAGGCCGACCCGGTCACGCAGTACACACTCATCCCAACGACCTCCGAGGTCCGACGTCGGCGAAGATCCGACGACGGCTCCGAACCTATGCCGCGTGTCGGACGCGATCACGACCGGCGGCGGGGTCCGGGTCCGCCTATGACGCCGCGGTGACCCGAATCAACAGCGTGGTCTCGGGATTGAGCACCGGTCCGTGGAGACCGGCAGCGGTCAGCTCGCGGCCGCTCAAACGGGCGCCGGTCGTCAGCCACGACGGCTGCGAACGGGCGGGACCGCGGACCGGACCCATCGGCTCGAGCACCCGAACGTCGTAGATGCGGTCGGGATCGAGCCCGGCGAGGCGGATCGGAGCGGCGTGCAACGAAAGCCCGGTGTTCAACCTGGTGACGGCGAACACCGCCTCGGAACGGTCGGCGGCGACCACACCATGAGCGAGGATCTCGGGGTCGGGATGGTCGAGCCGGATGCCGTCACCCGAATGCAGCAGGCCGCGCAGTTCCTTGTGGAGGGCGACGACGGCGGTCACTTCGGCCAGGTCCTGCTCCGATGCCTTGAGCAGGTTCCATTCGATGCCGAACGAGCCGAACAGGGCGGCCGCGGCCCGAAAGGCCAGGCCGTGGGTTCGCCCGGTGGTGTGGCAGACCGGCGAGCCGATGTGGGTGCCCATCAGCTCTGGGGGGAACAGCAGCGAGAAGCCCCGCTGGATGCGCTGGCGGTCGAGGGCGTCGATCGAGTCGCTCGTCCACGCCCGCTCGGTCCGCTCGAAGATGGCGAAATCGACCCGACCGCCTCCCGACGCACAGGTCTCGAACTCGACGTGCGGGTGGGCGGCCCGCAGACGGTCGAACAGCTCGTAGACGCCGAGCGTCTGGGCATGGACGCCGCCGTGACCTGCTGCCGAGGTGGGGGCGACCATGTCGCGGTTCATGTCCCACTTCACGTAGGCGATGTCGTTGCCGCCCAGCAGCGCGTCGAGATGGCCGTGGAGATAGTCGCGGACCTCGGCGCGTCCGAGGTCGAGTACCAGCTGGTTGCGGCCCATGACCAGCGGATATCGGTGGTCGGCGAGAATCCAGTCGGGGTGCGCTCGGTAGAGATCGGAGTCGGGGTTGACCATCTCGGGTTCGACCCAGATGCCGAACTCCATCCCCAGGTGGCGGACATGGTCGATGATCGGCGTAAGGCCATCGGGCCACACGTCGGGGTCGATCCACCAATCGCCGAGCCCGGCGCGGTCGTCGCGGCGGAGATGGAACCAGCCGTCGTCGATGATGAACCGTTCGACGCCGACGGCCGCCGACACGTCGGCCAGAAGTCTCAGCGTGTCGAGGTCGTGGTTGAAGTACACCGCCTCCCAGATGTTCAATCCGACCGGGCGAGGCGGCGACGGATGACTGGGCCGCGATCGCATGAAACGGTGGAAGGCCTGCGACACGGCGTTGAGACCGTCGGGCGAGTAGGCCGCATAGGTGGTCGGCGTGGAGTAGCTCTCGCCCGGGGCGAGAGCGATCTCGCCGGGGGTCAGCCGCTCGCCGACCTGGATCGATCGGCGGGCATCGGTGATCGCGTCGCAGACGAACTCGTAGTTGCCACTCCATCCGAGGTGGGTGCCCCACACCTCGCCGCCCTGCTCGGAGAATCCCGGCGTACCGGCGAACACGGCGCCGAGCCGTTCGTGCGACGTCTTCCCGTGGCGGTTGTCGACGGTGAGGCAGTTGTTCACCCATGGCGTGCGGGTCGGGCCGAACTCGTTCGTCCATCGCCCGCCGACGGTCAACAGCTCGCGGGCCTGAGCGGGGACCGGGAGTGACAGGCGTACCGCCGACAGCAGGTAGATCGAGGCACCCAGGTTCTCGAGGGTCGCCCGGAACGTGGCCACCCCGCTCGGGTGCAACTCGACGTGCAGCGTGAGGCCGAGCCGGGCTGCGGTGTCGATCAGTTCGAAGGTGGCCCGCGTCGCGTCGGCATCGGTGCCGACGAGCGAGAACCGGGGGGCGAAGTCGCGGCCGCTCGGACGGTGGCCTTCGATGCCGGGAACGCCGAACCAGCCGCCGCCCGCCTCGGCGACCAGACCGAGGGGCGGGTCGATGTCGAGCCCGCCACCCGGTGCCGGCCGATGCCACATCGCCGTGGCGTCGGGGCTGAGCGAGCCGAGAGCCTGTCCCCAGTGCGCCAGGCGGGGCATCGCGCCGTCGTGGGCGAATACCAGGCTGGTGCGATCGTCGGTGAGGTGAATGAGCGCGGTGCGGGTCGGCGGAGCCATGGAACGAAATCTCCTGTGGATTGGATCGACTTGAATCTGGTCGACTGGATCTGGTCGACTGGATCAGATCGACTGGATCAGATCGACCGGCGGGGGAACAGCGGCTCACCCTTGACGACGGCGACGCCGCCGGGATAGCCGCCCCACGCTGCGGCGTCGGGCAGCCGTTGATCGGCGACGTCGCCGGCCAGGCCGATCCGTTCCCACACGGCCTGAGCCGTGTCGGGCACGGCCGGGTAGGCCAGCACGCTGACGATCCGCAGCACCTCCAAGGCGTCGCCGAGCACAGCGTCGACCGCTGGCCCCGGCTCGGCCTTCCACGGCTCGTTAGCCTCGAGATAGGCGTTGGTTGCCCGCAGGAGCCCCCACGTCGCCTCCAACGCCTTCGACGGCGCGACCTGGTCCCATGCCGCTGCGGCGCCGGCGTATGCGTCGGCGGCAGCCGAGGCGAGCGGCGAGTCGGCGGCCGGAGCCGGACCGATGCCGTCGCACTTCTTGCCCACGACGGTGGCGACCCGCGACAGAAGATTGCCCAGGTTGTTGGCCAGATCGGAGTTGTAGCGACCGGTCAGACCCTCGTATGTGAAGTCGCCGTCGTGCCCGTAGGAGGTGTCGGCGAGCACGTAGTAGCGGAAGCCGTCGAGGCCGATGTCGTCGATCAGGTCGAGCGGGTTGACGACATTGCCCGTGGTCTTGCTCATCTTTTCGCCACCGGAGAGCAGCCAGCCGCCGACGGCCCAGCCGCGGGGCAGGTCGACCCCGGCCGACAGCAGCATTGCCGGCCAATAGACGCAGTGATGGCGGATGATGTCCTTGCCGATCAGGTGGTAGTCGACCGGCCAGTACCGGTCGAACGCGATGCGGCCCTCAGGCGATTCATCGCCGTAGCCGACGGCGGAGAGGTAGTTGGTGAGGGCGTCGAACCACACATAGGTGACGTGCTTGGCATCCCACGGCAGGGGAATGCCCCAGGTCAGCGAGGTGCGCGAGATCGAGAAATCGCGCAGCCCGGAACGGATCAGGCCGAGCGCCTCGTTAGCCCGAAACTCGGGAACGATGGCATCCGGGTGGGCGGCGTACCACTCGAGCAGGCGGTCCTGGAAGCGGCTGAGGCGGAAGAAGTAGTTCTCCTCCTCGAAATACTCCACCGGGAGTTTGTGGATGCGGCACAGATCACCGGGATCGAGTTCGTCGTCGGTGTAGTACTCCTCGCAGGCCACGCAATATTTGCCGGCATAGACGTCGAGTTCGATGTCGCCGGCGTCGTAGCACGCCTGCAGCAGCTTCTCGACGGCCCGGTAGTGGCGCGGCTCGGTGGTGCGGATGAAGTCGTCATTGGCGATGTTCAGCTTCTGCCACGCCTCGGCGAACTGCGGGGCGATCGAGTCGGTGAACTCCTGGGGTGTCAGCCCGGCGGAATCGGCGGCCTGCTGGATCTTGAGGCCGTGCTCATCGGTGCCGGTGAGGAAGTGGACATCCTCGCCGAGCAGCCGATGCCAACGGGTCAGGGCGTCGCCGACGATCGTCGTATAGGCGTGGCCGAGGTGGGGCTTGGCATTTACGTAGTAGATCGGGGTGGTTGCGTAGAAGCGGGTCATCGGAGGTCTCCTGGTACGAGGGTGAACGGTAACGGCAGGAGAGCCGGTCTCGGGGTGTCTGGACGCGCGCCGGCCGGCTCGGTTACGAGCGGCACATTCGGTTCGAAGAACGGGCGATCACAGTCACGGATCGCAGCGTAGTGGCACATGACACCGTTCACGGCGACCGATTTCAGACCTACTCTCGCGAATCATGTCGGCAGCCAAGACTCTCGGGACGATGCCGGCAACCAAAGCCGAGGTACGCGTCCTGGGCGCCCTCGATGTGGTCGTGGACGGGCGCGTGGTCGATGTTCCCGGCGCGCTGGCCCAGCGCCTGTTGGCCATGCTGGCGGTCGGCGCCCGGCGAACGGTCGCAGCGGAGCGTCTGGCCGATGCATTGTGGCCGGAGGCGCTCCCGGCCAACGCGGCCAACGCGTTGCAGGCCCACATCGCCAAGCTTCGTCGACTGCTGCCCACCGGCGCGATCGAGACCCGGGCCGGCGGGTACTCGCTCGTCATCGACGTCGATGCGATCGAATTCGAACAGCGGGTGGCCCGTGCGGAGTTCGAGGCCGCCTTGGCGCTCTGGCGGGGAGCGGCATACGACGGTGTCGATCATCCCGACGTGATCGCCGAGTCCGTGCGGTTGGCCGAAGTCCGGTTGTTGACCACGGAACGCCACCTGGCCGACGCCGTCGAACGCGGCAACGCCGCCGACGCATTGGCCACCTTGGAGCTGCTCACCCACAGTCATCCGACCCGGGAGCGGTTGTGGGCCCTGTTGATGACCGCGCAGGCCCGTACCGGCCGCCAGGCCGATGCCCTGCGGACCTATCAACGGGCTCGGTCCACGCTGGTCGACGAGTTGGGCATCGAGCCAGGCGCCGAGCTCCGTGCCGTCGAGGCGGCCGTGCTGGCCCAGGACCTCGAACCGCTGGTCGGTGAATCCGTGCGTCGTACCGGAAACCTGCCGGCCGAGAGTGACCGTTTCGTCGGCCGGGTCGCCGAGCAACGCGTGGTTGCCGACCTGCTCGACGAGCATCGGGTGGTCACGCTCGTCGGGCCCGGTGGCGCCGGCAAGACCCGATTGGCTTTGGCTGTCGCCCGCAACGTTCGCCCGCGTGGTGGTGCATGGTTGCTCGAACTGGCCGGACTGAGCGATGGCTCGACCCTTCCGCAGTTGATCGCCGCCGTAATCGGGTGCAGGAGCCTGCGCGATCCCAGTCGACCCGATTCGTCGGCGAATGCCTTCGATGCCGTGGTCGAATTGATCGGCGACCGCCACATGCTGCTGGTCTTCGACAATTGTGAACACCTGATCGACGACGTCGCCAAGATCGTCGACGGGCTCGTGAGATCCTGTCCGCAGCTGACGGTGCTGGCCACCAGCCGTGAGGGCCTGGCGATCGCCGGCGAGCACCTGTGGCCGGTACCGCCGCTGGCGACATCGGACGCCGTCGAACTGTTCGTGATTCGGGCCCGAGCCGCCGCCGTCGAGCTGCCGACCGGCGATGCGGGAAACGACGATCTGATTGCCGAGATCTGTGCCCGCCTCGACGGCCTGCCATTGGCGTTGGAACTCGCCGCGGCTCGGCTGCGGACGATGTCGCTGACCGATCTGCGCAGCCGACTTCACGATCGCTTCCGCCTGCTCACCGGTGGTTCGCGAGCCGCCCTTCCCCGCCAACAGACTCTGCGCGCCGTCGTCGAATGGAGCTACGACCTGCTCGATCCGACCGAGCGGGTCATGTTCGAACGACTCTCGGTGTTCAACGGGGCGTTCACGTTGGACTCGGCATCGCACGTCGCCGCGGGCCCCGATGCCGACCCGTTCGAGATCGCCGATCGCCTCGGCCGTCTCGTGGACAAGTCGTTGATCGTCCGAATTGCCGAACACGGCGAGGTTCGATTCCGGCTGCTCCAGACCTTGGCCTTCTACGGGCGCGAGCGTTTGGGGGAAGCACCCGATTTCGCCTCGACGGCTCGCGACCGTCATGCAAGCTGGTTCGCGGCGGTGGCCGTGCAGGCGTGGACCGAGCTTCGAGGACCGCGACAGCCCGAGTGGTCGCTGCGCATCGGACGTGAGCTCGACGATCTGCGGGCGGCCCTCGACTGGAGCGCGTCGAGAGGTCGTGCCGATGACGCCCTGAACATCGCGCTGGGCATGACCTGGGCGTTCTGGCTGCGGGGCGAGATCGACGAAGGCCACGAATGGTGCGAGACGGCGCTGTCGTTCGCCGGTGGATCTGAGGTTCTGCGAGCCATGGTGATGTCATGGTCGGGCTGGTTCGCCACTCATCGGCGTCGACCCGAGGACGGGCTCGAGCGGTTGCTGGCCGGGCTGGAGATCAGCCGTTCGTTCGGCGACACCGAGGCCCACGGAATCTGTGCGTTGCTGGCGGCGAACGTGCTCGCCGAGTTCGGGCGACGCAGCGAGGCGGCGGAGCTGCTCGTCGAGACCGAGCGTTCGCTGGTTGCCTCGAACGCGCAATGGGGTTTGGCCATGCTGCGCCTGATGATCGGCGTCGAGTCGATCGCCTCGGGCGAGTTGGCGCGGGCGGTGGCCGAGCTTACCGAATCGATCGAACGCTTCAAGGTGATCGGTGACCGATGGGGTGAGGCGCTCGGTCATGCCACGGTTGCCTCGGTGCGTGAAGTGCTCGGCGAGTATCCAGCGGCGCGCGCCTCGTTGGAGCGGGCCCAGGAGCTGTTCGCCGCCACCGCCGGCGGGGGCTTCGCGCTGATCGCCGCCTCGCGGTTAGGAACGATCGCCGCGCTGGAAGGCGATCTCGAAACAGCTGACCGTCTCCATCGGGAATCGGTCCGCCAAGCGCGTGAGGTGGCGATCGGCGAGTTGCTCACCCAGATCCTGTTGGGGCGGGCGTTCTCGCACCGCTATCGCGGTGAGACCGAACAGGCCGCCGCCGTTCTGCAGGAACTGTTGGCGACCGATCGGGTCGCCGCGATTCCAATGGCCAAGTCGTTCGCCGCCAACTCGATGGGATTCGTCGCCGAGGAGACCGGCGACCTCCTGGCCGCCGAGTACTGGCATCGCCAAGGCCTCGACGCGGCCCGAATGACGCAGGATCGCCGAGCGCAGGCATTGGCGGTCGAGGGGTTCGCCGGGCTGGCCGCCGCCCATGGCGATGATCAACGGGCCGCCTTCCTGCTCGGAGCGGCCGATGCGGCCCGCCGTGCCGCTGGTGCTCCGATGCCGCGCGGCGAACGGCGCGACCTCGATCGCATCGAGACCGTCGTGCGAACGCGCATCGGTGATTCGGTCTTTGAGCAGGCATTCTCCCGCGGTGGTCGAGCCGGGATCGATGGCCTGATCAGCGGTCTGGCGGCCACGTCAGCCTGACGTCAGGGTCACATCAGCGGTGTGGCGCACGCTTCTCCCAGTCAATCGAGGAGGAAGCCATGTCTGCATATCTGTATCGCCTCGGCCGGTGGGCCGCGCGGCGGCCCTGGCGGGTACTGGGGGCTTGGCTGCTCGTCGCCATCGCCGTCTTCGGTCTACGCGCCGCGGTCGGTGGAGAACCGACCGACGACTTCGTCCTGCCCGGCACCGAGACCCAGGCCGCTCGTGATCTGCTGGCCGAGCGCTTCCCGGTCCAGTCGGGCGCCACCGGTCAGTTGGTGTTCCACGCCGTCGATGGCACCCTCACGGCCCCGGCAGCCCAGCAGGCGATCGGCGCAACCGTCGATCGGCTGCGATCGACCGCTGGAATCGCCGCCGTCACCGATCCGCTCGATCCGGCTCAGCCGTCGGTGGGCCCCGACGGCACGACGGCATTGGCCACGGTGACACTTGCGGCCGCGACGCCGCAACTGTCGGACTTCGAGCTCGTCGATGCGGCCGCCCAGGTCGGCCGGGACGCCGGCCTGCAGGTGGAGATCGGCGGGTCGATCGCCCAGGCCTCACAGCAGGTGGAGGGCAACGAGGGCATCGGCATCGCCGTAGCCGTCCTGGTCCTGCTGATCGCCTTCGGGTCGGTGATCGCCGCCGGTCTGCCGATCGGCAGCGCCCTGTTCGGTGTGGCCATCGGGCTTGCCGGGGTTGGCGTGATGGCCGGCTTCATCGACGTGCCGACGGTGTCACCGATGTTGGCGACGATGATCGGTCTGGGCGTCGGCATCGACTACGCCCTGTTCGTGGTCACCCGCCACCGCCAGTTCCTGCACGAGGGCCACAGCGTCGACGAGGCTGCGGGCCGGGCCAACGCGACGGCCGGACAGGCCGTGTTGTTCGCCGGGATGACCGTCGTCATCGCCATCTGCGGTCTGTGGGTGTCGGGTATTCCGTCGATCGCCGCCATGGGCTTCGCCTCGGCGATCCTGGTCGCCGTCGCCATGGTCGCCGCAGTGACGATGCTGCCGGCGTTCCTCGGACTGGCCGGGACCCGGATCGATCGCCTGCGCATCGGTCGGCGCCACGCCGTGGCCACGCCGGCGGCGCAGACGATTGCCGGGCGTTGGGCCCACCACGTCGGGCGCCGCCCACGGCGCTATGCGCTGGCCAGCCTGGTGGCGTTGGTGATGCTCGCCGTGCCGATCGTGTCGCTGCGGGTCGCCTTCGCCGACGACGGCAACGCCGCCCCGTCGACCACGCAACGGCGGGCGTACGACCTGGTCTCCGACGGCTTCGGTGCTGGATTCAACGGCCCGCTGATGGTCGTGATCGATCATCCGACGCCGACGGCCCTGGCCGCGGTTGGCACACAGATCGCAGCGACGCCCGGCGTCGCGATGGTCACCGCTCCGCAGCTCAATGCCGCTGGCGACGCGGCCGTGATGACCGTCCTGCCGACCACGTCCCCGCAGGACATCGCCACCGAGCGGTTGGTCTACCGCCTGCGCGACGACGTGGTTCCGGCCGCTACGCAACGGTCGGTCAGCCGGGCGTACGTCGCCGGATGGACCGCGGCGCAGATCGATATCTCCTCCCGGCTGACTGCCCGGCTGCCGTGGTTCATCGGCGCCGTCGTGACCTTGTCGTTCCTGTTGCTGATGCTGGTCTTCCGCTCGGTCCTAGTTCCGTTGAAGGCGGCGCTGATGAACCTGCTGTCCATCGGATCGGCCTACGGGGTGATCGTGGCGGTCTTCCAGTGGGGTTGGGGCAAGAGCCTGATCGGGTTGCACGACACGGTGCCGGTCAACCCGTTCGTCCCGATGATCATGTTCGCCATCCTGTTCGGGCTGTCGATGGACTACGAGGTGTTCCTGCTGTCGCGGGTGCGGGAGGAGTATGTGCGCACCGGCAACAGCCACACCAGCGTGGTCGACGGCCTCACCGGGACGGCTCGGGTGATCACGTCGGCGGCGCTGATCATGATCAGCGTGTTCGGGGCGTTCATCCTCACCGACAACGTGATGATCAAGATGTTCGGCCTCGGCCTGGCTACCGCCGTGCTGATCGACGCCACGATCGTGCGCATGGTGCTGGTGCCTTCGACGATGGCCCTGCTCGGTGGGGCGAACTGGTGGCTGCCCCGCTGGCTCGATCGCATCCTGCCCCACCTCGACGTCGAGGGCGAGGCGCTGCTCGCCGGCCTGAACACGCCGTCCGTCGGCACCGTGGGTTCGCCTTCGGCGGATCCGGAACTCATCGACGCCTGAGCATCATTCGACGGTGGGCCTCACCCGAGGGTGGGACCCACCGTCGCGTCACGGCTCGTGTGCCGTCGGTGCGGGTTTCGATCGGTCGGTTTCACGGCCGCCTGAGTGGCGTGACAACCTCGGATGTCGTGACCGTTGACTATGAGTTCGACCGAGGGGTCGCTGTCTCCGCCCTCGGTGAGGGTCGCTTCGCCGGCGGGATCGTCGCCGGTTGGGACATCGGCGGCAACGCCAACGGCGGTTACCTGCTGGCCATCGCCGTCAACGCACTGCGCCGATCGGCCGAACGGCCCGACCCGATCACGGTGACGGCCCACTTCCTGGCCCCCGGTCGGCCTGGGCCGGTGATCGTCACGAGCGAGCTTGTCAAGCGGGGGAAACGCCTGGTCACCGTGTCCGGTGCGCTGTGGCAGGGTGAGCGGCGGACGTTGCAGGTGCTCGCTGCGTTCGGGGAGGTTGCCGGAGTCGACGGTTTTGTCTACGCCGATGGCGGACCGCCGACGATGCCGCCGATCGAGGACTGCGTGTTCCGCTCCCGCCACCAGGGCGACGTCGAGGTGGCGATCATGGACCGGCTCGACATCTGGCTCGATCCGTCGACCGCCGGATTCCAGACCGGCGGGCCGCGCGGCGTGGGCGAGCCGGGTCATCGGGCTGAGATGCGCGGGTACGTGTCGTTCGCCGACGGTCGGCCGTGGGACACGCTGGCGCTGATGCTGGCCTGCGACTGCTTCCCACCGGCGGTCTTCCATCTCGACATGCCTCCGGGGTGGGTGCCCACGGTCGAGCTGACCGTTCAGGTTCGCGGGCAACCTGCACCCGGGCCGCTGCGCTGCCGATACACCACCCGCTTCGTCAGCGACGACACCTTCGAGGAGGACGGGGAGATCTGGGACTCCTCGGACCGCCTCGTCGCCCTCTCCCGCCAACTCGCCCTCATCGCCAGGTAACCCGCACCCGCCGGACGTGAACTCCGCGTGGAGTCACAGTGCTGCCTCGTACGGGCTCATGTCGATGCCCGGATAGCGGATCGCCATGTCGGCGATGGTCTGGCCGTTCCAGTACTCATGACCGGGTGCCGGGACGTCGAGCAGTGTTCGTTGCTCGGGCGTGGCGCGGGTGACGAACTCGTGCATCTCGGCACGGTTGCCGTTCAGGCCGAAGGCGGTCATCTGGAACCACGGGGCGTCCGCTCGGCGGTAGTCGGCGAGCACCATGAATCGGCTGCCCGTCGGGTCGGGGATCGCCGTGCCGCGGTGGAACACATCCGTCGAGTAGATGGCCAACGAGCCGGCCGGGGCGTTGAGCCGCGTCTCGTGCTCGACCAGTTCGCCGGGACCGAGCCGGTGCACGCCGAGCGGGATATGGCGGCTGTGGGCGACAGGAACGATCGCCGTGGAGCCATTGGCCTCGTCGACGTCCGACAGATACAGGAAGGTGGTCAGGTCACGGCGGAAGCCGTCGGCGCGGGGCACGATCAGGGTGTGGTTGCCGTAGTCGCGATGGTGGTGCTGGCTGTAGTCGACGCCGCCGCCGAACTTCGCCCACAGCTCGCCCTTGTACAGCCGCACATCAGGTGTGCCGAGTATCCGCCGGGCAATGTCGGCCAGGTCTGCATGCACCGGCAGCCGGTTGAGTTCGAATTGCGCGAACGGGAACTTGTAATTGCCGGAGAACCCGTGCTGCTGGAGATGGTCGTGGCTCGCCGGGTCGGCGAAGTAGTCCTCGGGGCGGGGATAGATCGTCCACAGCGCCTCACGGGCCGCGGCCAGCTCCGCTGCCGACAGGAACCCCTCGACCAGCGTGAATCCCTGCTCGAAGAACTCGTCGATGTGGTGATCGGAGACGCGCATCGGCCCCATTATCGCGAATCCCGATGCCACCCGTCCGCCGACCGTGGACGCTGGTTCACCCACCGACGGTTTTGCTCGGGCGGCGATTGGGTGCACGATGGTGCCATGTCAGTGTCATCGGGGTCAGTGTCATCGGGGTCAGCGTCATCGGCGTCAGTGTCATCGGCGAACAACGCCATCGAAGTCCGTGGACTGCACAAGCGCTACGGCGACCGCGACGTCATCGATCGAATCGATTTCCACGTCGGGTGGGGGGAATGCGTCGCCCTGCTCGGACCGAACGGAGCGGGCAAGACGACGGCCGTCGAGATCCTCGAGGGCTACCGCAGCCGGGACGGTGGGTCGGTGAGCGTCTGTGGCGCGGACCCAGCGAGCGCAGGACCCGATTGGCGGGCGCAGATCGGAATCGTGCTGCAGGAGAGCTCGCCGAGCGATGAATTGACCGTCGGTGAATTGGTCACGGAGTTCGCCGGCTTCTACGCCCGCCCGCGCCCAGTGGCCGAGGTGATCGAGATGGTCGGCCTCACCGATCACGCCACGCAGCGGGTCAAACGGCTCTCCGGCGGCCAGAGGCGCCGGCTCGACGTCGCCCTCGGACTCGTGGGGTGCCCCCGTCTGGTCTTCCTCGACGAACCGACCACCGGATTCGACCCGGCGGCACGGCGCCAGTTCTGGGATCTGATCCATGGCCTGCACGGCGACGGCACGACGGTTCTGCTGACCACCCACTATCTCGACGAAGCGGCGGAGCTGGCCGATCGGGTGGTGGTGCTTGCCGGCGGGCAGGTCGTCGCCGATACGGTTCCGACCCGGCTTGGCGACCGCCATCTTGCCCCGGCAACGGTCAGCTGGACCGAGGACGGCGTCGCAAAAACCGAGACCACGGCGGAACCCACGGCGTTGATCGCCTCACTGGCGGGGCGTCTCGGTGGGGAGATCCCCAACCTGGCGGTCACCCGCCATTCTCTCGAAGCCGCCTACCTGGAGTTGATCGGAGCCCAGCAATGACCGCGCCCGCAATCGAGGTTCGTGCGCCCAATCGGGTCCCACTGTGGCGCACCTCGAAGCTGCGCATGGTCCACGAGCTGCGGGTATTCATGCGTGAGCCGGCGGCCGTCGGATTCACACTGGCCTTCCCGGTGATGATGTTGTTGCTGTTCGGTTCGATCTTCTCCGACAAGGTGCAGGGCACCGACGTCTCGTACAGCCAGGTCTATGTGGCGGGCATCGTCGCCTCGAGCCTGATGAGCGTGGGCTTCATGTCGTTGGCTATCGGCGTGACGATCGAACGTGAATCGGGGATGATCAAGCGGCTGGCCGGTACGCCGATGCCGAAGGCGGCGTACTTCCTCGGCAAGGTCGGGCGGGTGCTGATCCTCGGCCTGGTGCAAATTGCCGTCATGCTCGCCATAGGCGTCGCCCTGTTCGACCTGTCGATGCCCACCGAGGTGGGGCGATGGTTGACGTTCGCCTGGGTGTTCATCCTCGGCTCGGCCGCGGCGACCCTCCTCGGGCTGGCGGCCGGTGGGCTGATCCGCAGCGCCAAGGCCGCCCCGGCGATCCTCAACGTTCCGTTCGTGGCCCTGCAGTTCGTGTCGGGCGTGTTCCTTCCCGACAACCAACTGCCGTCGGGCATCCGGGCCGTCGCCTCGATCTTCCCGCTGCGCTGGATGTGCAAGGGAATGCGCTCGGTCTTTCTTCCCGATTCGTTCTTCGTCGCTGAGTCGTCGCACTCGTGGCAGCATGGATGGGTGGCCGTTTCGTTGATCGCCTGGTGTGCGATCGGTGCCATTCTGACGGCGCGGACCTTCCGCTGGGTCGGCGACGAGTGACGTCGCCCGCACGCCGCCGGCCGCGACAACGCGGTGGTCGTTGGCGTCGAGCGGGGGGTTACCGGCGCCGGGCAGCTGACAGCCGCCAACCGGTGGCGAACGAGGTGCCCGCCAGGGCGGTGGCGGCGAGACCCGCTCCCGTGCGGCGCATCACCGTCTTGGTCCGCTGGCTGAACACGACGATCGGCCAGCCGTTCGCCCGTGCCTCGCGTTCCAGGTGCGAGTCGGGGTTGACAGCCACCGGGTGCCCGACCGCCTGCAGCATCGGCAGGTCGCTGATCGAGTCGCTGTAGGCGTAACACTGGCCGAGATCGAGACCTTCCCAGCGGGCCAACTGGGTGATCGCCGCCACCTTGCCCTCGCCGTAGCAGAACGGGCCGACGAGCTTGCCGGTGTAGCGGCCGTCGAGCACCTCGGCGACGGTGCCGATGCCGTCGGTCATCGCCAACGCCTTGGCCAACGGATCGACGAGTTCGATCGGTGAAGCCGAGACGATGTACGTCGCCCGCCCCATCCGGCGGTGCATGTCGACCAGCCGTTTCGACTCCGGACGCACCCGGCCCAGCAAACGGGGGACGATGGCGTCGTTGAGTCCCAACAGGGCGTCGCGCTCGACGCCTTTGATCGCCCCGAGGATGCGTTCACGCACGCCACCGGCGGTGTCGCCTCCCTTGTCGCCGCGCAGCTGGAAGCTCAGCGCAGCCCAACCGTCGCGCATCAGCTGGCCGCGCGGCACCATTCCCGCCCGCCATGCGGCAACGCCGAAGACGGCCGTCGACGACCCGCTGATCAGCGTGCGGTCGAGGTCGAAGAACGCCGCGGCCTGGCCGAAGGGGGCCGGACCGCGAGAGTCGGGAACATGGTGCTCGGTCATCGCCGAGCTGGAACCTAGCGCCCGCTCAGCCCGAGGGCGAGGGAATACACCGTGCGTTTCGACACACGTAAGGTGGTCGTCACTTCGGCCACCGCACTCTTCGTGGTCATTCCTCGTCGCAGGCAATCCGTCAGTGCCGTCCGGATCGTGTCGTCGTCGGCCGGCCCGTCGGCGGGAGCCCCGTCGATCACGATGACGTATTCGCCGAGCGGATCGACACCCGTGGTGTGGGCGATTGCCTCGTCGAGCGTGCCCCGCCAGATCTCCTCGTGCATTTTCGTCAACTCGCGGCACAACGCCACCCGCCGCCCGCCGCCGCATGCCGCGGCCAGGTCGGCGACCGTTCGCACCACCCGGTGGGGTGCCTCGTAGAGCACGACGGTCCGGTGCTCGCCGGCCAGTTCGGCCAGGCGTTCCGTCCGTTCCCGCCCGGAGCGGGGCAGGAAGCCGTCGAAGGCGAACCGTCGGGCCGAGCAACCCGACAGCACGATGGCCATCACCAGCGCGGCCGGTCCGGGCACCGCGCCGACCTCGAGCCCGCCATGGATCGCCGCTCGCACCAGGCGTTCTCCCGGGTCGGAGATGCCCGGCGTGCCGGCGTCGGAGACCAGTACCACCGTCGAGCCGCCGGCGACGAGCGAGATCAGCTCGGGAATCCGGTCGACTTCGGTGTGCTCGTTGACGACGACCATCCGGCCGTGGGCGATCCCGAAGTGATGGAGCAGCCCGCCGGTGCGCCGCGTGTCCTCGCAGGCGATCACGTCGGCGGTGCGCAAGGCGTCGAGGGACCGGGCCGAGATGTCGCCGAGGTTTCCGATCGGGGTGGCGACGAGGATCAACCGCCCGGTCAATCGCGCAGCTCCAACCGGTCGCCCACGTGAAGTTCCCAGCGATCGAAGGCACCTGCCTCGGCCTCGACGACCTGGCGGGCGGCGACGACGGGAAGGGCGAAGCGATGACGCTGGAGTCGTTGGATATTCAACCCCTTTCCGGATGCATCGAGATAGGCGCCATCGATTGCGAAGCGCATGCCGAGGGTGTGCAACCAAAGACCCGGTTTGATTACCAACACGCCCGGCGTGCCATCCCGGCCGAGCAATCCGCGGGCGCGCGCCGCGGCGCTGTCGGCCGTCTCGGCAGACGCCAGCACTCGTCCGTCACACACCAACCAAGCCATTGCGCCCACAGATTGCCACGTCGACGACCCTCACGTCGATGAGCGGCGAAAACGAACAGGCCGTTCGGAGGATCATCACACGGCGCGCCCGTCGATATGGTGCCGAAATGGGACGACGGGTGGCTGTGACGGTGCTGGTAGGGGCGTTGCTCGCGGCAGGGTGCACGAATGACTCGGGGGTGAAGGTCGGCGACACCAAAGCACCGCCGCGCCCGTCGGCAGGTTCGGCGTCGACCGATGTCGCCACTTCCGGCGAACCCGGTTCCTCGGTCCTCCCGACGACGACGGCGGTCGGCGAGCCGATTCCGGTCGACGGCGACGTGACGATCGAACGACTCGACAACGGGCTGACCGTCTATGTCCGCGAGAACCACAGCCCGGGCGGCGAGGTGCAGCTCCGGCTGGCCGTCGACGCAGGCTCGGTGCTCGAGGATCCGGATCAGGCCGGGGTCGCCCACTTTCTCGAACACATGCTGTTCAACGGGACGGCGAAGTACCCGGCCAACGAGTTGATCGACACGTTGCAGGGCTTCGGCATGGAGTTCGGTGCCGACGTGAACGCCTACACCAGCCACGACGAGACGGTCTACGAGCTCACCGTGCCGACGGCCGAGCCGAAGAATCTCGCCTCGGGGATCGACATCCTCGCCGAGTGGTTGAGTGCGGCGACACTCGATGCGGAACAAGTGACCAAGGAACGTGGTGTGGTCCTCGATGAATGGCGACAGTCCGACGCCAGCTTCGACGGGCGGGTGTTCAACACCATCGAGCGCCTGTTTCTCACCGGGTCGGCCTACGCGGGCCGCAACCCCATCGGCACCGACGCGGCGATCGAGGCGATGACGCCCGGGCTGCTCCGCCGCTTCTACGACCGGTGGTACCGCCCCGACAACGCGGCGATCGTCATCGTCGGCGATGTCGACCCGGACACGGTCCTCCAGGCGGTGCGCAAGCGGTTCGAGCCGCTCGCGGCCCGCGGTGAAAGTCCGGCGCGGCCGGTGATCGGCATCACGCCATCGACTACGGCGGCGGCCGCAGTGCTCCTCGATCCCGACACCGTCGACGGGTTCGTCGAATTGACGCTTCCCGCGGCCTCCGCCGAGCTTTCGACGGTGGAAACGAGCCGTGAGCAGCTGCTGTTGGCCATCGCCTACGACATGATCGGGAATCGGCTCTCCGACGACATCTCCCGGGGAACGCTGCCGTTCACCTCGGCGCAGGTCGATTCGAACAGCCATGTCCGCCCGCTCGATGCGCCGAGCATCCTGATCAACACCAACTCCGACTCGGCCAAGGCCGCCCTGCGGAGTGTCGTCGACGAGTTCGAACGGGCCCGTCGGTTCGGGTTCGGCCCGGGTGAACTCGACCGAGTCGTCGCCTCGTACCGTTCGGCGGCCGAGTCCAGCCATCAGTCGGCCGACTCCACCCAGGATGTCGATTTCGCCGACCGGTATGTCGGCAACTTCCTCACGGATCAGCCGATTGCCAGCGCCGATGACGAGTTCTCCTTGATCACCACGGCCCTTGACGCCGTGGACGCAGCGGCCGTCGCCGATGCGTTCCAGCGGCGATGGGAGGCCAGCGCACCACATCTGCTGATCGTCGGGCCCGAGGCCGATGCGGGCGAGTATCCGACCGAGGCCGATGCCCTGGCGGCGCTGGCCGCCGCCGGCGATCGGCCGTTGGAGCCCCGGCCCGACGAGGTATTCGACGCGACAGCGTTGATGGCCCCGCCCGAGCCGGTGAGGGAGACCACCGTCGAACAACTCGCCGACGAGCCAGGGGTGTTCCTCGAACCTCAGCTGTTGACCTTTCCGAATGGGGCGCGGGTCATCGTCAATCCCAACCAGATCGCCACGGAGGCCGTCTCCTTCGCCGCCACGAGTCCCGGCGGGCTGTCGCTGGTTGCCGAGGCCGATGTCGCCGCCGCCCAACTGATGCCGCAGGTCATGCAGGCCAGCGGATTGGGCGATCTCGATGCGGTGCAACTCGATGCGGTCCTCGCCGACAGCTCGGTGGACTTCCAGCCATACCTCGACCAGACCTCGGAGAACCTGGTCGGCGGTGCGGCGACCGCCGACTTGGAGACGTTGTTCCAGTTGATCAACCGATCGTTCGCCGCTCCCCGTTTCCAACAGGTCGCGCTCGACAACGCCCTCGATTCGGTGCGTCCGTACTCCGAGGATCCCAACAGCGACCCGGGCCTGGCGGCGTCGGTGGCGATGGCGGCCGCCCGCTACGGCGATCTGCCCCGGTTCAGGGTGGTGCCGACGCCGGCCGAGCTCGACGTGGTCAGCCTGGACACGATCGAGCAGTTGTGGTCCGAACGGTTTGGGGCGGCCAACGACTGGTTGTTCGTCTTCTCGGGTGATTTCGACCCCGACACGATCACCGATCTCGCCCGACGGTACATCGGCAGTCTTGCCGGCGGGGGACCGATCGAGACGTGGCTCGATCAGCAGCCC
>JANMJD010000291.1:0-12590 GCA_031371195.1 Actinomycetes bacterium | reverse complement strand
GGTCAACAACGCCGCGCTGACCGTGCCGGGTCGTCCAGCCGGGCCCGAAGATTCCGAACCGCGCCCGACAACAACTCCGCCGATCCCAGCGCCGAACGGCCCGACGGCCCCGTTCGGCTCGTTCCTCCACTTCCCGATCAGCGGGGTGCAGCGGCACCTCGCCGTCGGGCTGTTCGCCTCGTACCGTTTGATGCAATTGGTACTCCCCGAGATGATCGAGCGTGGCCGCGGGTCGATCGTCAACATCAGTTCCGTTGCATCCATGGTGCCGGGCGACGGACCGTACGCCACCCCCGGTATGCCGGGTCCAATCGCCTATGGCGGCAACAAGGCCGCCCTGGAACACCTGACCCGGTGCGTCGCGATCGAGATGCAGGCCCACGGCATCGCCGTCAACGTGCTGTCGCCATCGGAGCCGGTGCTCACGCCGGGCAACCTCTACGCCTCGCGGGGCGAAACAAACTGGGCCAGCGACGCGGATTTCGCCGAGGCGACGGTGCGGGTCGCCCTCGCCGACCCGGCGGTCATCACCGGGCAGGTCCTGTGGGATGCCGACGTCCTGCATCCGGAGCTCGGCCGCCGAGGTTGGCTGCGCTGACGAGTTCCGGCCACGGCCGACGCGGCCACAACATGGCAGGATCGCATCGATGCGATATCGACGACTTGGCCGCACGGCCCTGCAGGTCAGTGAACTGTGTCTCGGCACGATGAACTTCGGTCCGGAGACGCCGGAGGCGGAAGCCGGACAGATCATGGACCGGGCGCTCGACCTGGGGATCAACTTCTTCGACACCGCCAACCGATATGGCGGCAGCACGACCGAGGAGATCATCGGCCGCTGGTTCAGCCTCGGCGGCGAACGACGCGAAAAGGTCGTGCTCGCCACCAAGGTCTATGGCGCGATGAGCGAGTGGCCGAACGACGGACGGCTCTCGGCGCGGCACATCCGCGCGGCGTGCGAGGCGAGCTTGCGACGTATGCAGACCGATCACATCGACCTGTATCAGATGCACCACATCGATCGCTCGGCCCCGTGGGATGAGGTCTGGCAGGCAATGGAAACCCTCGTCGACCAGGGCAAGGTCATCTATGTCGGCAGCAGCAACTTTGCCGGCTGGCACATCACCCAGGCCAACGAGACCGCGCAACGGCGGAACTTCCTCGGCCTCGTCAGCGAGCAGAGCCACTACAACCTGGCCGTGCGGACCGTAGAACTCGAGGTGCTTCCGGCATGCCGGCATTACGGCGTCGGCGTCATCCCGTGGAGCCCGCTGTCAGGCGGGATTCTGGGCGGCGTGCTGGGCGACGACTCCACGGCGCGGCGTCGATCGAGCGTTGCGCTTCGCCGGATCGAGAAACTTCGCCCCCAACTCGAACGTTGGGAAATGCTGTGCGCGGACATGGGCGAGCATCCCGCTGCAGTTGCCCTGGCATGGTTGCTGCATCAGGATGGCGTGACCTGCCCGATCATCGGCCCGCGCACGATGGATCAACTCGACGGGGCGTCGCTGAGGGCGCTCGACATCGAACTGTCCGACGACATCTTGGCGAAGATCGACGACATCTTTCCGGGACCCGGCGGAACGGCACCCGAGGCCTACTCCTGGTAACTGGACCTCTCCGGTTGAGGATCACGCGGTATATTCATGATTCATGAATAGTCAGGTAGTTCGGATAGCGATCCTCTCGTCGCTTGTGGCAGGCCACCAGCACGGCTACGGGATCCTCCACGACATCAGCCAACTGTCGGAAGGACGGCTGACCCCTCAAGTCGGTTCGTTGTACCGCGTCATCGACCTGCTGGTACGCGACGGATTCGTCGAGGAGCACAGCACAGAGGTGGTCGACGGACGATTTCGTCGCTACTACAGGCTCACTCCTTCGGGCCGGTCGGAGCTGCTCGAAACGACGGCGACGATGGCCGCAGTCGTCGCCCACACTCGACGGTGGATCGCATATCCCTGCGACTCGGCCGAGACAGCCCCGATCGACGGTACGGCGATATGACCAGCCTCGAATGGTGGTATCGGGGACTGATGTTCCTCTATCCGGCCGACTACCGCCTACATCGCGAGGAGGAGATGATCGCCACCTTGCTCGCCACAGCCGGCAACGACCAGATGCGGCCGACCGCCGGCGAAGCCGTCGGCCTACTCAGACATGCAGTCGTCACGCGAACGGCCATCGGCGGACAGGCCGAGCGCGCCTCGGGCCGAGCGTGGGCCGGCCTGGTCGCGGCGGGTGGAATCAGCGCGCTGGTGGTCCTTGTCGTCGGTGTCCATCTCCGTGGCGAGTGGGCGACAACACTGTCGGATTGGTTTGTTCCGGTCTGGGCGTGCATCAGTGCCGTTCCGCTCGCATTCGTCGCGCTGACGCACAGCCTGCCGCGCCTGGCGGCGCCGTTCGCGGCAGTCGCCGGGGCGGCGGCGATCGCTGGGCCGGCCACGATGATGGCGCAACGGGTTCTGCTGTGTTCGATCTTGATGTTCACGGTGATCACCTGCACCACGCCCGACGGCGTGCCGCGTCGGTCCCGGGTGGTTGCGGTCGTCTGCGGCGGCGCGGCTGGCGTCGCCGGCGTCATCAGGTTGAATCTCCGACCCCACGGGATTCCATCGCCCCCGCATCTGGCCGTGTACCTCCATCACACGATGCCGGTATCGATGCCCGTCGAGCTCGCCTGGCTCATCGGCGCAGCGGCTGTCGCTGTCGTAGGAGTCTTCCGCCATCCGCGGTTCGCCGTCACCGTCGGACTCCTGCTGGTTCCGGTGTGGCTGTCGACGATCGTCCTGTGCGACCGCCTGGGTGACCGTGGCTTCAATCGGGCTCCGACAGCGATCGTCGTCGCCGTTGTCGCCGCGATGAGCGTCGGGTTCGGAACGCTCCGCTCCACGCCGTTTCGCCGGAATGAAGGTTCAGTAGCCCCGGACCCGGCGTAGCGCGGGGAGGACATCGGTACGGAACAACGCCATCGCGGTGCCCGGACTGGGCCCCATCGGCGGGCCGAACGAGAGGTGGCGCACACCGGCGGCGAGAAGCTCCTCGCATTGGGCGATCACCTCACCGACCCCGCCGACGATTCCCCGTTGCAGCATGCGCGGTGACACCAGCCGTCGTCGGGCAGCCGTTCGAGCCGGATGTACAGCGCTTCGGGTGGATCGGGGCAGGCGACCACTGGTCGGTGATCCAACCAATCGTCGGCTCGTCCATCGTGCCCACGAAGCAGCGGAATGATCGACGCCAGCGCATAGAAGCAGAACGATTGGCCGTCGGGCAACGAGAGTCGGCCGTCGCGCACCTCGAAGATGTCGCGCACCTCGAAGATGTCGCCCACCCGAAGACCGCAGGCCGAGTAGTTCATCGACTCGACCGTTCCCCGAATACAGCCGCCCATCAATCCTCGACGATCCGTTCGAGTCGCATCACGACATTCTCCGTCGGGTCGGGACAGCAGATCCACGGTTTACGCTCCAGCCAATTCCCCGGGTCGAGCTCGCTCATCTTCATCGCCAACACGGGGAATATCGCGGCCAGTGCATCGATACAGAACGACGAGCCCGCCGGCAAGGTGAGCCATGACCCGTCGACTCCGAACGAGTCGCCGAGCGCCATTCCACATCGGGAGCGGTCGACGCGGTCGACGATCACCCGTACCCGTGCCGTCATCGGGGACCTTGGGTGACGACGACGGCACAGCCCTCGGCTTCGGCGACCGATGCGATCGTCGGGCAGTCGGCGCTGACCACGACCACCGCGTATTCGTGGCCGTATCGCTTGACGAAGTCGGTGACGTCGTCGGGTCGGACAATCCGCTCCTCCGGCCGTGGCTGCAATCGGCAGAGCGTCGCGCCGGTGACATGTTGTACGCGCCGATCGCGTGGGCCCGGCCCCTCCACAGCCGCCGTCCGCTCCGGTGACCCGGGACCGAGATCGGCCAGCATGATGCCCAGCCTGTGTCCCGATGGCCGGTAGTGCTCGGCGAGAAATATCGCCAGGTCAGCGTCGGCCCGATGCTCGCCCGTCAGCGGGTCCACTTGGCCACCAGACGATCGGCCGCACCGTCGCCCGGCGATGCCAGCACGGCCTCGCCGAGTTCCGACCAGGCATCGCGCTTGGTACCGATGTGGGTCAGCGCGGTGTGAGCGTCGCGGACGATGCGGTTGAGGGGATGGGAGTCCATCACCGAACGCGCCCCACAGATCTCGGTGACGTTGTCGATCACCCGTCGCAAGAGCTCACCGGCCAGGGCCGACACCGATCGCTCCTCGGCCAACTCGCTCTCGGTGAGCACGGCGTCCGGACCGTCGAACACCCGCCGGTCGTACATGTCGGCGACCTCGTTCACCGCAGTTTCCATCGCATGAGCGCAGCCGATCGCCTCGCCGAACAGTCGGTGCGTCGCGGCGGCTCAAGCGCAGGAATCACGGACGTCCCTTGATGCGACACCCGCCCAGTCTCTCGCCCGCGCACCCGGTCACGCCAGCCGAGGACGATCCGCCCGGTCCACGGCGACTCAGCCATCGATCGCCTGCCATGCTGGCGCCATGAGATTGAACCTGTCTGCCGATGAGGTGTTGTCGACCACCCGCTCGGTTCGAAAGCGGCTCGACTTCGATCGTCCGGTGGAACGTGACGTCATCATGGAGTGCCTCGATCTGGCCCTCCAGGCGCCCACCGGGTCGAACAGCCAGGGTTGGCAGTGGATGTTCGTCACCGATCCGGCCAAGAAGTTGGCGTTGCGTGACATGTACAAGCGGCACTTCGACGAGTACGCGAAGTACTCCCGCGAATGGCCCGACGACGACATGCGCGCCGATCAGAAGCCGCGGGTACGCGATTCGGCCGAGTACCTCTCGGAGAACTTCCACCGCGCCCCGGTGTTGATGATCCCCCTGATCGAAGGACGGCTCGACAACGTCGGCGCATTCCAGGGGGCGTCGACCTGGGGTTCCATCCTGCCGGCGGTGTGGAGTTTCATGCTGGCGTTGCGTGAGCGCGGCCTCGGTAGCGCGTGGACCACCCTCCATCTGCCGGCCGAGCGCGAAGCGGCCGAGCTGCTCGGCATCCCCTACGACCAGTACACCCAGGCCGGGCTCTTCCCCATCGCCTACACCATCGGCACCGACTTCAAGTCGGCCAAACGCCTCGACACCGCCGGACTCGTCCACTTCGACACCTGGTAAAACCGCGTGGTCACTCGACGAGCCGCAGTCCCGAGGGCGTGATCGACGGTTCGTCGTGGGGCAGTTCGACGACAAATTCTGTACGGTGAGCTGGGAAGACGTGCTCGCTGACGAGTACCGCACGACCGCTCGTATCGGTCGTGACGCGCTCGCATCGCAGGACCGGGCTGCCCACCGGGATCCCGAGCAGGCGGGCGTCGGCCTCCGATGCTGCGTCGGCGCCAATGGTCTGGGTCGCACCCCGCAGCGGAATGTCGAGCAGGACGTAGAAGGGTGACCGTTCGACATCGCGCCGCGAGAGATGTTGCCCCAACTCGGCCGGGCACCAGACCGTGACCACGGCGAACGGCTCGCCATCGGCGAGGTTCAGCCGGCGGACCCGCAGCACCTGTTCGGCGCCGAGCAAGTCCCGTAGCCGAGTGGTGGCCGCAACGAAGGCGAACTCGAGGATGCGGCGCTCGGGAACGATCCCGTCGGCCTCCATCTGAGCCTCGATCGTCCCCAACTGTCCGAGGACCTGGCGAATCGGGCTGGTGGCGACGAACCACCCGAATCCTTGACGGGCGTCGACCAGACCCTCGTCGCGCAACAGCTCCAAAGCCCGGCGAACCGTGACCCGGCTGGCCGAGAACTCCGACGACAGTTCTGCCTCGCTCGGCAATACTCGGCAGGCCGCCAGCTCGCCGGCATGTAGCCGTTCCCGTAGGTCAGCGGCAATCTCCTGGTAACGGATGGTCCGCATCAGCCCGCTCCTACTCGGTGCACCGATGTCGTCACTCCACGATTCGTCGGCACGAGATCGAGCACCCGGACACCGGACATCGCGCCCAGCGCATCCCGAAGTGTGCTCATCGCCAGCTCGTAGGCCGGTCCGAGGACGGTGATCGAGCCCCCGTCACCACCCGCACCGTTCGCCTTCCAACCCACTGCCCCACATCCGGTCGCCACGGCCACGACGGCGTCGGCCGCCTTCGAGATCAGCGCCGGATGCAGCGCCCGCACCGTTTCGTGATGATCGATCAACGCGTCGCCGTATTGCCCGAGATCACCGATGACGAGCGCCCCGATGCCGCAGGCGGCCGCCTCGCGCAGCCGACGCATACATGGCCCGGGATCGTTGGTGGCCAAACCCGTGATCACCTGCTCATGCAGGGTGGACGACGAATGCGGTTGCCCGAGGTACACCGTGATCAGGCGCCGGCTCAATTCCGCGGCCACATCGTCGTCGACGGTGATCGCCCGGCGGACGACGTTCGGGTACCGAACGGTCAGATCGTTCGCCCCGCCCCACGCAGCAGCCCACTGGTCCTGCACCCCGCTCTGCCGCCCCAATCCGGTCTCGACGCCGTGCGCCATCGCCGCCAACTCGTCGGGACCAAGGTCGATGTCGGAGGCGGCGGCGAGCGCGGCGAGCAGTGCGACCACCACGGCCGCCGACGTGCCCAGGCCCGACCCCGGCGGGACGTCGGCACCGACCTCGATGGTCGCGGCGGGGCGCGGCGGCAGCGTGGCGACGGCCGCTTCCAGCAGGGGGTGACGACCCGGCTCATCGCCGGCCAGGAACGAGTACCGCTCCCCGGTCGAGCCGATCTCCAAAGTGATGGGCCCGGGCGCGTCGGCGAGACGCAGTTCGACCCGCACCCCGGGTGACACCGCCACGCTGCACACGCGCCCCTCGCCGGCGAACCACGTGTCGGTCCATCCACCGATGTCGGCGATGCGTACGGGAGCCGTCGTCGTGACCACCATTGTCATCGAGATCCCCCTGTCGCTTGGACGTCACCTGAACTTGTATTATGCTTGTATACATCTGACCGCAGCGCAAGCCCAAGCAGCGCCCGTCCCACCAAGGGGATGAACATGGCCGTTTCCGCCGGCACACCCATCGAACTCGTCACCAAGGTCTACGAGACACTCGCCGAGAACGTGCGCCTCGGGCGTGAGCGCCTGGGCCGTCCGCTCACCCTCACCGAGAAGATCCTGATCAACCATCTGTCCGATCCGGCCGGCCAGGAGATGGAGCGGGGCCGCAGCTACGCCGACTTCCACCCGGATCGGGTCGCCATGCAGGACGCCACCGCGCAGATGGCATTGCTCCAGTTCATGACCGCCGGCCTGCCCCAGACGATGGTCCCGTCGACCGTCCACTGCGATCACCTCATCTCGGCCAAGGTCGGTGCCCGCATCGACATGGGTGTGGCGATCGATACCAACAGAGAGGTCTACGACTTCCTCCGCTCGGTCTCGGCCAAGTACGGCATCGGCTTCTGGGCCCCGGGATCGGGCATCATCCACCAGGTCGTGCTCGAGCACTACGCCTTTCCCGGCGGAATGATGATCGGCACCGATTCCCACACCCCCAACGCCGGTGGGCTGGGCATGGTCGCCATCGGGGTCGGTGGGGCCGATGCCGTCGACGTAATGACGGGGTTCCCGTTCAACGTCCGCTGGCCCAAGGTCATCGGTGTACGCCTGACCGGCACGCTGTCGGGTTGGTCGAGCCCGAAGGACGTGATCCTCGAAGTGGCCCGCGTGCTCACCGTCGAGGGCGGCACCGGGGCAATCGTCGAGTACTTCGGCGCGGGGGCCGACACGATTTCGGCCACCGGCAAGGCGACTATCTGCAACATGGGCGCCGAGATCGGGGCGACCTGCTCGGTGTTCGGCTACGACGCCAACATGGCCGCCTACCTGAAGGCGACGGGTCGCGAAGCGATCGCCGATGCCGCCGACCACGTCGCCGCCGACCTGCGTCCCGATGACGGAGCCGTGTATGACCAGGTCATCGAGGTGAATCTCGATGAACTCAAGCCGTTGATCAACGGCCCGCACTCCCCCGACCGGGCCCACAAGGTCGGCGCCTCGGGCGTCGGTGCCGCTGCCCGGGAGCACAACTGGCCGACGGAGATCTCCGCCGCACTCATCGGATCGTGCACCAACTCGTCCTACGAGGACATCACCCGAGCCGCCTCGGTGGCCCGCCAGGCCGCAGCCAACGGCCTGCGCGCCCAGGTGCCGCTGCTCGTCTCACCCGGCTCGGAGCAGATCCGGGCGACGATCGAGCGTGATGGTCTGATGGCCGACCTCGAAGCAATCGGCGCGACCGTGCTCGCCAACGCCTGCGGGCCGTGCATCGGCCAGTGGGACCGCCCCGCCGAGGTGACCGGCAAAGCCAACACGATCGTCAACTCCTTCAACCGCAACTTCCCCAAGCGCAACGACGGCTCGGCCAACACGCTGTCGTTCGTCACCAGCCCCGACACGGTCATCGCTCTGGCGATTGCCGGGCGGCTCGACTTCGATCCGACGGTGGACACGCTGACCACGCCATCGGGTGCCGAGGTCAGCCTCGACGCCCCAGTCGGCGAGGTACTTCCGGCCGATGGATACGACCCGGGCGAGGACACGTTCGTCGCCCCGCCCGCCGACGGGTCGGCGGTCTCGGTCGAGGTCTCCCCCGACTCCGACCGCCTGCAACTGCTCGAACCGTTCCAGGCCTGGGACGGCAACGACTACATCGACCTGCCGGTCCTGATGAAGGCTCAGGGCAAATGCACGACCGACCATATTTCGGCGGCCGGCAAGTGGCTCAAGTTTCGCGGTCATCTCGAGAACATCTCGGGCAACCTGTTCATCGGGGCGATCAACGCCTTCACCGGCGGCACCGGGGAAGGCAAGGACATCACCGACGGCGAGACCCGCATGTACCCCGAGATCGCCAAGCGATACATGGAGCGGGGCATCGCCTGGTGCGCAATCGGCGACAAGAACTACGGCGAGGGGTCGAGCCGGGAGCACGCGGCGATGGAGCCCAGGTTCCGCAACGGCCGGGTGATCTTCGCCCGCAGCTTCGCCCGCATCCACGAGACCAACCTGAAGAAGCAGGGCATGGTGCCGCTCACCTTCGCCGACCCGTCGACGTACGACCTGATCGGCGAGGACGACCGCATCAGCGTGCTCAACCTGCCGCCGGTGCCCGATCAGCCGATGCGCTGCCAGATCCGCAAGCCCGACGGCACCGTCATCGACTTCGAGGCGATCCACACGTTCAACGACGATCAGGTTGAGTGGTTCAAGGCCGGCTCCGCCCTCAACATCGTGCGACGCAAGGTCGCCTACGGCGACTGAGGGCGGAGCCCGCAGGGCTCATCTGCGCAGGTGGACGTCGTCGAACAGCCCCGGCGGCGGCCACCCGGAGCCGCTGCGACCGGTTCGCATCGCGTGGGCCAACGTTTCTTCGCGGAGCAGCCTGAATGACTGCTCATCGAGATCGGCGGCCACCTCGGCCAAGCTCCGCAATTCGTGCGCCCGAGTCTCCGCCCGATGCGTCCGAACCTCACGCTCGATGCCCAGACGATCACGGGCGAGTTCCCGCTCGTGTGACAGCACCGTGCGCTCGGCGCGCAACAGGCCGATCCGGCGGGCCGGCTCGATCGTGACGATGTGAACATCCTCCACGACCACTCCGGCGAACACCAACCGGTCCTCGACGGAGAACCGCAGCTCATCGCGGAGTTGCTCGCGTTTGAGCATCAGTTGATCGAGGTCGTGGCGGGCGACCAGTTCGCCGGCCGCCGACTGGCACGTGCCGGGCAGGGCGGCCCGGAATACCCCCTCGGACGAGAGGAATTCCCCCGCCGAGCGAACCCGGAAACGGAGCTCGCCCGAAATGCGGACCCGCTGGTGATCGGCGGTGAACGCATCGCAGCTGAATGTCTCGCGTTGAGTGCCCGTCTTGACCACGAACCACCGGTCGGCGAGCGGCAGACGGACGTGCAGTCCCGGCCCCAACGTTCGATTGTGCTGTCCGAATCGAAGGGCGATCACGCTGGTCCCCGCTTCGACGGTTTTCAGACTCGAAACCGTCAATATCACGACGACCGGGAAGACCGCTCCGAGCACCAACACCAACGTCTCCATGGCAACCATTGCATTCCTCCTCTCCGTGAAAGACGCCAACCTCCGTGCGGCGATACGTGAAGTTTCATCACATCTCCGGCGCAGTTCAAAGGGAATATCCGAATCGTCACGATCATCGCGCGATGTAACGATCTCGTAACTGACGACGCGCCAGCTGCTCACGCGCCGAGCAAAACAATGGGTTGAGCAGGGCATCCACCTGTCTGCCATCCGCACGAAAAGAAGTCCCCGGTGTCGAGCGATCACGTTTCGCGCGACACCGGGGAATCAATTACCTGATCAACTGATGCATCACCCGGTGAAGGCGACGACCTCACCATTTGACCAATCACGACCATCGACACCCGGGCCGGAGACCGTGGTTCGAGAATCCCAATCCGGAGTGATGCCATTGATCGGCATGGCGGTCAACGTGCCCGGCTGCGCCGAATCCGCTCCCCAGGTGACATACAGCGTCGAGCCGATCACGAACATCGACGCCGCTCCGGTGAAGTCGGTCGAGCGGGCCGTTCTCACGTACCCCCCGATTATGCCGGACTCGAGATTGAAGCCGCTCCAGTACAGGCCGGGATTGCCGGGCAGCGTGTAGAAGATGCCCTTGCCGTCGTAGGCTATGGCGCTGACCCCGGCGAACGAGATCGACGGTCCCCCAGCAGAGTCGCTGCGAGTGGTGAGATCGACAGGGTTGGCCCACGTCGTTCCGTTCCACGAGTACTTGTAGAGCTTGTCGTCCGACGAGCCGGCGTACAACGTATTGCCGTTGACGAACGCCCCATGGACCGTTGACCAATCCTCGGTACCGACCACGGTGGGAGCACCGACGGTCGCGCCGTCGAATGACGACGTCGTCACGTCGGTCCCCGACGACGGCAGCACCCGCAGGGTGGTCGGCAGGGTGGGCAGCTGGCGGGCGGGCGGGGTGGAACCGCCGGCCAACGGGAAGGCGGCCAGCTTCGGATGGTATTCGCCGCCGACGTTCTTGGTGTCGTGGGCGATGATCAGCTGATCGTTGGTCACCAGCATGTCGAGCACGCCCCAACCGCGGTCGCGGCCCGGGTTCCAGTTCATCGGGACTCCGGTCTCGGGGTCGAGCGCTCCCAGTCCCTTGCGGTTGACCGCTCCGGTCGCGTCGAATGATGTGCGACCGTTCAGCCAGCGGAAATGACCGCCCACGTAGACCGCCGTCGAACTGATCGCCGTGGCGGTGAAGGTGTCGTACGGTGTGGACGTCCACCATGTCGGCTGCACATCGCCGCGTCCGGCCATCTCCCAGCGGGCCGCATGATCGCCGAGAGCCGTCACGGTGTAGCCGTTCCACTGCGGTGGCCAGCCGGCGACGATGATTGCGTATGTGCCGGTCTGGTCGATCTCGACGTCGTTGACATCGGTCTTGAGGCAGGTGCAGAACGGGTAGAGGCCCGTGTGCCAATCGATCAACGAATCGGGCGAGGTGGTCAGGTCGATCTGCGCCGCCTGAACTCGTGCCTGACCATCGACCGTGCCAAAGTTGCCGACGAGCATCATCCGAGAGCCGTCGGTGGACACGTCGAGGTGATACTCGGCCATGTACAACGACCCCGAGGTCTGCCAGCCGCCGAGCGGCAGGATCATGTCGTTGTCGATCGCGCCGGTCACCGCGTCGACCGCTCCGAGGCGGGCCCGGCTGACGCCCTTGACCTTGTTGAAGCTGCCGATGACGTAGACCTTGCCATTGGCGACATCGAGGTCGGTCACCCAACCGCCGCCGACCGTGCCCTTGAATGCGGTGATGGTCGTCCCCGTCGCCGGGTCAAGCTTGACCAGACCGGCGCGAGCGATTCCGTTGACGGTCGAGAACTGCCCGCCCACGAACAGGCCGCTCCCGTCGGCCGCCGCACCCAAGGTCATCACGGTCGCATTGATCACCGGGTTGAACCCGGTATCGAGCGCGCCCGTGGTGGCGTTGTAGGCGAACAGGTAGTTGCGGGTTTGGGCCGTAGCGCTCCCCTGCCAGTTCTTCACCTGGGTGAAACTGCCACCGACGTAGATGCGGTTGCCGATCTTGGCGAGTGCCTCGCCCCGGCCGTCGAGGATGAACGGCGTCACATTGACGGGATCGGCATTGACCACCGCCGGTTGCGTCGCGCTCTGGTCGGCCCGGGCCGCTGTCGGGGTCATCACCCCGAGGCCCAGCAGTCCAACCGTCAACGTCGCAACCCTGCGCGAACTCTTCACCAGGCACTCCCGATTTCTCGAATCTCGTCGCCGAACCGCTCGACGACCATGCCAATTGGACGCTGTGGGCGCTCGAAAGTCACGCAGGAACGAGAAAATCAACCGGATCTGGGCCATTTGGCCCACGCATCGTCAATGTTTCGGAAAGGGTGACCGCAACCAGCGCTGGGGCGACATCGGAGCCAGATCTATCCGGCACTTGCGGCGTTTGTTTTGGCACAACGGGCGAGATCGAGGGATCCTGACGACGGGACGAGACAGCCGTCCGCCGAC
>JANMJD010000237.1:0-8354 GCA_031371195.1 Actinomycetes bacterium | reverse complement strand
GGTCCTCGATCCACTTGATCGAGACGCCCAGTTCCTTGGCCGCGGCGCACACGGCGATCTCCTCGCGGGAGAACACTCCCTTGGCCCCGAACGCCCCGCCGATGTCGCGGGCCTCGACCTCGGGCACCGAGTCGGCGCCCTTGGCCACGAGCCCGACGAAGCTGCGCATCATGTGGCCCAGCACCGACCAATCCTTCTTGACCAGGAACGCCATACCCGAGTTGTCGGCGCTCTTCATCGCGTCGCTGTTGGCCGCGGCGAAACCCTTTGCCCCGGCGGCGAATCGCTTGGCCTTGTCGCGATTGGCGAACAGCCACTTGGCCGACTGGCCGACCGTCTGGCGACCGGTGACCATACCGAGGTACCACTTGAGCGCGTGGCTGTTCTGGGTCGCCGAGTGGAAGGTCATCGCCTTGGTCGCCGGGTCGACCTCGGCGACGCAGCCGCGGGTCTCCATCGGCTGGTTGGAATGGCGATGGCAGTCGAAGGTGCGGGTGATCACCCGGTCGGCCCGGGAGAACACGGTGTCGATGTCGCCGTAGCGCTGCGTCGAGTTGAACAACGTGTTGCCGGTGGCCTTGTCCCACAGCTTCGGCTTGCGGGAATCCAACGCCTGGTCGATGGTGGCGACCGCTTCGAGTGGTTCGTAGTCGACCTCTATCAACGCCATCGCATCCTCGGCGAGATACCGGGATGGGGCGAGCACCATCGCCACGGGATCGCCGACCATCCGCACCCGGTCGGTGGCCAACGCCCAGAAGTACGGCGTGTACAACCCGTCGAAGGCCAGCAGGCTGAGCAGCGGGTTGGTGCGGGCCTTCATCATCGCCCCGGTGATCACGTAGACGCCCGGCAGCGCCCGGGCCGCGGTGACGTCGATGCGCCCGATGCTGGCGTGGGCATGCGGGCTGCGCAGGAAGGCGGCATGCATCATGCCCGGCACCTCGATGTCGGCGACGAAGCGGCCTTGGCCGGTGAGCAGGCGTTGGTCCTCGACGCGCTTCACCGACGAGCCGACGAAGCGTCCGGCGATCGCGGCTCTCATGACAGCACCTCCGTGGTCGCTGCCTGTGCGCCGTTCATCAGCCGTACGGCTGTCTCGACGCTGTCGATGATCGAGTGGTAGCCGGTGCAGCGGCACAGATTGCCCGAGAGCTGCTCTCGGATCTCGTCACGGGTCGGGTGGGGATTGGCGGCGAGCAGGACCTTGGCGGTCATCAGGAAACCCGGAGCACAGAATGCGCATTGGAACCCGTGCGACTCGTGGAACGCCTGCTGCAACGTCGACAACGACCCGTCGGGATTGGCCAATCCCTCGATGGTGGTGATCGATGCCCCGTCGGCCTGCGCCGCGAGCATCAGGCACGATCGCACGGCGGCGCCGTCGAGTTCGATCGTGCACGCTCCGCACACGCCGTGTTCGCAGCCCAGATGGGTACCGGTGAGGCCGAGATCGTCGCGCAGGAAGTCCGACAGGGTGCGGCGTACCTCGACGGTGGTATTCACCGCGGCCCCGTTGATGGTGAGCGCCACGGCGACGCGTCCGCCGGATTCGATCGTTCGACCGCTCATCGGTTCCCTCCTCGGTTGCCAGCTGCTTGCCCAGTTGCTTGCCCGGTTGCTTGCCCGGTCGCGCGGCCCACGGCCTGCGTCAGGCTGCGGCGGGTGAGCATCCCGGCGATGTGTTTCCGATAGGCCCGCGATGCGTGGTTGTCGTCGGGTGGGTCGAGCCGATCGGCGACGATCGCCGCCGCGTCGGCCATCGCCTGTTCGGTCGGTACCCGCCCGATCAGCGATGCTTCCGCTTCGGAGGCCCGCACCGGCACCGAGGCCGCCCCGAAGCACGCCAGCGCGCAGGCGGCGACGGCGCCGTCGTCGGCGAGCGTGAGGGCGGTCGCCAGACCGAGCAGGGCATAGTCGCCGTGGCGCCGGGAGAGCTCGACCACGGCCGCGCCCTGATTGGCCACCGGGACAGGAAAATGTGCCGCGACCAGCAATTCGTCGGATTCCATTGCATTCGACAGGTAGCCCTCGAAGAAGTCGGCGGCCGCAATGGTTCGATCCCCGCGCACTGATCGAGCCGTGAACGACGCCCCCATGGCCAGGGCGACGGCGGGCAACTCGGCCGCCGGGTCGGCGTGGGCGATGCTGCCGCAGACGGTGCCCCGATTGCGGATCGCCCGGTGGCCGATGTAGGGCATCGCGGCGGCGACGAGCGGGGCCCGGTCGGTGATGATGGCGGAGTCCTCGGCGTCGGCGTGACGGACCAGCGCCCCGATCGTCACGTTGTCGCCGCGGTCGTCGATGGCTGCCAATTCGACGAGCCGCCCGATGTCGATCAGGTGCTCGGGTTGGCTGAGCCGCAACGCCATCAGTGGCAGCAGGCTCTGGCCCCCGGCCAGCACCTTGGCGCCGTCGTGCTCGGCGAGCAGGGCAACGGCCTCGGCGACAGATTCGGGCCGGTGGTAGGTGAACGTCGGCATCTTCATGGCCCCGCCATCCTGCCACGGCGGGCCATGGATGCGTCACGGCTCGCACGCGTTGGATAGGTGGTCGTACTACCGTCGGGAGATGTCGTGCTATCTGATCGTCAACGCCAGCATCACCGACCAGGAGAAACTCGAGGAGTACCGCCTCGCCGTCGGACCGTCATTGGCCGGACGCGATGTGAAGGTGCTCGTGTCCACGAATGAGGCGACCACGCTGGAAGGCGAACCCGCCGGAGACCGCGCCGTGATCCTCGAATTCCCCGACCGTGCCGCGCTGCTCGATTGGTACCACTCGGACGCCTACCAAGCAGTCATCGGGCTCCGCCTCGCCGGTACATCCGGCTTCGCCATCATCGCCGAAGGCCGCTGACGGGTTCGCGGCAGCCGCATCAGCGAATCACAGTCACTCGTGGCCGCGAGCACGTTCAGCGTCATCAGGATCTCGTCGAGCGATTGGCCATCGACCCGGAAGCGATTGGCCGTTCGACCGATGGCCCGAAAGCCGCGACGCGCATAGAGCGCTTGAGCCCCGGGGTTGTCAGAGAACAGGCCGAGATCGATCCAGTCGATATTCGGTTGGTTCCGCGCCCACTCGATCGCGGACTCCAGAAGCAACGTGCCACCTCCTTGACGACGATGCGAACGATCGATACCCATCCCGAGGTTCACCCGATGGAGCTCGGAGCGGAGTAACCCGCCTACCAGATCGATGTATCCGAGTCGATGAGAGGTGCACGGGGTGAGTCCCATCAAGTGGTGTAGGAGTCAGCGGCCATCGTTGGGGTGATGGTTGGTCATCGTGCGATTCTCGTAAGCGACCAAGCCAACCAGAAGGCCGCACGATGACCACTCACGAGTTTGCCCTATCCGACCTTGCCGCGCGTCTGCTCGTCACCGATGCGAGTCTCTCGACGTTGCTGCGCGACATCTTGGCCGTCGCGTTGCAGGAGCTGATCGAAGCGGAGCTCACCGCGACGATCGGTGCCGCAGCTGGCGAACGCACCAGCGAGCGTGTGACGCAACGCAACGGGCATCGCCCGAAGCTGCTCTCGACACCGGGCGGTGATGTCGAGATCAGGATCCCGAAGCTCCGCCAAGGCTCATTCTTCCCGGAGCTGCTCGAGCCGCGGCGGCGGATCGACAAAGCATTGTGGGCGGTGATCATGACCGCGTACGTCACGGGCACCTCGACTCGAAAGGTCGACGACTTGGTGAAAGCACTCGGCTGCGACAGCGGGGGCTCGAAGTCGACGGTGTCGCGGATCTGCACCCAGAGCTTCCACCCGAGCCGGTTTGTCGCCGTCCTCGACCCTTCCGGGTGTGACCGGCGGGCAACTTGCGACAGGGCATCGGCGGCGGCGACGACCCCACCTCGGCACCCCGATGGCGGCTACTGGGCGACGAGCTTGTCGTGGCCGAGTGGGTAGGTGCGTATGCCGCGGCCGGTTGGACCGACGAGTTCGTAGATCGCGCCCGGGAGCAGTTTGTCGGACCAACCGTTGGTGTGAATGATTTGGTGATGCCGCAGACAACTCGAGACCAGGTTCGTTTGATCCGTGGTCCCGCCTTCGGCCCAGGGGATCACGTGGTGGATTTGGCAGTCCGCCGGTGGTCTTCGACACCCGGGGAAGCGGCATCCGCCGTCGCGAGCATTGATCACGGCCCGTAGTGAGTCGGTGATCAAACGCGTCATGCGGCCGAAGTCGAGGGCGACGCCTGGGCCGTCGGTGACCATTCGATGGATGTCGGAGTCGCAGGCGACCCGATCGAGCACCGAACGGGTGAGCGGCCGGCCATTCAGCCGGGAGGCGACACCGGGCGAGCGTCGTTCCAACATTTCGAGGTCGGCAACGACGACCAATGCGGGATGGTTCAGGCTCGGTCCGGCAGAGGGGTGGTGGTCGAGGAAGAATTGGCAGATGTCGCGCAACGCGTCGGCACGACGTTCGGCCGGCGTCCGCTCGGACTCACCGTCGACATCGGGGGTCGCCGCGGCGTGGAGGGCTTCGGTGACCGTGGCCCCGCCGTCCTGCGACAACGTTCCATTGAGTGCGTAGCGGCCGTCGGGCAGGTTGTTGACATGTAACGACGCCGCAGGTTCCTCGGGCAACGTGTCGTCGGAGGTGATGACGTTCTTCCAATGCTGCATGGTGATCGCCGTTCGGCGGGGGTCTTGTCCGGCCAATTGGGGGATGAGCGTTGCTTCGAACGCGACGAACTTCTCGAGGTGGGAGTTGCCGACGCAGGCGAGGATCGCGTCGAGTTGACCGGCTCCGATCTGACCGTCGAGCGTGGCCTGGGTGGTGACGGGCAGGGCGTGCAACTTGCGTCCGGTCGTCAACAATCGAGACGCCGCAACATCGCTCAACTCGCTGTGAGCCGTCAACCATCCTTTGGCGGAGATCGCTCCGTCGATGCCCCAGACGCCCGACTCATTGAAGTGGTGAGCGGCCTGAGCCAGGCGAATTCCGAGATGATGGTGAAGCGCGGCGATGACCGCAATCTCGGCGCCACCCAAATGATGTCGAGGGTGTGGATCGCGGTGGCGAGGTCCTCGAACATAGATCGAATTCTAGACGAACAGACGTTCTACTTCAAGACAAAAACATCAATTTACCAGGAATAATGTAACCGGTAGTTGAGTGGGCATCCACTTACGTTGCCACCGTGACACCGGGACCGAGCGGAAAGTCACTCGCAACTCGGACGGCCAACCGGCTCGCGCTGGCACCGGGACGGGGACGGGGACGTTCCGCAACGTCCAGTGCGTCATCCGCCGGGCGTAGCCGGAGCGAGCGACACGACCGCCGCCGGCTCGGCCGACGTGTCGGTCGTCTGGATGACGACGGCGACCAGCACGACGACACCGCCGAGCAGTGTGGCTGCGCCCGGGTGTTCGTTGTAGAACAGCCAGACCCACATCGGCCCGAGCACGACCTCGAGCATGGTGATCAAGGCGACTTCGGCAGCGGTGATCAGGCGGGCCCCGACGACGAACAGCGTCTGGCCGAGCCCGGTCTGGAAGATGCCCATGGCCACCATCACCAGCGCGTCGTGCCGGGTGAGGGAACCGAAGTGGGTGAACGGCACGGCGACGCAGAACAGGATGATCTGCGACAACGCCACCGCCGGAGCCATCGAGATGTCGCGGCGATGTCGGGTCACCACGATGGTGATGGCGAACAGCACGGTCATGATCACGGCAGCGACGAAACCCGAGATCGAGCCGCTCCCCGGTCCTCCGACCATGACGCCGACTCCAGTGAGGGCAACGGCCGTCGCCAACCAGGTCCTCCGCGACGCGGTTTCACGCAGGAGCACCCAGGCAAGCAGGACGGCGATGAACGGAGAAAGGGCCTGGACGAGGAGCACGTTGGCCACCGTGGTCCGGTTGAGAGCGACGATGAACATGCCACTCGCACCGGCCATGCAGATGGCGATGCCCACACCTGCCCGTCCGATCGAGCGGACGGACCGCACCGCCTGCCCCGGTGCCTGGGCGTAGGCGAGCGCGCTGAGTGCCACTGCGGCGACGAACGCTCGGCCGGCCATCTGGGTGGCGGTGTCGGTCGACAGCTCACGTTGGAGCGCTCCGGCCGTCGACCAGGCAACGGCTGCGCCGGCAATCGCCAACTGGCCCCGGCGACGCGGCGACGTTGACGCGAAGTCCGAGGTGAGCACGACTCCAGTGAAGCATCCGGTCTCGGCCCGGTCTCGGTGAATTGGGCCCGATGTGTTGAGAATCTGCGATGGAAGTGATCGCAGACCGCGATGGTAGGGCCGACGGACGCATTGGCGTACTGTCGCATTTTCAGAAAGACAGGTAGCTGTAGTCAGCTAAGCTGCGCCGATCCAGGCGACTGGAACGGTGGACATGAGCCAGACGGCGCATTAGAGCCCTTGCGGGCTTTCCAGCGAACAGATGTTGACATATGGTGACCGGCGCAGCACTGCGAACGGTGGCGAAAGGACTACGGGCGTGATCGACAACGCAGTCATGATTCTCAATGGCAAGGGTGGTGTTCTGAAGACCACCCTGAGCGCGCAACTCGCCGGTCTCGCCGCTCTCTCCGGTTGGCGCGTACTCGCCATCGACCTCGACCAGCAAGGTAACCTCGCCCGCGACCTCGGCTACATGGATCAGAGCGACGGTGGCCGCAACCTGCTCGACGCCGTGCTCGGCGAGGAGCCGCTGACTCCGCTGCGCAACGTCCGTCCCGATCTCGACGTGATCCCCGGTGGACCGCATCACGTACGGCTCTACCGCGAGATCGCGGCCGGGACCGGCGGCGGTCTGGTACCCACATACGACGAACTCGACTCGGTTCTCGCTCCGGTCGCGGCCAAATACGATCTCGTCGTGATCGACGCCCCTCCGGGAGGCGAGGCCATCCACCTTGCCGCACTCACGGCAGCTCGCTGGTTGGTCATTCCGACACAGCCCGACCAAGGATCGATCGACGGTCTGGCCAGTGTCTTTCGGGCACTGAACTCGGTGCGTAAGAGCACGAATCCGGGCATCTCGATCCTCGGCATCGTCTTGGGTCCCATCGGGTCGCAGGCGACGAGGTTGCGGGCCGAGACGATGGAGCACCTGCAATCGATCCTCAGCTCGCAGGTCGAGGTGTTCGAGCGCACCATTCGCGCCGCTCAACTGGTTGCCGTCCAATGTCGCCAGCACGGGCTGCTCGTCCATGAGTACGAGGAAGAAGCCGCGCAGGAGACCCCGTGGTACAAGTTGTCGAAAGAGGAGCGCAAGGCTCGCCGGACGTTCTCCGGCGCTGCCTCCGGCCTCGCCGAGGACTACCAGGTGCTCGTCCAAACCATCCTCGAACGGATTACGGCGATCTTCGCCGCGGAAGAATTGGACGATGACGCCTAGTACCGCATTCGATCCTCTCAGTGAGATTCTGGCGTCGGCAGCCACAGAGCCGGCGCCTTTGTCGCGTCGGATCGGCATCACGCCGCCGGTCCGTCGTCCCAAGCAGGAAGTGGTGACCCCCGCGCTACTTGTGAAGCCGGCCGCCCCCCGGTGTTCAAGCCCACCTCTGCCGCCACTACCACTGTCGAGGCCGTCGGCCAGGGCGAACGAGCAGATCGGCGTGGCGAACGATGACGATCCGTACTCGGCCCGCCTGCTACTCGGTACGACGAGGCCGACGGGCCGACGCGCTCCGTCGGTGCCGAATGCGCCGGTCGCGCCGGCGCCCAAGACATCTGCTGCGCCGGCGTCGGAAGGTACCCGCACGACGAGCACCACGTTGCCGCGACCATTGCTCGATCAGTTGCACCGTGCTCGGCTCGCCGATGAGATCGCCGGGGGCAAGTTCAAGATCCAGCAGCGCTTGAATGAGGCGATCCTCGAACTCCCCATCGAACCCGAGGCGGTCATGGCTGCGTTGCAGCGCTATCGAAGTCGGTTGAACTTCGGCGTCGGCACCGATGACGCTGCGTTCATCGAAGAGGGCCGCTTCACCTTCAGGGTCACGCAGAGCTCCGAACGACACATGGCCAAGGTCATGAGTGGGCTGTACGACCACCTCGGTCGGCGTGTGCACCGCCAAGACCTGTTCGGCCTGGCGATGATTCACTGCATCTCGAAGTAAACCTGGTCACGCCCGGGTCGGGGACGCCGGCCGTTGGCCGAAAATACCTCAGGGCAGCGCCATCGCCGGCTCGTGGACGAACAGACGTGAGATAGTCAGACCGATGTAGTAGGCCGGGCCGACCAGCAGGGCAAGGACGAGCGGCCAGGTCGGATCGGCGTCGGCGATCGTCATGAACACGATCGCCCCGAGCCAGGCCGTGGTGATGGCGACGGTGACCGTGCGTCGACTGGACACGCGCAACGGGTGGGGGAACTCG
>JANMJD010000223.1:0-8980 GCA_031371195.1 Actinomycetes bacterium | reverse complement strand
GTCGAGCCAGTCGAGCGCGGCGTGGATTACCGGGTCGTCACGCCCGGCGAGTTGGTCGACGACGAACTGGCGATAGATGGCCAGATGGGCCGCGGTCGTGGGCTTGCCGTCGGTCGGATCGAGCCAGCCCAGGTCGGCCGTGCGCCAGTCGATCGAGTGGATACCGGCCATCGCGGTCAGCCCGGACGTCACCATTCTGTGTCGGTCGTCGGGGGTCGCCTCGTCGACCAGGAAACCGGCCTGGGAGTATCGCGGCTGGTCACCCGGCACTTTTCCGGCGATGAACTTCATCACGAAGAACGGCAGGCCCAACACGCGGGAGTCCGCCTCATAGGCGATGGTGACCGGCACGGGGGCGACCCCGGCGGTGGCGACGACCTCCATCGCCCGATGCTGCAGACCGACGGACACGGCGGTCGCCGGGGTCAACGTGGGAAACAGAGCGCCATCGCCCGGCTCGATTCGTCCGACCAGGCGCTCGGTGTGCCGCTGGCCGGCGACTGTCCACGAGGCGGTGAACATCACCGTCTCGTTGGAGAAGCCGGTGGCAACCGGGACGTTCAGATCGGAGATCTCCACATCGGAGGCGCCCACGATCACCCGCCCGAGCCACGCTTCGAGCGCTGGACCATAGGCGCTGCGATCCTTGTGGAATTTCGGCGAGTTGGCCAGTTCGTCGTCGGGGACTTCGCTCATCTCGATCGCCGACTCAGCGCTTGCCGAGAACGTCGATCATCCGGTCGGATGACTCCCGATCCTGGTAGATCAGCCGGATCAGCCAGTAGCGGAAGTACCGCGTCAGGCTGAAGGTCACGAACAGGCCGGTCGAGATCACCGCGACCGCCACTCCGAGGAGGGCGATCACGATGTAGTCACGTTGGGCCAGCGCGTCGGTGGTGCCATGCGAGCCGAAATAGGCGATGACCTCGATCACCACCGAGGCGACCAGGCCGACGACGGCAACTCTCAGCCAGGTGCGTTCCGGGTTCGCCCCGCCGCCCCCGACCTTCAAGGCGTCGACCTCGCTCTGGAATTCGCGCATCCGCGCCGACTGATCGGGCGTGTCGGGCATTGGTGTCATCCTCCAGGATGGGAAGTGGCGTGATGAGAGGGGGAGCCGTCGCCGCCGAGATACGCCGAGGCGGCCTCGGCAGCCAACTCGGCGGGCGAGCCGACCCGTTCGATTCGACCGTGCAGCATGATCGCCGCTCGGGTGGCCACGCCGAGCACCGCCTGGGCGAACTGCTCGACCACCAGGATCGACAGTCCGTCGCGGGCCAGTTCTGCGACCCTGTCGTAGAGGTGCTCGACGATCAACGGGGCGAGCCCCATCGACAGGTCATCGAGCATCAACAGCACCGGGTTGGTGGACAATGCCCGCGACAGGGCAAGCATCTGCTGCTCTCCACCCGACAACGTGCCGGCCAATTGTTCCCGCCGCTCGTGCAGGCGAGGGAAGTAGTGAAACGCCTTGTCGGACACGGTCTTGTACGACGTTCCGCTGAATGTCCACATCCGCAGGTTGTCGTTGACGGTCAGGTTGGGGAAGACACCCCGACCTTCGGGGATGAGGCAGATGCCGGCGCGCGCCAGCGCATCGGAACCCACGCCGTTGACCTCGCGACCGTTGACCTTGAACGTTCCGCTGCTGGGGACGATCTGCCCGCTGGCCACTCGCAACGTCGTCGACTTGCCGGCCCCGTTGGGGCCGAGGAGGGCGAACACCTCGCCGGGCATCACCCGCAGATCGACCCCATGGAGCACGTCGATGATCCCGTAGCCGGCGTGCACTCCGGACAGTTCGAGCAGTGGAGTCACGCGGCGTCCTTGGCCGTGCCGAGATAAGCCGCCTGGACGAGGCGGTTCTGCTGCACGTCGGTCGGGGTCCCCGCGGCGATGATCTCTCCGAGGTCGAGCACAAACAATTGTGCGCACACGCCCATGACGAAGTTCATGTCGTGCTCGACGAGCAGCACCGACACGCCCGTCTCGCCGACGAGTCGCAGGAGCAGCTCGCTGATCGCCCCGGTCTCGTCGTCGTTGAGTCCCGAGGATGCTTCATCCAGCAGCAGGATCTTGGGTCCGGTGGCCAGCGCCCTGGCCAGTTCCACGAGGCGGGCGGTGGCCGTAGGCATCGTCCCGACGGTGATGTCGGCGAGGTCCGCGAGGCCGACCTGCTCCAGTGCCTCGTCGGCCACGACCCGCACGGGACGGCCGCCACGACGGGCCTTGGTGGCCATCTCGGCCGCCACCAACACGTTGTCGCGCGCCGATAGCGAGTTGAACGCCTCGAGCTTCTGAAAAGTCCGGGCGATGCCGAGACGAGCGCGTTTGTGGACGCCGAGGCGCGTGACATTGCGTCCGTCGAAGAACACCTCTCCGTTCGTCGGCGGTTGCAGCCCGGTGATCACGTTGAACAGCGTCGTCTTGCCGGCGCCGTTCGGTCCGATCAGGCCGGTGATGGTTCCGGCCTCGACCGCCAACGTGGCGGTGTGCACGGCGAGGAGGCCGCCGAAGCGCACGCTCACACGATCAACTTCCAGCAACGGCAATGCCCGCTCCTTCTGTGAGTTCACCGGGGAGCTGGCGGTGCCGACCAGGGGCGACGTCGTCGGCGATGCCCAACCGACGGTCCAACGCCACGACATCCTGGGGACCGAATGGTCTGACCAGGCCCAACTCGCCGATCTCCGCCTCGCGGGCCTTGGCCCGGCCGGCCGCATGCTCGGCCTTGGCATCGTGACGCCACGGCAGGAATCGAGCGTTCTGACGGCCGGTTTCGAATGCCGCGCCACGTTGATTGACGACCATGCCGATGGCGCCCAGACCCGGTCCGAACAGGCGAAGGAACGTCAGCGGGCCGAGCAGCCATCCGGGGGCTCCGGCCTGCTCCAGCCGGTCACCGAGCGCCAGGAACATCAGCTGGAACGTCGTGAACAGCGCGGCGATCGGGTATGCCATGCCACCGATCGCCATCAGCAACACGATCGGAATGCTCGCATCGAGGGTGAACGTGCGCACCGCATCGACGCTGCCGTATGCCGTGGCGAACAGCGCCCCACCGATGCCCGCCATGGCCGCCGAAACGGCGTAGACGACCACCTTCGTCGACGCCACGCCCACGCCGACGGTCGCGGCGGCGGCCTCGCTGTTGTTCAGGGCGACCCAGCGCCGGCCGTACCGGCTCTGACGCAAGGCCGTGAGCGCGATCATGAAGATCACGAAGACGACGACGAGCAGCATCAGGAACGATCGCCGCGTCGTGAGTTCGACGCCGAATACATCGAACGGCTTGAACTTGGTCACGTCGCGGAAGCCTGACGCCGGATGGGGGAAGAACAGCTTCGCCATGATCTCGGTGAAGGCGATCGAGGCGAGCGCGAGATAGAGACCTCGCAGCCGTCCGGCGACGAGCGCGACCACCGCGCCGAGTGGCGCACTGAGCAGTCCGATGAGCACCAGCCACCACACCGACACCGTCGGGGCGCTGCCGCCCTCGGCCAGTTTGAGATGGAGATAGGCGCCCCACCCGGCGAAGGCCATCGGGGCGAAGTTGAGCTGCCCCGCCCATCCGGTGAGCGGCACGAGCGACATGCCGATGAACGCCACCGCCAACGCCACATTCGCCCGGTTGAGAGCGACTTGATTCCACGCTCCCGGGTCCCAGAACCCGAAGTGCAGCCACCCGCCGGAGAAGGCCAAGAACAGCACGATGAGCACGACACCCCCGAGGGCCGCCTCCCAGACGCGCGAAGTCCGCTCGATCGGCTTGAGATTTCTCGTGACCCGACCGACCTGTAGGCGGGACTGCGGCAACGCCAGTACGGCCAGCAGCAACACGACTGGGGCGACACCATCCTTGGCGAACGTCCAGTCGCCGCCGAACTTCAGGAACGAGATCAGGAACTGGCGGCCGACGCCGAGGAGCAGGGCGCCGGTCAGCGCGAGCGGAAGGCTCTTGAGTTGGCCGAACACGGCCGCGGCAAAGGCGAAGACGAGCACCGCGTTGAGGTTCGACGGCTCGAGTTCCAACTCCGGGGCGATCATGATTCCGGCGATCGCCGCGAGCATTGCCCCGACCGCCCACGCGGCCGCCGACACCAGGTCGGGGCGCGCCCCGGTCAAGGCGGCGAGGGAGCGATTATCGACCACTGCGCGCATCGAGACGCCCAGGCGCGAGCGGAACAGGACACGTAGCGCAACGGCCACGACGATGGCCACCACCAACACGATCGCCCGGTGGTACGTGAGGTTGACCGGTCCGAGATCGATGCTCTTGGTGCCGTAGAACGCCGGCAGCTTCCTAGGACGGTCCGGCTTCCAGATCTGGCTGGTGGCGATCAGGATGAAGTACATCACCCCGACGGTCACGAGCAACTGGATGACGACCGGCGAATCCTCCAGCTTGCGCATGATCAGCCGATCCAGCAGCAGACCGATCAGCGGGGCGATGACCAGGATCACGATCGCCAATGCCGGGAGCGCAGCCCAGTGCCAGTCGACGCGGAACTGCCAATAGAGATAGGCACAGAACGCCGCAACGGCCGCCTGTGAGAAGTTGAAGATGCCGGTGGTCGTATACACCACGACGATGCCCGTGGCGTACAACGCGTACAGCGCTCCGATCGCCAACCCGGTGAACAGCGCCGTGGCGATGTTCTCCACCGAGAAGCCGGGGAGTTTGGGCGCTTGGCGGCCGCCGTAGATCACGAAGGCCCCAAGCACGACAAACAGCCCGATCGACAACCCGAGCGTCGACCGGAGACGCTGCAACACGTTCATGGGCGCAGGTCAGCCCTTGTATTCGGCCAGCGAATCGCCCGACCAGGTGGTGATGTTCGACCCGGTGCAGTCGAGCTTGCCCTTCTCGGCGGGGAAGAGCCGTTCGAACTTGCCACCCTTCAACTGCAGCATCACGAAGCAGGGGCTGAGGCCCTTCTTGGAGAGATCGACCGTCCCCAGCCAGCCTCCGTTGTCGAACGCCTTGATCTTGGCGACCTCCTCGATGATGCGGGCCCGGGTGATGCCGTTCGGACCGTCAGCGGCGACGATGGCGTTCACCGCCTGCTCGAACACCCGGCCCGAGTTCCAGGCCAGCACCGACCACGACTGGGGGAAGTCCGAGCCGATGCCGGTGAGGAAGGCATCGAGATCGGGGTTCTGATCGCGCTCCTCGAACGGCAGGAACGGCAGCCAGAGGTAGGTGCCCTCGACGTTGGGATCCTTGCGGAAGGCGTCGGTGTAGCAGGCCAGCGAACACGCCCAGATGACCTTGGACTCGTCGAGCCCCTGGGCCTTGGCCTCGGTGCGCAGCTTGATCATCACCTGATCGTTCGAGCCGTCGATGGCGATGTTCGAGCCGCTCGACTTCATCGCCGCCACGTATTCGCCGTAGGCCGCCTGCTCCGCACGGCCGCTGACCCCGAACTCGGCATCGCTGACGACCAGGCCCGACTTGTTCAGCGTGCGGATGGTCGGCATCGACGAGGCGATGGTCGATGGCAGGTCGGACGGGATGAGGTAGATGCCGTGCAACTGTCCGCCGGCGATCTCGGTGTACTTCACGAACGGGCCGAGGAAGCCCTCGTAGTCACGCGGGCCGGTGCCTCCGTACGGGCATGAACCGTTGATGCCGGCAAGGGTAAAGACGTGGGTGGAGCACTGTTGCACCGAGTCGACGGCCCGCTCGGGGACGTCGGCGAAACCGGTGGGCTGGCCGGCCTTGTCGGGGCAGGTCTCCAGTGAGGTGATCGCCTCGGGCGGGATGAACAAGGTCGTCGAACCGACCATGGCGACCGCCTTGGAGCAGGCCTCGAGATATCCGTTGGTCCCTTCGGTCGGGTTAATCTTCGAATCCCATTCGAGGACTTCGACCTGACGGCAGGCGAGGCCGCCGTTGTCGTTGACGTTCTTGGCCCAGGCCTTGGCCCCGTCGATCGAGCCCTGGAACAATCCGGGCGCCAGCTCCGAGCCGACGTCGGCCATCACCAGCACCGTGATCTTGTCCTTGCTGACACCGATGTCGGAGTCCTCGAGCGCAGCTCCCGCGCACGGATCGGCGGCGGTCGTCGTCGCCGCATCGGTCGGTGCCGCCGCTTCGGTGGCGCTCGGTTCGCCGCTCGGTGCCGTGGTCGGCTCGGGTGCCGGTGCCGCGCTGGTCGCCACCGCCGCCTGTGTCGTCGTGGCGGCGTCCTGGGTCGATGTCGAGCTGCGTCCGCACGCCGCCGCCATCAATGACAGGACACACAACGCCCCGAACAGATTCCTTCGTGCCATCTCTTCCCCCTGTGTCGAAACCGGCACGCCTGCCCCTGACAGGCGTGGCCGAGGACTGCTGACTCAATGCGCACTATAAGCACAACCGACGCCGCTCGTCGGACCGGCGTACCTCCGGTCGCGTCCGAGTGCCCGCGCCTTCGTATTGTCGATGGTGACCAACCTGGAGGAATCACCGTGGCCGCTACGGATCGCTACACGATCATCACCGCCGACAGTCACGCCGGCGGCAGTCACGCGCAATACCGCGAGACGCTGGAAGCCAAGTATCACGCCGATTTCGATGCCTGGCGGGGGGAGTACAAGAACCCGTTCAAGGACCTGAAGGACGACCGCCGTACCCGCAACTGGGACAGTGAGAAGCGGTGGGCCGAGCAGAACGGCGACGGCGTCGTCGCCGAGGTGATCTTCCCGAACACCGTGCCACCGTTCTTTCCCAGCTTCGTGCTCTTCGCCGGGCCGCCGAAACCCGAAGAATACGAGCACCGTCTGGCGGGCATCCGCGCCCACAACCGGTGGCTCGCCGACTTCGTCGACGAGGCGCCGGCCCAGCGCGCCGGCATCGGGCAGATCTTCCTGAACGACATCGACGACGCCATCGCCGACGCCCACTGGATCAAGGACCACGGTCTGCGAGGGGGCGTACTGCTCCCCAACATCTCCCCCGACGCCTACTGGATGAAGCCGATCTACGACCCGGTCTACGACCGGCTCTGGGCGGTGCTCCAAGACCTCGAACTGCCGGTCAACGTACATGGGGGAACCGGCGTGCCGAACTTCGGCAACTACCCGGTGTCACCGCTGCTGTACATCAACGAGGTGAGCTTCTACTCGCAACGCCCGCTCGTGCACATGCTGCTGTCGGGCGTGTTCGAGCGGTTCCCGCGGCTCAAGTTCGTGATGACCGAGACCGGTGGCCATTGGATTCCCGGGCTGCTGCGCCAGCTCGACACGATGTCGGCCAAGATCCGCGACACCGGCGCCACCGGCGAGATCCGCTACCACCGCGACATCATCCAACCGATGCTGCCGAGCGAGTACTTCAGGCGTCAGTGCTGGATCGGGATCAGCCAACCGAAGCCCGACGACGCCGCCGTCCTGAACACGTTCGGCCACGACCGGTTCATGTGGGGCTGCGACTTTCCGCACGACGAGGGCACCTTCCCGTTCACCAAGGAGCTCCTGCGCCAGATCTTCCACGACCGGACCGAGGACGTGATGCGCGACCTGCTGGCCAACAACGCCGCCGCGCTCTACGGCTTCGATCTGGCCGCGCTGCAGCCCTTGGCCGACCGGTTCGGGCCGACCGTCGGCGAGTTGCAGGTACCCCTCGACGAGTTGCCCGACAACCCGAACGATGCGCTGGTCCTCGGTACCCGCGCCAGCCGCTGACTCGCATGGACTTCGACGACACCCCGGCCGAGGCCGCCTTCCGTGCCGAGGTACGGGACTTCCTGTCGCAGCACGCCAAGTTGAAGGACGGCAACGCCCAGGCCCACGCCATGTCCCACGATGCCCGGTCGCCGGAGGAGGCTGAACACGTCCGGGTGGCCCAGGAGTGGCAGGCAACGCTGTACGACAATGGCTGGGCGGGTATCACCTGGCCGAAGGAGCACGGCGGCCGCGGCGGAACGATCCTCGAGCAGATGGTGTTCAACCAGGAGCTTTCCCGCTACGAGGCGCCCGGCGGGGTGTTCGCCCAGGGCATCGGCATGGCCGGCCCGACCCTGATCAAGCACGGCACACCCGAGCAGCAGCGGCGGTTCCTGCGGCCGATGCTGCGGGGCGACGAGCTGTGGTGCCAGTTGTTCTCCGAGCCCGGCGCCGGCTCCGATCTGGCCGCGTTGTCCACGCGGGCGATCCGCGACGGTGAGGAGTTCGTGGTCAACGGCCAGAAGGTGTGGACGTCGAGCGCCCACTACAGCGACTGGGGCATCCTGCTCACCCGCACCGACGTCGATGTGCCCAAGCACCAGGGCATCACCTATCTCCTGGTCGACATGCGATCGCCGGGCGTCGAAATCCGCCCGCTGCGCCAGATCACCGGAACCGCCCACTTCAACGAGGTGTTCCTCACCGACCTGCGGGTCCCCGTGTCACAGGTCGTCGGTGAGGTGAACCGCGGCTGGGGCGTGACGATGACCACGTTGACCAGTGAACGGACGCTGATCGGCAGTGGTGCCACCGACCCGATGCCCGGGTTGCTGCGGCTCGTCGAGCGACACGGCGGCGCGGACGATCCGCGTACTCGCCAAGCACTCGCCGACGTGCACATCCGCCATCAACTGATCAAGTTTCTCGGCTGGAGGGTGCAGTCGGCGATCAGCCGTGGGCAGGCTCCCGGTCCCGAGAGCTCGGTACTCAAACTCGCCCACACCGGAGCCTTGACAACGGTCACCAACCTCGCGCTGGCCATCGAGGGAGCGGCCGGCAGCCTGATGCCCTCCGACGACCCCGACGGGCGGGCGGCGGCGTTCGGATTCCTCAGCCAGTTCGCCAGCAAGATCGGGGGCGGCACCGACGAGGTGCAACGCAACATCGTCGCCGAACGCGTCCTCGGCCTGCCCGGCGACGTGCGCGTCGATAGGGACGTGCCCTTCCGAGACCTGCCGAAGTAGCCGGCGGACTCTCCTCCCGACGAACGTCGCCGAACGAAACTCACCGAACCAGACAGTGGGGCGCCGCCCCCACGGCGCGGCGCCCC
>JANMJD010000201.1:0-17541 GCA_031371195.1 Actinomycetes bacterium | reverse complement strand
ATGTCCAAGGCAAAGTTCGAGCGGAATAAGCCGCATGTGAATATCGGTACTATGGGTCATATTGATCATGGTAAGACGACGTTGACGGCGGCTATTTCGAAGACGTTGGCGGGTAAGGGTTTGGCGAATTATACGCCGTTTGATCAGATTGATAAGGCGCCGGAGGAGAAGGCGCGTGGTATTACGATCTCGATCGCGCATATTGAGTATGAGACCACGAAGCGTCATTATGCGCATGTGGATATGCCGGGTCATGCGGATTATATTAAGAATATGATTACGGGTGCGGCGCAGGTTGATGGGGCGATTTTGGTGGTGGCGGCGACGGATGGTCCGATGCCTCAGACGCGTGAGCATGTGTTGTTGGCTCGTCAGGTTGGGGTGCCGTACATTGTGGTGGCGCTCAACAAGTCGGACATGGTGGATGATGAGGAGTTGCTCGAGTTGGTGGAGCTTGAGGTGCGTGAGTTGTTGAACGAGTATGAGTTCCCGGGTGATGATTGTCCGGTGGTGCGCGTTTCGGCGTTGAAGGCGTTGGAGGGTGATGAGAAGTGGCAAGAAGCGATCATGGAGTTGATGGATGCGTGTGATAGCGCGGTTCCGGAACCGGCTCGTGATTTGGATAAGCCGTTCTTGATGCCGATTGAGGATGTGTTCACGATTACGGGTCGGGGGACGGTCGTGACGGGCAAGGTGGAGCAGGGCAAGGTTCATACCGGTGATGAGATTGAGATCGTCGGGTTGCGTAAGACGCAGAAGACGACGTGTACCGGGGTGGAGATGTTCCGCAAGTTGTTGGATGAGGGTATGGCGGGTGACAACATCGGTGCGTTGCTGCGGGGAACGAAGAAAGAGGACGTGGAGCGCGGTCAGGTGTTGTGTAAGCCGGGTTCGATTACGCCGCACACGAATTTTGAGGGTCAGGTGTATGTGTTGAATAAGGAGGAGGGTGGGCGTCATAAGCCGTTCTTCAATAATTATCGTCCGCAGTTCTTTTTCCGGACGACTGATGTGACGGGTACGGTGCAGTTGCCGGAGGGTACGGAGATGGTGATGCCGGGTGACAATGTGGCGATGATCGTGGAGTTGGGTAAGCCGATCGCCATGGATGAGCAGTTGCGGTTTGCCATTCGTGAGGGTGGTCGTACGGTTGGCGCAGGTCGCGTCACGAAGATTTTGAAGTGAGCTGACAGCACCATGGCCAAGAACGACAAGCGCATCAAGATCACGCTGGAGTGCACCGAGTGCAAGCGGCGCAACTACATCACGAAGAAGTCCAAGATCAACGATCGTGAGCGACTCGAGATGAAGAAGTACTGCTCCCACGACCGTCGGCACACCAGCCACAAGGAAACCCGTTAACCCAAACACTCGATGAGTGGGCCGCTGGTAACCTGCCAGCGGCCCTACTCTCCGAGGGCAGTAGCTCAGTTGGTAGAGCATCGGTCTCCAAAACCGACGGTCGTGGGTTCGAGTCCCTCCTGCCCTGCCCAGCCTTCGCTGGAGGAAGGTCACCATGTCCACTGAGGACCTGAATCGCGAACAAAAGCGTCAATTGAAGAAGATGGGTGCCCTCGACGAGAAGGGCCAGCCCGTCCGTACGGCGCGCCCGACCGCGAACAAGAAGCCCGACGAGGGCCGCACATCGATCCCGCAGTACATCCGCGAGGTTCGTGCCGAGATGGCCAAGGTGGCCTGGCCGGCCTGGCCCGAGGTGCGCAAGTACGCCATCGTCGTGCTGATCACCGTACTGATTTTCACCGGTTACGTGTTCGGACTCGACTCGCTCTTCAATACGCTCACCAGCTGGCTCTACGGAAACTGATCGATGACAGATGACATGGATCTCCCTGAGGAGATCGACGAAGAACCCAATGCCGACGACGCAGCGGGCGACGCCGCCCCGGCCGGCGATGCCAGCACTGGCGATGATGCCGGCGCGGCCGATGATGCCGGCGCGGCCGATGTCGTCGATGCGGTTGCTGTCGATGCGGTTGCGGTGGCCGACGACGTGTCGGCACAGCCGGATGCGTCGTTCGACCTCTCGGGTGACGAGGACGACGAGGAACCGCCGGCCGAGAATCCCTGGTTGAAGCCGGGCAAGTGGTACGTCATCCACAGCCAGTCGGGGTACGAGAAGAAGGTCAAGGCCAACCTCGAAGCCCGCATCCAGTCGATGAACATGGAAGACAAGATCTACGAGGCCGTCATCCCGATGGAGGACGTCGTCGAGTTCAAGAACGGCCGCAAGCAGGTCGTACAGAAGAAGGTCTTCCCCGGCTATCTGCTCGTTCGTTGCGAGATGGACGACTCCTCGTGGTACTGCGTGCGCAACACGCCCGGTGTGACCGGTTTCGTCGGTCAGGCCCGCTTCGACAAGAAGCCGACCCCGCTGTCGCGCCGCGAAGTCGAGACGTTCCTGTCGGCCAAGGGCGATGGGCAGGAGACCAGCACGCGGCGCAAGCCCAAGTTCGAGTACGAGATCGGTGAGAGCGTGCGGGTGAAGGAAGGCCCATTCGCCGACTTCTCCGGCCAGGTCGCCGAGATCAACCCCGATCACATGAAGCTCAAGGTTCTCGTCAATATCTTCGGCCGCGAGACGCTCGTCGAGATGGACTTCGCTCAAGTCGCCAAGCTGTAGAGCTTGTAGAAACGTTTAGGTAAGGAAGGAACGCCAAAATGGCGAAGAAGAAGGTTGCTGCGATCGTCCGGATTCAGATTCCGGCAGGTAAGGCCACTCCGGCCCCCCCTGTCGGTACCGCGCTCGGACCCCATGGTGTTCCGATCATGGATTTCGTCAAGCAGTACAACGCGGCGACGGAGTCGCAGGTCGGCACCATCATCCCGGTCGAGATCACCGTGTTCGAGGATCGTTCGTTCACGTTCATCCTCAAGACTCCGCCCACGCCGGTGCTGCTGCGCCAGAAGGCCGGTCTGCCCCGCGGTTCGAAGAACCCGGGTAAAGAGGTCTGCGGCACGGTCACCGAGGCCGATATCGAAGAAGTCGCCAAGATCAAGATGCCCGACCTCAACGCTTACGACCTCGAGGCCGCCAAGCTGCAGGTTCGTGGCACCGCTCGCTCGATGGGCCTGCAGATCGCCTGATTCCTCGACGGTCGCATACCGTCGAGTCGTTACCACCAACCAACCCGCCTCGTTCCGGACAACCTCGCCGGACGGGCCGACTGAATGAGGGAGCCACCATGGCGCAATCCAAGAAGTACACCGACGCGCTCAAGCGCTTCAACCGCGAGCAACTGTTCTCGCCCGTCGAGGCGTTGGAACTGGTCAAGGCCGTCGCATCGGCCAAGTTCGACGAGACCGTCGAAGCGGCTGTCCGCCTCGGCGTCGATCCTCGTAAGGCGGACCAGATGGTCCGTGGCACCGTCGCCCTGCCCGCCGGCACCGGCAAAGACGTGCGAGTCGCCGTGTTCGCCGCCGGTGAAGCTGCCGAAGAGGCCCGCAAGGCCGGCGCCGACATCGTCGGCACGGACGATCTCGTCGCCGAGATCGAAAAGGGCAACTTCAACTTCGATGTGGCCATCGCCACCCCGGATCTGATGCCGATGGTCGGTCGCCTCGGTCGGGCCCTTGGCCCGCGGGGCCTGATGCCCAACCCGAAGACCGGCACCGTGACCACCGATGTCGGCCGCGCCGTGACCGAGTTCAAGGGCGGCAAGGTCGAGTACCGCACCGATCGCTACGGCAACATCCACGTGCCGATCGGCCGGGCGAGCTTCGCCGTCGACGCCTTGCATTCGAACTTCAAGGCTCTGCTCGACGAACTCCAGCGGGCGAAGCCGGCCGCCGCCAAGGGCCGGTATCTCAAGAAGATCTCGGTCGCCTCGACGATGGGCCCCGGTGTGAAGATCGACACCAACCGCTTGAAGGGCGACGCCGTCTGATCCTGACCGCCGTCTGCTTCCATCGGTGGGCATACACCGGTGGAAGCGATAGCGTGGTCGACCTACAACCAGTTACTGGTTGCTCGCCGTAGACCGTTGGTCCACCTCCTGGTGGGTAATGGGATTTCCCGCCAGCAGAGGTGAACTCCATGAGAAGCCTTCTCGCTCCTCGAGGTGTTCGCGTGCACGTGCAGCGAGCACCTGAGTCGAAGCGAGAGGAGGTGAAACATGGACAACCCAAGACCCGAAAAAGCTGCCGTAGTCAGCGACGTCACCGAGCGCATGCGCAAGGCCGACGCGGTGCTCGTCACCGAGTATCGCGGGATGAAGGTCAGTCAGCTCGGTGCTCTGCGTCAGACGCTGCGTCAGTCGGGTGCAGAGTTCAAGGTCTACAAGAACACCCTCGCCCGCCGCGCCGCCAACGACGCCGGACTCACCGGGCTGGATGATCAGCTCGTCGGCCCGACGGCATTGACGTTCGTCAATGGCGACGTCGCCGCGGCGGCCAAGGCATTGCGCGAGCTGTCCCGGACCAACCCGTTGCTGGTCATCAAGGGCGGTGCGTTGAGCGGCAAACTGCTGTCGGCTCCCGACGTGCAGGCTCTCGCCGAGCTGCCGTCGCGTGACGTGCTGCTCGCCCAGCTGGCCGGAGCCTTCCAGGCTCCGATGACCAAGATGGCCGGCCTCCTGCAGGCCTTGCCCCGAAACTTCGCGTATGGCCTCAAGGCCCTCATCGAACAGAAGGAAGCAGCCTGATCGGCCGCTTCACCCCCACACGAATCTCAACACCCATTCTTAAGGAGAAAACAATCATGGCTCTTTCGAAGGACGACATCCTCGACGCCATCAGTGGCATGACCGTGCTCGAGCTGTCCGAGTTGCTCTCGGCGTTCGAAGAGAAGTTCAACGTGACCGCTGCGGCCCCGATGGCCGTTGCTGCCGCCGGTGGTGGCGCGGCCGCCGCCCCGGTCGAAGAGGAGAAGGACGAGTTCGACGTCATCCTCAAGTCGGCCGGTGCCCAGAAGATCCAGGTCATCAAGGTTGTGCGCGAGCTCACCAGCCTGGGCCTGAAGGAGGCCAAGGACGTCGTTGACGCCGCCCCCAAAGCCGTCTTGGAGAAGGTCAACAAGGATGAGGCCGAGAAGGCCAAGGCCAAGCTCGTCGATGCCGGTGCCGACGTCGAAGTCAAGTAGTTCCGTCGGTGGCACCGCCACCGGCTTCGAACAGACAGAGGGACCCGGGATCGACTCCCGGGTCCCTCTGCCGTTTTCGATGTCGATCACGGCACCGGACTCCACGCCCGGCGAGACCGGGACCGCGAACATCACGTTGCGTATGTTCTTCACCGCGGTCTGGGGGACATGGATGGGTCCAGCGAACTATGAAGAGGGTGCTTGACGAACCGCCGTTCGTCATTTACGGTGACGCGCCAGCCGAAACCTGTTCGGCCCCGGTTTGCCGTGGGCGAATGGGTTGACTGTCGTTGCCCAAACCCGGTAGGATCAGCAGTTGCCGTGCGTTGCCCCCGTCTGCCTTCAAGTCTGTGGTCTGGTTCAGCGCGCCCCGTCTCGTCTGTACCGGCCTGAGGAGAATCAGCGTGGCTTCACGTTCCCCCTTTCGTGAGCGTTATTCGTTCGCAAACCTGAGCGAACCGCTCGAGTTGCCCGATCTGATCGCTGTCCAGCGGTCGAGTTTCGACTGGCTCCTCAACGAGGGGTTGAAGGAGACGTTCACCGACATCTCCCCGATCAAGGACTTCTCCGAGACCTTGCAGCTCGAACTGGAGTTCGATCCCGACGACGAGGACCTGCGCCCGCCGCCCAAGTTCTCCGTCGAGGAGTGCAAAGAGAAGGACATGACCTTCTCGGCTCCGATCTTCGTGCGGGCCCGGTTCATGAACCGGAACACCGGCGAGATCAAGGAGCAGACCGTCTTCATGGGCGACTTCCCCATGATGACGGAAAAGGGCACCTTCATCGTCAACGGCACCGAACGTGTCGTCGTCTCGCAGCTGGTCCGCTCGCCGGGCGTCATCTTCGAGCCGGGGGAGCGCTTCCGCCTGCGTAACCTCGCCAAGCATCAGCTTGTCAAGGGCACCATCCATCCGTACCGTGGTGAGTGGCTCGAGTTCGATGTCGAGCAGAAGCCGGGCAAGGATGTCACCGCCGGCACCCGAGTCGCCCGCAAGCGCCGCATGTCGATCTTCACGATCCTGCGTGCGCTGGGCTACGACGAGGAGCATGCGCCGGGCTTCCTCGAGCGTTTCGTCAACTACTTCGACTTCCTCGAGGGCCAGTGGGAGAAGGATCGTCATATCGCCCCGTCGCAGGACGAGTCGCTGGTCGAGATCTACAAGCGGGCCCGTCCGGGCGAGCCGCCGACCGTCGAGTCGGCCCGCGCCTACTTCCGCAACGCCTTCTTCGAGAACCGTCGCTACGACCTGTCGCGAGTCGGTCGCTACAAGCTCAATCGCAAGCTGGGCACCGAGGTCGCCATGCTCGGCGATCTGTTCGGCCTGACCGGCGACCTGTACGACGTTCCCGCGCCCGACCAGGATGTGCTCAGCCGCATCGAGGTGATGGCGACCATCACTTACATGCTCCACCTCGTCAAGCAGGAGCAGGGTTACCGCCTCGACGATCAGGACCACTTCGCCAACCGTCGCATCCGCTCGGTCGGCGAGTTGATCCAGAACCAGGTGCGCATCGGCCTGTCCCGCATGGAGCGTGTCGTGCGCGAGCGCATGACGACTCAGGACGTCGAGGCGATCACGCCCCAGTCGCTGATCAACATCCGTCCGGTGGTCGCGGCGATCAAGGAGTTCTTCGGGACTTCCCAGCTGTCGCAGTTCATGGACCAGGTGAACCCGTTGTCGGGGCTGACCCACCGCCGCCGTCTGTCGGCTCTAGGTCCGGGCGGCCTCTCACGTGAGCGCGCCGGCTTCGAAGTGCGAGACGTCCACTTCTCCCACTATGGCCGCATGTGCCCGATCGAAACTCCGGAAGGCCCGAACATCGGTCTGATCGGTGCCTTGTCGACCTACGCCCGGGTGAACGAGTTCGGATTCATCGAGACGCCGTATCGCAAGGTGCGCGAGGGCAAGGTGACCGACGAGGTCGTCTACATGGCCGCCGACGAGGAGGAGCTCTACGTGGTGGCCCAGGCCAACACGCCGATCAACCCCGACGGCTCCTTCAAGGAGGACCGCGTCCTCGTGCGGGTGTCGCCGCAGGCGGCCAGCCTCGATGACCTCAAGCGCATGCTCGAGGCCGAAAGCTTCTTCGGTGCCACCACCGACATTCGCTACATCCCGGGCAACGAAGTCGACATCATGGACGTGTCGCCCAAGCAGATCGTTTCGGTCGCCACGGCGCTGATCCCGTTCCTTGAGCATGACGATGCCAACCGTGCCCTGATGGGTGCGAACATGCAGCGTCAGGCCGTCCCCCTCATCCGCGCCGAGGCACCGTACATCGGCACCGGCATCGAGGCCCGCGCGGCACGCGACGCGGCCGACCTGATCCAAGCCCCCGAGGAGGGCGAGGTGATGGAGGTCTCCGGCGACTCGATCACCGTGCAGTACAAGACGCTCGGCAAGCGGGTCTACCGGCTGGCCAAGTTCCAGCGCTCCAACCAGAACACCTGTCTCAACCAGGTGCCACGGGTGAAGGAAGGCGAGCAGCTCGTCAAGGGCACGATCATCGCCGACGGTCCGTCCACCGACATGGGTGAACTCGCCCTCGGCAAGAACCTGCTCGTGGCGCTGATGCCATGGGAGGGCTACAACTTCGAGGACGCCATCATCCTGTCGGAGCGACTGGTGAAGGACGACGTGCTCACGTCGATCCACATCCACGAGCACGAGGTCGACGCCCGCGACACGAAGCTCGGCCCGGAGGAGATCACCCGGGACATCCCGAACCTCAGCGAAGACATCCTGCGCGACCTCGACGATCGCGGCATCATCCGTGTCGGCGCCGAGGTCGGCCCGGGCGATGTGCTCGTCGGCAAGGTGACGCCCAAGGGCGAGACCGAGCTGACCCCTGAGGAGCGCCTGTTGCGGGCCATCTTCGGTGAGAAGGCCCGCGAGGTTCGCGATACGTCGCTCAAGGTGCCTCACGGCGAGAGCGGCAAGGTCATCGACGTCAAGGTGTTCACCCGCGAAGACGGTCACGAGCTTCCCCCCGGCGTCAACGAGCTGGTGCGGGTCTACGTCGCTCAGAAGCGCAAGATCCAGGTGGGCGACAAGCTCGCCGGACGCCATGGCAACAAGGGCGTCATCTCCAAGATCCTCCCACTCGAAGACATGCCGTACATGGCCGACGGGTCGCAGGTCGACATCATCCTGAACCCGCTCGGTGTGCCGAGCCGCATGAACGTCGGTCAGGTGCTCGAGGCCCATCTGGGCTACGCCGCCCGCTGGGGTTGGGACGTCGCCGGCTACGACAAGGTCGGCGACGAGCCGATCCGCGGCACCGAGACCAAGACCCGCGCCTACACCAAGCCGTCCACCTTCGTGGCCACGCCGGTATTCGACGGTGCTCACTGGGACGAGGAAGCGGGCGCCGGCAAGCACCCGACCATCCAGAACATCTTCGCCAACATCAACCCGGAATCGGTCGATGGGGTGCGGATGATCAAGACCACCGGCAAGACCCGTCTCTACAACGGTCGCACCGGCGAGCCCTATGACCATGACATCACGGTCGGCTATATGTACATCTTGAAACTCGCCCACCTGGTCGACGACAAGATTCATGCCCGGTCAACCGGCCCGTACTCGATGATCACCCAGCAGCCCCTCGGCGGCAAGGCCCAGTTCGGTGGCCAGCGTTTCGGTGAGATGGAGGTGTGGGCGCTCGAGGCTTACGGCGCGGCGTACTGCCTGCAGGAGCTGTTGACGATCAAGTCCGATGACGTGCTCGGTCGTGTCAAGGTGTACGAGGCGATCGTCAAGGGCGAGAACATTCCCGAGCCGGGCATTCCCGAGAGCTTCAAGGTGCTCATGAAGGAGATGCAGGCGTTGTGCCTCAATGTCGAGGTGCTCGCCGAGGACGGCGCCGAGATCGAGATGCGCGAGATGGACGAAGACGTCTTCCGCACCGCGGAAGAGCTCGGCATTGATATCAGCCGCCCCGAGCGCGGCTCCGATGATGACGATCGCGAGCGCGAGCAGCGCCGTCGCGAGCGGGCAAGTTACTGAGTTCAGGCGACGAGAGGGAAGAGGCAGAGACAATGCTCGACGTCAACATGTTCGATCAGCTCCGTATTGGGCTGGCGACCGCCGACATGATGCGCCTGTGGTCACACGGCGAGGTCAAGAAGCCCGAGACGATCAACTACCGAACACTGCGTCCCGAGAAGGACGGACTGTTCTGCGAGAAGATCTTCGGTCCAACCCGGGATTGGGAATGCTCGTGCGGCAAGTACAAGCGCGTCCGCTTCAAGGGAATCATCTGCGAGCGGTGCGGCGTCGAAGTCACCCGCTCCAAGGTACGCCGCGACCGGATGGGCCATATCGAACTGGCCGCCCCGGTTGTCCACATCTGGTATCTGCGCGGTACCCGGTCGTGGCTGGCCTACCTGCTCGCCGGCATCACGCCGAAGGAAGAACTCAAGGCCAAGCAACTCGAAAAGGTCATCTACTTCGCCGCCAATCTGGTGACGTGGGTCGATGCCGACAAGCGCCATGAAGACCTGCCGAACCTCGAAGCCGAGCTGCTCGAAGAACTCGACGCCATTCGCAAGGAGGTCGAGCTCGCCCTCGATCGCCGCACGAAGGAGTTCGAGGACGAGGCCGCCCGCATGGAGAAGGAGGGTGGCGACGCCCGCAAGCTGAAGACCGCCTGGGAGAAGGACCTCGGCGGCATCCGTGAGCGCGGCGACTCCGAGATCGACCTCGTGCAGCGCACGTGGGAGGAGTTCAAGTCGCTCTTCGGTCGCAAGATCATCGACGACGAACTGCTGTGGCGTGAGCTGCGCGATCGTTACGGCGACTACTTCGAAGGCGGCATGGGCGCCGACGCGATCAAGTCGCTGATCGACCGCATCGACTTCGATGTCGAGGAAGTGCTGCTGCGCGAGGCCATCGAGGCCAAGGACGGCAAGAAGCCGCTGTCGACCCAGCGTCGTCAGAAGGCGATCAAGCGCCTGAAGATCGTCACCGCCTTCAACCGGCGCGACGAGCAGAACCGCCGCTCGAACGACCCCAAGGCGATGATCCTCGAGGCCGTACCGGTGATCCCGCCGGAACTGCGCCCGATGGTGCAGCTCGACGGCGGCCGTTTCGCCACCTCGGATCTCAACGATCTGTATCGCCGTGTGATCAACCGCAACAACCGCCTCAAGCGGCTGCTCGATCTCGGCGCTCCCGAGATCATCGTCAACAACGAGAAGCGCATGTTGCAGGAGGCCGTCGACGCGTTGTTCGACAACGGCCGCCGTGGACGACCGGTGACCGGACCGGGCAACCGCCCGCTCAAGTCGCTGTCGGACATGTTGAAGGGTAAGCAGGGTCGCTTCCGTCAGAACCTGCTCGGCAAGCGCGTCGACTACTCCGGCCGCTCGGTAATCGTGGCCGGCCCGACGCTCAAGCTGCACCAGTGTGGTCTGCCCAAGCTGATGGCCCTCGAGCTGTTCAAACCGTTCGTGATGAAGCGTCTCGTCGATCTCGAACTGGCCCAGAACATCAAGTCGGCCAAGCGCATGGTCGAGCGCCGTCGTCCGCAGGTGTGGGACGTCCTCGAAGACGTCATCAAGGAACACCCGGTGATGCTCAACCGAGCCCCAACCCTTCACCGCCTGGGTATCCAGGCTTTTGAGCCGATCCTTGTCGAGGGCAAGGCCCTGCAGATCCACCCGTTGGTCTGCACCGCCTTCAACGCCGACTTCGACGGCGACCAGATGGCCGTCCACCTTCCGTTGTCGGCCGAGGCGCAGGCCGAGGCCCGCGTGCTGATGCTGTCGGCCAACAACATCCTGTCGCCGGCCTCGGGCCGCCCGATCGTGACCCCGTCGCAAGACCTGATCATCGGTGGCTTCTACCTCACGGCCGATGTCGACGGTGCGGCCGGCGAAGGCCGTTCGTTCCGCCATATGTGGGAGATCGAACGGGCGATGGACGAGGGAGACGTTTCGGTCCACGCCAAGATCAAGCTGATCGGGGCCCGTGGGGCCGATGGCAGCCGTACCGTGCTCGACACGACACCCGGTCGCCTCAAGTTCGAGGCGGCGTTGCCGGCCCAGTACATGGTGATGTTCGGTCACATCGATGCCGCGTTGAAGAAGAAGGAGATGGGCGTCATCGTCGAGCGTCTCTCCGACAACTTCACCAAGGCCGATGTTGCCGCGTCGCTCGATGCGATCAAGAACCTCTGCTACCGCTGGGCGTCGCAGTCGGGCCTGTCGATCTCGATCGACGATGTCCAGACGCCTACGGAGAAGAAGACGATTCTCGACCGTTACGAGAAGGAAGCCGACAAGGTCGAGACCCAGTTCCGTCGGGGGATCATCACCGACGGCGAGCGCCGTCAGCAGGAGGTCCGCATCTGGACCGATGCGACCGACGACGTTCGCCGGGCGATGGAGATCTCACTCAAGTCGAAGGGCGTCTTCAGCCCGGTCGACATGATGGTCGGATCGGGCGCCCGCGGCAACATGATGCAGGTCCGTCAGATCGCCGGCATGCGCGGCCTCGTGGCCAACCCTCGTGGTGACATGATTCCTCGCCCGATCAAGTCGAACTTCCGTGAGGGCCTCCAGATGCTGGAGTACTTCATCGCCACCCCCGGCGCTCGTAAGGGCCTCGTCGATACGGCCCTGCGTACCGCCGACTCGGGTTACCTGACCCGCCGTCTCGTCGACGTCGCCCAGGAGCTCATCGTGCGGGAGCCCGACTGCGGGACGACGCTCGGTGTGTGGGTGGAGGATGTGGAGCCCGACACCCCGAACAAGCGCAACCACCTCGATACCAAGGTGTTCGGCCGCACGTTGCTCAATGACGTGAAGCTGGCCGACGGGTCGGTCATCCCGAAGAACACCATCGTCGGCGACGACGAGATGGAAGCACTGCGCGACGATCCGTCGATCAACCGGGTGCGGGTCCGTTCCGTGCTGACGTGCGACGCCGAGTTGGGCATCTGCGCCCTGTGCTACGGCCGTTCGCTGGCCACCGGCAAGGAGATCGAGCTCGGAGAGGCTGTCGGCGTCATCGCCGCCCAGTCGATCGGCGAGCCCGGTACCCAGCTGACGATGCGTACCTTCCACACCGGTGGTGTGGCGGGTAAGGACATCGCCGGTGGTCTGCCCCGCGTCGTCGAACTCTTCGAGAGTCGCACACCACGCGGTGCCGCCCGTCTGGCCCATTCCAGCGGTGTGCTGCGTATCGGCGAGGACGAGGGCAAGGGTCTTCCGATCACGATCGTGTCCGACGAAGGCATCGAGGAGACGACGATCCTGCCGCTCCAGAGCCGCCTCCTCGTCACCGACGGCCAGGACATCAAGGCCGGCGAACCGTTGACCGACGGTCCGTTCGACCCGAAGGAACTGATGGAGATCAAGGGTCCGCGCGAGACGCAGATCTACCTGGTCGAAGAAGTCCAGCGGGTGTATCGCGACCAGGGTGTGTCGATCCACGACAAGCACATCGAGTTGATCGTGCGCCAGATGACTCGCCGTATCGGCGTGCAGGAGCCGGGAGATTCGGGCTTCCTGCCCGGCGAGCGTGCCGATGCGAAGGTGTTCCGCGACACCAACAAGCGCACGGTCGAGGATGGCGGCAAGCCGGCCGAGGGTCGTCCCGAGATCATGGGGATCACCAAGGCGTCGTTGGCCACCGAGTCGTGGCTGTCGGCCGCTTCGTTCCAGGAGACCACCCGGGTGCTCACCGAGGCCGCCATCGACGGCCGGGGCGACAACCTGATCGGGCTGAAGGAGAACATCATCATCGGCAAGCTCATCCCCGCCGGTACCGGCATGATGCGCTACCGGGAATTCGATGTGGTGGCGCCGGACTACACCCCGATGTCGTACTACTCCTCGGAGATGGAAGATCCCGCGGCCTACCTGGCGAGCCTGCAGGGTTCGTACTCCTCGGACACGCCCGAGGCCTACGAAGCCTGAGCACGTATGCACAGATGCCGGCCGCGCCCAGGCGCGGTCGGCATCTTGGCTTTTTGGCCTGATCCCGAGCCACCATCGGGCGGTGGGACTCAGGCGGCGATGGTCAGGTGAATGGCGACCCGCCGATTGAGGGCTCGCCCCTCCTCGGTCAGGTTGTCACCCACCGGGTCGGCCTCGCCGTTGCCGACCATCGAGCCGATCTGAGCCTCGGGGACACCGAGACTGGTGAGGTACTCGACGACTCGGCGTGCCCGGGCATCGGACAGAGCGAAGTTCTGATCGTCGGAGCCGAGATCGTCGGTGTAGGCCTGCACATGGGCGACGACGTCGGGCCGGGCGAGCAGGAGTGCCGCGACCTGGTCGAGTGCGGCCCTGTGATCGGGCTGCAGCCCAGCGATGCCCAGCGGGTAATGCAAGGTCTTGGTGACGTACCCGTGGGCGGCGTCGTGGTCGAGCATCATCGTCGCCGCTGGATTCAGCGAGGACTCGTTGACGATGTTCTCGGGGCCGAGGAGTCCGGCACCTGCCGCCTGGACTTCCGCGGCCATCTGCTCGCTCGGAATGGAGCCACGGATGTAGGCCTTGCCGTCGGGCTCGAGCTCGAACGTGAATGGAACGACCGGCCCGGGATCGGCCGGAGCCAACGCCAACCGGTCGGCGGGAACGACCGCTTCGCTAGCCACGACCACTTCACCGGCCACCGCCGGGTCGGTCGCCGGCGCGGCGTCGTTCATCGCCGCCATCACCGTCGTGGGCATCTCGACCATCGTGGTCGCGACTTCGGCCGCGATCGTCGTCGGTGTCGACACGGCGACCTCGACCGGTGCAACCGGCGAGGACACGACCGGCGTCGTCGGCGGAACGGGCGCGCTGGTGGTCACCTCGACGCCCGGCTGATCGACGACCTTGACCGAACCTTCAAGATCACGTGACCGATCGTTCAATCTCGTCACCCCGAAGCCGATGGTGGCGACGCCGAGGGTAATCACCGTGGGAAGCAACCAATGGGCGCGTTTGGCAGGGTTGACGCCTTGTCGCGACTGGGCGACGAGCGCCGTTGCCGTGGCCATCAACTCGTCGCCACGCTCTCGAGGGGTCTCGATCGCCACGTTGCTCGTCCCTCCTTCAGATGAGTCTGCTCCGAGGAGTGACTATAGGCCACCTGGAGTGCTCCCTCAAGGCGCTTCGGGCGACGTATCGGCCGCCAACGGTGGGCTTTTGCGGCGGGTAACGACTCAGTCGGGCACGGAGAGGCGTAGCTCGACGCGGCGGTTCAGTGCTCGACCCTCGTCGGTGGAATTGTCGCCCAGAGGTGCGCTCTCGCCGTTTCCGACGGCCTCCACGAGCTGACCGGGCGCGACCCCTTTGCGGGTGAGATATTCGACCACGCGTGTCACGCGCGCCTGGGAGAGCTCCGCGTTCTGCCGGGTCTCTCCCCGGCTGTCGGTGAAACCCTCGATCGAAGCGACGACCCGGTGGTTGGCCACCAGTACCAGCGCCACGATGTCGAGTTGGGCGTCGTGCTTCGAATCCAGACCGGCCTGCCCGGGCGAGAAATACAGTGTCTCACTGATGAGTCGGCTCTTGGCGGTCGGCACTACCGCTGCACCGGGCACGATCGTGTACTCGTCGACGATCGCCGCCGATCCGATCACCTTCGCCGCGGCGGTACGGATGGCGTCGGCGTCCGCCTCGCTTGGCACGGCTCCACGCATGTGGGCGCGACCATCGGGGTCGAGTTCAAATGTGAACGGCTCGGTGGAGGCGCCATCGACGACGACAGGAACCGTCGTCGGAGCCGAGCGGCCGGCGACGGTCGTGGGCAGCGTGATCGTAACGCCGCCGGGCGACAGGCTGGCGACCGAGACCACCGTCGAGCTCTGCAGTTGGTTGGTCACGGTGTCGGCGATCGCCACGGTGCCTGTGGCCCGGTGGGACAGCCGGGAGATCACGAGTACGGCGGTACCGGCCACTACGATCGCCACGGCGATGGTGACCGGCCGTCGCCATCGATTGTGTCCGACGGGCGGCGCGACGACTGGACCCAGGGTCTGATTCGCCAGCGCTGATGCCCTGGCGATGAGTGCTTCGGTGTGGTTTCGAGGAAGATCGGTCGCCACTTCGCTCGCTTCCCGGCCCGTGGGTGTACTTCGTGGCGTGACTGTACATCACCGTCGGTGACCACTCGTCGTCGGCCGGCCTGGTCACCCGTTGACGCGACTATCCTTTGGCACCGAAATCGGGCGGAATCCGCCTGGCTTGGCTCGGCGGGTTGCCGGGCGTGCCTCCGAACCCCTAACATTGTCCGGTTCCCGCGCGCCGGTTGTGGTAGAGGGAGCCCGACGACGACAACGCAGAAGGTAGAACGCGTGCCCACAATTCAGCAGCTGGTCCGCCAGGGCCGCAGCACGAAGAGCGAGAAGTCCAAGACGCCGGCCCTCAAGGGTTCGCCGCAGCGCCGTGGGGTTTGCACGCGTGTATTCACCACGACCCCCAAGAAGCCCAACTCGGCGCTGCGCAAGGTGGCCCGAGTGCGCTTGTCGAGTGGTGTCGAAATCACCGCCTACATCCCGGGCGAGGGTCACAACCTGCAAGAGCACTCGATCGTGCTGGTCCGTGGTGGCCGCGTTCGCGACCTGCCCGGCGTTCGCTACAAGATCATCCGGGGCGCGCTCGACGCCGCCGGCGTCAAGAACCGCAAGCAGGCTCGCAGCCGCTATGGCGCCAAGACTGCTAAGTGAAGGATTGAACAATGCCTCGTAAGGGACCTGCCCCCCGGCGCGAACTGTCGCCGGATCCCGTCTACCGCTCCCTGCTGGTCACCCAGCTGGTCAACAAGGTTCTCTGGTCGGGCAAGCGCTCGATCGCCGAGAAGATCGTGTACGACGCATTGAAGATCATCGAGGAGAAGACCGGCGCCGAGCCGATCTCCACCCTCAAGCGGGCGATCGACAACATCAAGCCCCCGCTCGAAGTCCGCAGCCGTCGCGTCGGTGGCGCCACCTACCAGGTGCCGGTCGAAGTACGCCCCCGTCGGGCCAACACGTTGGCGATCCGTTGGATGGTCACCTTCTCCCGCGCCCGTCGCGAAAAGACGATGGCCCAGCGCCTCGCCAATGAGCTGATGGATGCCGCCAACGGTCTCGGCGCATCGATGAAGCGTCGTGATGATCTGCAGAAGATGGCCGAATCCAACAAGGCATTTGCCCACTACCGCTGGTGATCCAACGTCGGTGATACCGGCGTATCCAGTTCGATGAAGAACCCCCAGCCGCCGGCCGGGGGTTCTTCTCGTTTTGGGCGGATCCGTCCCGTGTAGGCCGGAAAACGGGCCGCTAGGATGGCTAGCCGTGTCACCGTCGGACGCGCCGCTTTTGCGTGCCCCGCTGGACGCCGATTTTCCCACCTGTTGCACACCTCGGAAGTGATGACCATGGCTAAGCGCGAGTACCCACTGGAGAGAACCCGGAACATCGGGATCATGGCGCATATCGACGCGGGCAAGACGACCACGACCGAGCGCATCCTCTACTACACAGGCAAGAGCTACAAGATCGGTGAGGTCCACGACGGCGCGGCGACCATGGACCACATGGCGCAGGAGCAGGAGCGTGGCATCACGATCACGTCGGCCGCGACCACGTGCATCTGGAACAACCACCGCATCAACATCATCGACACCCCGGGCCACGTCGACTTCACCATCGAGGTCGAGCGTTCGCTGCGTGTCCTCGACGGCGCGGTCACGGTGTTCGACTCGGTCGCCGGCGTCGAGCCGCAGACCGAGACGGTGTGGCGCCAGGCCAACAAGTACAAGGTCCCGCGCATGTGCTTCGTCAACAAGATGGACCGCATCGGCGCCGACTTCTACCGCACCGTCGACATGGTCAAGAGCCGTCTCGAAGCCACTCCCGCCGTGCTTCACCTTCCCGTGGGCGCCGGTGGACCGGAGTCGAACAAGCCGTTCGCCGGCCTGATCGACCTGGTCAAGATGAAGGCGCTCATCTGGCGCGACGAAGAGCTCGGTGCCAAGTGGGACGAGCTCGACATTCCCGCCGACATGGCTGACGAGGCCGCGCAGTACCGCGAGGAGCTGCTCGAGACCATCGCAACCAGCGACGATGCCGTGATGGAGAAGTACCTCGCCGGCGAGGAGCTGTCCGAGGGCGAGATCAAGCGGGCCATCCGTAAGGGCACGCTGGCGTTCGACTTCGTCCCGATCCTGTGCGGTTCGGCGTTCAAGAACAAGGGCGTCCAGCCGATGCTCGACGCCGTCATCGACTTCCTCCCGAGCCCGCTCGACATTCCGCCGACCACCGGCGTGCGCCCCAACCACGAGGAAGAGGTGCTGACGCGCAAGGCCGACGAGAAGGAGCCGTTTGCGGCGCTGGCCTTCAAGATCGTCGCCGACCCGTTCGGCAAGCTGACCTATTTCCGGGTCTACTCGGGCAAGATCGAGAAGGGCTCCGAGGTCTACAACTCGATCAAGGACAAGAAGGAGCGGCTCGGTCGCATC
>JANMJD010000130.1:0-42925 GCA_031371195.1 Actinomycetes bacterium | reverse complement strand
ACCTCGTCCGGGGCAACCATCATCCTGGTCAACGCCTTGTTCTTCGGCGTCGTCTTCGCCGCATCCGGCGTTCGCGGCCGCCGCCGCGTCGGCGCCATGGAACACGCCCACGCCTGACGAATCCGTGCGCTGCCGGCGTTGGGACCCCACGGATTACTCCGGTAGCGGCTGGTGGTATGGTCCTTCTGGGACTGAACTGAGCGTCGCGGCGGTCGTCGTTGTGCCGACCAGACGGGGCGTGGACCGAATGGAGGTCGACGTGACACTGATCGACGACAAGTACGGCCTGCTCGGTGGCTCCGGCGGTTTCCTCGGCAACCCGACCGACATCGAGCGGCAGACTCCGAACGGGCTGGGCACCTATCGGCACTACGACCATGGTTCGATCTACTGGCACAGCTCATTCCCGTTCGAAGCGTTCGTCGTCTACGGCCTCATTCGCCAGCGATGGCAGCAGATGGGATGGGAGCAGTCTCCGCTGGGCTTCCCGATCACCGACGAGGTCGACGTCGGCGCCGGCGGCGGACGATGGAACCTCTTCGACAGCGGAGCCATCGTCTACCACCCGGCCATCGGTACGTTCGATGTCTACGGCGCGATCTTCCGCCGCTGGCGTGCGCTCGGTGGCGTTGCCGACCTCGGCTTCCCACTGACCGGCGAGTCGGGAACGCCCGACGGACGAGGTCGTTACAACCACTTCCAGCAAGGTTCGGTCTACTACACGCCGCAGACCGGAGCGCGCGAGGTGCGCACGGACGTCAAGGATGTGTGGGCGGCGTCGGGATGGGAGCAGGGCCCGCTCGGATATCCGGCCGGGTTCCCGTCACGGATGCCGGGCGTCTTCACCGACTTCCAGGACTTCGAACATGGGGCTGTCTACACATTCGGAGCGGGCAACAGCCAGACGGTCCCGTTGGTGAACTCGGTGTTGGCCACGAACGAGACGTTCATCAACTGGAGCGATTTCGGAAGGACGCTCCCCGACGGCGACATCATCAGCGCCGCCTTCCGGCAGAACTTCCCCCAACTCGACATTCACCTCACGCTCAACGCCGTCGGGCCGGTGACCTGGTGGAAGGCGGTGAGCCTGTTCATCCCCGGCCGAGGTGACATCCAAGAGGTCGCCGTGGGCGGCGCAACCCGTTCGGCGACGATGACGATCGACCCATCGGTCTTCGCCGGCCAACCCGTTTACCTGCACTTCAAAAAGGCGAAGTTCCTGGGGATTCATACCGCGATGTACCTGCTGCCGCGAGCCGATCGACTTGTCGGGACGCACCTCACGCTCAATTGGCTGAAGGACTGAAACCACGTCTCGCCGGGATCGTCGCGTTTACGTGACGATCCGCCAGACCGGGCCGTCGCGGGTATCCATCAGCTCGATGCCTCGCTCGGTGAGTCCGTCGCGGATCTGGTCGGACAGGTCATAGCGGCCGTCGGCGCGCACGGTGGCCCGCAGAGCAATCAGTTGGTCGATGAACGGCTCGATCGGCTCGCGGGGATCGCGCAGGCCGCCGACGGCCGCATCACCCAAACGAACGATCATCGATCGAAGCGCCTCGCGCGCCCGGTCGCCTTCTTCGGATTGCAGCGTGTCGGCCGACCAGTTGGTGATCGCCTGTTCGAGTTCAAGGGTCGCTCGGGCTGCCCCGGCCGCGTCGCCGGCGCTGATCGCCGCGTCGAACGTCTCGCTCCACCGTGCGGTCTCGGCACCGAGCGACGTCAGCACCGGAGCTTCGCTGTTGTCGGGCGCGGAGTCGACGAGCGACACCGGGCGAACCGCGGCGCCGGTCGACCCCGGCTGGCGCAGGGCGTCGATCGGGAGCACGGTGCCGGCCGGGTGCCTCGACGACGCGCCCCGCACCCGAACGGTCATCGCGCCGTTGCCGACGACCGTGGCGGTATCGGCATCGATGTCGAGAATCACCCCGGTGTGTTCGTCGATGCCGATCACGTGGGCGTCGTCGGGGAGTTCGGCCTCAAGCATGGCGAGGCGGCGCTCGCCGAGGTAGCAGAACCGCGTGTCGTGGTGGCCGCCCTCGGCGTTGTCGTAGTGGGGGATCACGGCGACGGTGAGTCCAAGCGGGCCGAGGACATCGAGGCCGTCGAGCCAGTGGGGTTCCTCGCCGACCTTGTAGATCTCGTATACGGGCACGGTGAATCGGCCGAGGGTCAGGGCGGCGGCCGAGGCGAACGTCACCCCGCCGCCCTTGGCCAGCTTCTCGGCGAGAATTCCCGGCACCGCCGAACCCGCCCATTGCCGAAGGGAGTACGTCGGCGAGCCCGGGCCGGCGAAGACGTAGGCCGCCTCCCGCAGTCGCTGCAGACCCTGCTCGCGCACGACCGGGTCGACATCGATCAGCCGCTGCAGCCCGGCAACGGCGATCGGCCGCTGGACGCTCTTGGCAAAGTACTCGACGGCACGTTCGGCCAGCTCCGGGGCATTTTCCTGGAATCCGTACGGAGTATCGAGGACGACGGCGGGCGTCCCTTTCCCGCCGAGTCGGTCGATCAGGTCGCGGTGGACCTTCATCATCGTCGGGGCGGTTTCTCCCGATCCCATCAGGGTGAGCAGGCGGGGGAGCGTCATGCGTGGAATCCTTTGGCCGCCCAGTCCAACAGGACGTGGGCGAGTCGGTCGGGGAACTGGGCGTGAAGATCGTGGTCCGCCGGGTCGAACCAGTCCACTCGGACGGGTGCCTTCGTCAGGGATGCGACGATGTCGATGGCGCGGCGCTTGTCGTCGGTCCACGCCGTGTCGGTGTTGGCCGCCGGGGCGAGCAACAGGGGCGCCGCCAGTTCGCCATAGCGCTGCGACGGCCGGTGCTCCCACAGGGCTCGCAGGATCTGCATATGCCGCTCCAGGCTCAGCCACGAGCGGATCGTGCCGTCCGGAAGCGTCTCGAAGTTCGCCAGTGATCCCTGGATGCCGGCTTCGGGCCAGCTCGGATGGGCGGCGCGGATCATCGCTTCCAAACGGCTCGCCCGTAGGCCGCCGAGGGCCGGTGGTCGCAGCAGCCGTTCGCAGTCCTCCCACGCCGGGAACTTGTCGGCCAACTCGATGATCCCCCCGTCGACCGCGGCGACGGCGCGCACCGATCCGGGATGTCGAAGGGCCAGTTCGATGACGACGTTGCCGCCCCATGACTGACCGACGACGACCGGACGATCGAGGCGCTCAGCGGCGGCCAGCAGCCGAAGGTCGTCGGTGATCGTGGCGAAGTCGTACCCTTCGTCGGGCGTATCGGAATGTCCGTGACCGCGCTGGTCGACCGCGACGACGCGGGCGCCGTGGGCGGCAAGGGCTGCGGCGCAGCCGTCCCACATCCGGGCATTCGACGCAAGACCGTGGACGAGCAGGAACGAAGGCGTCGTGTCGCCGGGGTCGGCCGGCTCCCACCGGATGACGCGTAGCGCCAGGCCGGGACGGATTTCGACGCGCTCGCTGGTGCCATTGGCGCTGGAGATCGCCATGTCAGAGCTCCGATCGGTGAGCGGTGAGACCGGTGATCATCGGTTCGGTGACTCGGGCTACCAGCTCATCGACCGAGGTCGGAGGGTGATCGGCGAGCAGATCCATACGGGCCAGTTTGGGCTGAATCTCGACCGGATCCTGCATCGCGCTCCAACACAGCGGGATGCGTCGGCGACCGGCTGACGAGCTGGACCACGGTTGTCTGCGACCAGATCGGTGGGCCGCAGTCAATCTCCTGCCATCCTGATGGGCGATGACCAGTGCGAAGCTCACCGCCCTCGAGGATCGACTGGCCGAACTGGGTCGCGTGGTCGTTGCGTTCAGCGGCGGCGCTGATTCGGGGTTGCTCGCTTACGTGGCCCATCGTGTTCTCGGGGCCGACAACGCCCATGCCGTCACCGCCGTGTCGCCGAGTCTGGCCGGCGACGAGGAGATGGATTGCCGTGCGCTCGCCGTCGAATGGGGTCTGCGATGGACACCGGTGGCAACCGACGAGATGGCCCGAGCGGCGTACCGGGCCAACGACACGGACCGTTGCTACCACTGCAAGGCCGAGCTGATGGACGTGGTAGGTCCCATCGCCGCGGCGGACGCCGCGACCGTGGTGCTCGGTGTCAACCTCGACGACCTGGGGGATCAACGTCCGGGCCAGACGGCGGCGGCCGAACGGGGCGCCGTGTTCCCGATGGTCGACGCCGGCCTGACGAAGGCCGACGTTCGGGCGTTGTCGGCCGAGTTGGGGCTGCGTACATGGGACAAACCGGCCGCCGCGTGTCTGGCCTCGCGCATCCCCTACGGAACTCCGGTGACGTTCCGCACGCTGTCGGCCGTCGATCGGGCCGAATCCGCCCTACGACGGCTGGGGTTCCGCCAACTGCGCGTTCGTCACTACGACGGGCTGGCCCGCATCGAGGTCGAACTCGTCGATCTGCCCGAGGTGGTCGCCCGCCGTGCCGAGGTCGTGGAGGCGGTCAAATCGGCTGGCTATCGGTATGTCACCCTCGATCTCGAGGGCTTCCGCAGCGGCAACCTGAACGGCTGAAATCCCGCTCGCCGGCCCGGTCGACCGATCGTGGCCGAGTCGTGACGCAGGGCTGTCGGCCCGGCTTCGCAGGCACTGCTCACCAGGCCGTACGGTACGGGGATGAAGCTGAGCACGACGATCAACTACGCGGGTGGATTCAAGGAAGCCGTCGACCGCGTGGTCGAGATGGAGAAGGCCGGGCTCGACGTGGTGTGGATCGCCGAGGCGTACAGCTTCGATGCGATCAGCCAGGTCGGCTACCTCGCAGCCAAGACCGAGCGGGTCGAGATCGGCACCGGCATTCTCAACGTCTTCTCCCGGACGGCGGCGTTGATGGCGCAAACCGGTGCCGGCTGCGACTACGTGTCCGACGGCCGGTTCATCCTCGGGCTCGGGGCGTCGGGCCCGCAGGTGGTCGAGGGCTTCCACGGGGTGCCCTACGAGAAGCCGATGGTGCGCATCCGCGAGTACATCGAGGCCTGCCGCATGATCTGGAAGCGTGAACCCTTCAAGTACGACGGCCAGACCGTACACGTGCCGTTGCCCGAGGGTCAGGGCACCGGCCTGGGCAAGGTGCTCAAGTTGATCAACCATCCGGTCCGCGCCGACATCCCGATCTGGTGGGCGAGCCTGATGGGCAAGAGCGTCACCCAGACCGCCCAGCACGCCGACGGCTGGCTGCCGATCTTCTTCGACCCCGAGAAGTATCACCAGGTGTGGGGCGACGAGCTGAAGGCCGGTTTGGCCAAGCGCGATCCGGCCCTCGGCCAGCTGCAGATCTCCGCCGGTGGCATGGTGGCGATCGACGAGTCACTCACCGGCGAGGCGCAGGCCAAGATCCTCGACTTCTCCCGGCCGAACGTCGCCCTCTACGTCGGCGGCATGGGATCGCGTGACCAGAACTTCTACAACACCATCTGCCAGAAATACGGCTACGTCGCCGAGGCGATCGAGATCCAGGATCTGTATCTTTCGGGCAAGAAGGACGAGGCGGCCAAGGCCGTGCCCGCCGAGATGTTGGAGAAGACCAACCTCGTCGGCCCGAAGGGCTACATCAAGGAGCGGCTCGCCGCCTACAAGGAGGCCGGCGTGACGATGCTGTCGGTCAACCCCGTCGGCCCGAGCCCGGTCAAGACGATCGAGACGCTCAAGGAGCTGATCGACGGATGATCATCATCGCCGGAACCATCCCCACCCGCGCCGAGGATCGCGACGCCGCGGTCGCCGCCTGCGTCACCATGCAGACGGCCACGATGGCCGAGCCGGGCTGCCAGGTCTACGCCTTTTCGTTCGACATGGAGCAGCCGACCATCGTGCGCCTGTTCGAGGTGTGGGACGACCAGGCGGCGCTCGACTTGCATTTCACCATGCCGCACATGGCGACGTTCCAAACGGCGCTCAGCGGCCTCGTCGCCGGCGGGGGGGACTTCAACCACTACACGGTGAGCGCCGCTCGCCCGCTGTTCGGTTAGATCGACGTCAGGGCGATGGCCAACGTTCTGATCACCGGTTGCAGTTCGGGATTCGGCCTGCTCAGCGCGGTGACCTTCGCCCAACGGGGCCACCGCGTCTTCGCCACGATGCGCAACCCGGCCAAGTCGGGTCCGCTCGATGAGGCGGCCGCGGCGGCGGGCGTCGAGGTGGAGGTGCTTGCTCTTGACGTCTGTGATCCGGCGTCGGTCGAGTCCGCCATTGCCGCCGTCGTGAACCGGGCCGGGTCGATCGACATCGTGGTCAACAACGCCGGCATCGAACTGTTCGGGGCCGTCCATCTGGTTTCCGATGCCGAGGCGACGCGTCAGTTCGACACCAATGTGCTCGGTGTGATCCGAGTCTGCCGGGCCGTCGTACCGCAGATGAAGGCCCAAGGCGGCGGGGCCATCGTCAACGTCGGCTCGGTCGCCGGCAAGGTCGGTACGCCCTATGGCGGGCTGTACGCCGCGAGCAAGCACGCGCTCGAAGCACTCAGTGAGTCGATGCACTTCGAGCTCGCCCACCTGGGGATTCGGGTTCATGTGATCGAGCCCGGCTCGTTCGCCACGGCCCTGGGCGAGAACTCGCTGGTAGCCGCAGCGATGGCCGGCACCGACGAGTTCGATCGCTGGCAGAACTACCGCACGGCCCAAAAGAAGCTCGTCCAAGGGGAGCCGGCCAACCCTCAACTCGTCGCCGACGCGATCTACGCGGCGGTCACCGCCGAACCGCCGACGCTGCGCCATGCCGTTGGCGCGGACGCCGAAATGGTCATCAACACCAAGGCCTCGATGTCGTTCGAGGATTTCGAGACCACTATGCGCACCGTGCTCGACTGGCACGATTGAATCTGGGCCGGCGACGGCCGAATGGTTCGCAGACCGCTCACATCGGTCAGGCGATGCCGCCGAGCCACCATTGGCCGAGGATGACCGAGACGGCCAACAGCGCCAAGGCGATGGCCAGGAAGCGGATCGTCAACTCGATCCTGGTCGGCGCCGGCTGCTTGAGCGCCGGCTCCAGCTGCCTCTCGATGTCGGTGTAGACGTTGGCGAGGTCGCCGGCCGTCTCGGCGGCGTAGAACTTGCCGCCGGTGATCTTGGCCGACTCGCTGAGTTCGTCGTACGACACCGGCACCGGCTCCTGGATGCGACCCTCGATCGGATCGTCGTAGACGATCGTTCCGTCGGGGGTGCCGAAGGCAATGCCATAGACCGGCAGGCCGACTGCTGCCGCCGCCTGAGCCCCCTCGGGACCCGGCGTCAGGCCGGGCACCGTTGAGCCGTCGCTGAGGATGACGATGGCCGCCGGCGGCGCGCCGGTGCCCAATGGCCCGCCGGGCGCGGACCCGTCGGTCGTCGGAGGCGAGGAGTCGCCGAACTCACCGGTGATGATGTCGGTGGTGGCGATGATGGCATCGCCGATCGCCGTTCCCTCGCCCAGCTCCAGGCGATCCACGCCGTCGATCACCTTGGAGTGATCCAACGTCGGCGAGACGCGCAACCGTACGTTCTTGGTGAACGAGACCAGGCCCACCTCGATCGACGGGTCGACCTGATCGATGAAGCTCTTCGCCTGCTGCTTTGCGGCTTCGAAGCGGCTCGGGTCGACGTCGTCGGCCTGCATCGACAGCGACACGTCGAGCACCAGCATGATGATCGAGCGGTTCTCGCGTGACTGCTCCTCGCGGTACGGCTGGGCGAGGGCGAAGATGCCCGCACCGAGACCGACGAGCGTGAGGGCGGACACGACGTGACGGCGCCATGCAGCCCGCTTCGGAACGATCGAATCGAGCAGGTCGATATTGGTGAACTTCACCGCTCGGTGCTTGCGGCGGGCCGTGGCGGCGACGTACACGCCGACCATGGCGACGAGACCGAGCAGCAACCACAGCCGTCCCGGATGGAGAAACCTCATCGCCCGGACCTCATCGCGCCGGCCCTTAGCGCGCCGGGCTGGCGGCGTCGGCGATGGACGTAGCCGATCAACTCGGTGAGCCAGTCTTCGTCGGTGCGCAGCTGCACATGCTGGGCCCCCGTCGCCAACAGCTCGGTCCTGATGCGCTCGCGCTGGGCGGCCGCGGCTCGGGCGTACCGTTCACGGACTTTCTCGGTGATCATCACCTCGCGCGTCCGGCCGGTTGCCGGGTCGGCCATTGTCAGCATGCCGACGGCGGGAAGGTCGAGTTCACGTTGGTCGACGATCTCGATGGCGAGCACCTCATGGCGGGTGGCGAGGCTGCCGATGGCCGGCCGCCAGCCGTCGGGATCGCCGATGAAATCGCTGATCAGACAGATGAAGCCGCGCCGTCGAGCCCGGCCGGCCACATCGTGGGCGAGACGCCCGAGGTCGGTGCGGCCCTGGCCCTCGGCGCCCGGCGCGGTGGCGATGGCGCTCAACACGGCGCGCAGATGATCACGTCCGACCCGTGGCGGAAAGGAGCGCAGAGTCGGCCCGGCGGCGAGCACCGCACCGACCTTGTTCTGCGAGCGCGCCGTCAAAAACCCGACGGCGGCGGCCGCGCCGAGAGCGATCGAGCGCTTCTCGGTCACCGCCGTACCGAATGCCATTGACGCCGACGTGTCCACGGCGATCCACGCTTCGAGATCGCGGTCGGCGATCTGATCGCGCACGTACAGCTCGCGGGTGCGGGCGGTGACGTTCCAATCGATCCGACGGACGTCGTCGCCGATGATGTAGGGACGGCTCTCGCCCGGCTCGCTACCGTGTCCCGGGGTCAGCCCCTGGTGGTTGCCATGGAGAATGCCGTCGAGCTTGCGGGTGATCGTCAGCTCCAGCGACTTCAGCGTCTGGGCCAGCGCCGCGTCGGGGGGACCGGGCCAGGCCGGAGTCGCGGGTGCGGTGACCGGGGTGTTCAACGGGGACCGCCGGGCGGGGGCGGGGGTGCCTGGAAGTTCGTCGTCGGGGTTTGCACCCAGGCGGCCGGCACCGTCGACAACAGCCGCTGCAGCACATGCTCGACGCTCACCTCGCGGGCCAACGCGTCGTAGGTGAGCATCAGGCGATGGCGGAGCACCTCGGGGGCGATCTCGAAGACGTCCTGCGGGGTGGCATATGACCGGCCGCGGATGAACGCCAGGGCCTTGGCTCCTCGGATGAGGCCGAGTGACGCCCGAGGGCTGGCCCCCATGGCCAGCATCGGGGCGATGTCGTCGAGGTGATAGCCCGTCGGATTGCGGGTGGCGTGAACCAGATCGACCGCGTAACGGGTGACCGAACGGTCGACGGTCACGGCGTCGGTGGTGGCCTGCATCGCCTGCAGACCGGCGAGATCGATGACCTGCGCAGGCTGCGGCGCGCACACGGCCATCCGCTCGATGATCGACAGTTCCTCCTCCTGGTTGGGGTAGCCGAGCTGCACCTTCATCAGGAAGCGGTCGCGCTGGGCTTCGGGGAGCTGGTACACGCCCTCGGACTCGATCGGGTTCTGGGTGGCCATGACCAGGAACGGTTGGGGCACCTTGTAGGCCGTGCCGCCGATCGTCACCTGATGCTCGGCCATCACTTCCAGCAGCGCCGATTGCACCTTGGCCGGGGCCCGGTTGATCTCGTCGGTGAGCAGGAAGTTGACGAACACCGGGCCGAGTTCGACGTCGAAGCGCTCCTGCGAACCCCGGTAGACGCGGGTACCGGTGATGTCGGATGGCAACAGGTCGGGGGTGAACTGCACCCGGGCGAACGTGCCGCCGACCGTCTTGGCCAGGGTTTCGACGGCAAGGGTCTTGGCCAGGCCGGGCACGCTCTCGAGCAGGCAGTGGCCGCGGGCGAGCAGGCAGACGAGCATCCGCTCGATTGGACGCTGTTGGCCGACGATCACCTTGCGGATCTCGACGAGCAACCGCTCGACGGTGGCCGCCGTTTGGGCGTCGCTCACACTCACTCACTTTCATTCGGGGCGGACCCCGAATCGTCTCCCCGCGGGGCACTCAACCGGCGTGCAGGCTAACGACGAATCTCGACGGTCGGAGCGCGCCCGGCGCGGGTTCTGGCCGGGTTCTTACCCTCAGCCACGCCGGCGGCGCCCTCATCGTGCTGACCGTCATGCCGACGTAGCCGGGACCGCCGCACGCTCCTCGACGCGCAGGTTTCTCCGAACGCCGCGGGTGGCGGCCAGATAGATCGAACCGAAGGTGATTGCGACCATCCCGAACACCACGAACGTCGGGCGAATGCCGATCGCATCTGCGAGCAGGCCACCAGTACTGCCCGAGATGCCGATCGTCAACGTGGCCAGGGCGAAGTCACCGGCGAGGATGCGGCCCCGGATCGCATCGGGTGACCGGACCTGCAGGCCGTAGGTCGACAACGTCCACTGCGACCCGCCGAACAGATGGGCGATGCACACCAGAGCGGCGGCAATCGCCAGATGGGGGGCGAATGCTGCGGCACCGTATGACAGACCGACAGCGATGCCTCCGAAGGCGCAGATCTTCTGCACCCGGCTGAGCTGCCCATCGGCGAAACGCATGGCGAACAACGGCCCAACGCCTGCACCGACCCCACGGGCCGCGATCAACAACCCGGTGGCGCCGTCTCCGCCGTGCAATTCGTCGTGGGCGAAGGCGGCGAGCAGCCCGACGAGCGCGGAACTTCCCAGGGTGAAGGCCATCTTCGAGCTGAGGAAGGCGAGGATCACCGGGTCGCGGCGAGCGGCCACGAGCGCCTCGCGCATGTCGGCCAGCGGCCGGATCGGCGGCCGGGCAATGGTGGTATCGCGGGCCTGCATTTTGCCGCGGATCAACATCACCATGCCGGCGGCGGCGGCGAACGAGACCGAGTCGGCAACGAACGATGCCTGACGACCGAACAACACGGTGAACAAACCACCCAGCCCGGCTCCGACGGCGACCATCGCCCCCCACAACGAGCCGAACAGCGTGCTGGCCAGGCGCATCTCCTGCGGATTGCGGGCCAGGTTGGGCACCGCCGCTCCGGCCGCCGGGCCGGTGAATGCGGCGAGCGCCGAGATGCACAACAGGCAGATGTACCCCAGCCACAGCCGGTCGCCGGTCACCGTGAGCAGGCCGGCGGCCGCCACTGATTGGGCCAGCGACGTGGTGATCAAGATCTTGCGCCGGTCGAAGCGGTCGGCCACCGACCCGGCGAGCGGCGACATCAGGAAGCTCGGCAACGTCGTGGCGACAAGCACCAGCGAGACGAGCACCTTGGCGTCGGAATGCTCCTGGATCAGACCGACGAAGGCGACGTAGGCGAACCAGTCACCGCAATACGAGATCACCTGAGCGATGAACAGGGCGCGGATGTCTCGATTCGACCGCAGCATCGCCCACATGACGCCTCGGTTCTATCGGTTGGCGTGGCGATCGAGCACGACCGACAACGCGGCAGTCACCCGTTCGCCACAGGCGAGATCGAGGAACTCGTTGGGCCCGTGGGCGTTCGAACCGGGCCCGAGTACCCCGGTGACGACGAACTGGGCGTCGGGAAACTGCTCACCGAGCATGCCCATGAACGGGATCGACCCACCCTCGCCGAAGGCCCGAGCCGGGCGGCCCCAGCCCGCGGTCGACGCCTCATCGAGGGCATCGTCGAGCCATGGGGCGAAGCTCGGGGCATTCCATCCGGGGCCGGCTTCGCGTCCGTCGAAGATCACATGCGCCCCATACGGCGGGTCGTCGGTCAATCTCGTCGCCACCGCGGCGAGTGCCGCTTCCGGGTTGCAACCAGGGGGAATGCGGATGCTGAGCTTCAGCGAGGTGAACGGTCGCAGCACGTTGCCGGCCCGCTCCATCGGCGGGAAACCGTCGGCGCCGATCACGCTGAGACTTGGCCGCCACGTCCTGGCGATCAGCTGCTCGGCGGCATCCGGGCTCATCGGGAGCGCTCCGTCGACGAATGGCATGGCGTCGGCGACCGGGGCGAACTCGGCTGCCGTCGCCGCGGCTTGCGACACCCGATCGGCCGGAATGTCGACATGCAGCTCATCGAGCAGCATCCGACCGGTCGCCACGTCCTCGATGCGATCGAGCAACTGACGGGCGATCCGGAACGTCGAAGGCACAACCCCACCGGCATCGCCCGAATGCACGCCTTCGGTCAACATCTGCACCGTCAGCGTGCCGGCCACGAGGCCGCGCAGCGAGGTGGTGACCCACAGCCGTTCGTAGTCGAGCGCCCCCGAGTCGAGGCAGAGCACCAGGCTGGGCGTGCCGATCCGCCCCCTCAGGGCGACGAGGTGGGCCGGCAGATCGGGTGATCCCGACTCCTCGCTGGCCTCGATCAACACGACGCAGCGGGCATGCGAACCACCTGTGGCCTGCACGGCCTCGATCGCGGTCAGCGAGGCGAAGGCGGCATAACCGTCATCGGCGCCTCCCCGGCCGTACAGGCGTCCGTGCTCGATCACCGGGTTCCACGGGCCGAGACCATCGCGCCAGCCGCTCATCTCGGGCTGCTTGTCGAGATGCCCGTAGAGGAGCACCGTGTCGTTCGGATCTCCGTCGCCGAACGCCGGAACCTCTATGACGATCACCGGCGTCAGTCCCGGGAGTTCGTGCACCTCGATCGTCATTCCGGCGATCGCCCGCTCGGCGCACCAGTTGTGGATCAACTCGACGGCCTCGGCCATATAGCCGTGCTCGGCCCACTGGTCGTCGAACACCTTCGAGACATTGGGGATGCGGATGTAGTCGCACAGGGAGGGGAGGATCGACGTCGCCCATACCTGTCGGGCGTGGCTCAAGACTGCTTCGGCACGGCTCACCCGATCACAGTACGCACCGATCGGCTCGTCCCGGCACTCCGGCTGCGGGCTGCTGTCCGGCACTTTCGCTGGGCAGTTTCGCAGGGCAGTTTCGCTGGGCAGTTTCGCTGGGCACTTTCGCAGGGCACTCTGGGCCGGCCGCATAGGCTCGGCGCCATGGGGACGTCTGTACCGAGCGAACCCGACGGCGTCGAGACGCCTGACGTCGAGACCCCCGACGAGGCCGAACGACACGCCAACAACCTCGAGTTGTTCCTCGACCTGGTCTTCGTCTTCGCCGTCACCCAGATCGCCACGCTGATCAGCCACGATATGACCTCGGCCGGGGTGGGCCGGGCACTGGTGATCACCACGCTCGTGTGGTGGCAATGGTCGCAGTACACGTGGGCGGGAGCGGCGGTCGATCTGCAGCGGGGTCCGGTGACCCGTGCCCTCGTGCTCTGCACGATTCCCGCGGCGTTGACGATGACCGCAGCGATTCCCGCGGCCTATGGGACTACGGGTCGATGGTTCGGCGTGGCGTATCTGATCGTGCAACTGCTCGTACTCGCCATGCAGGGCGCCGAGGCCCTCCGCCACGAGTCGACCCGACCGGCGTTCCTCCGCTACACCTCGATCGCCTCGATCGCCCCGCTGTTCGTGGCCGTCGGCGGGTTCACCGGTGAGGATGCCCGCGTCTGGGTATGGATCGCAGCGACGACGGTCAACCTCATCGGAGCGCTGCGGGCGGCCCGGGGGGAGTGGACGGTCAACCCGGTGCACTTCGCCGAACGCCATGCCCTGTTCGTGATCATCTCCCTGGGCGAGGCCCTGGTGGCCATCGGAGGCGCGGCGACCGAGGCGGGACTGACCGGTCGGACGCTGGCGGGCCTGGTCTCGGCGTGCGGCCTGGCCTGCGTGCTGAGGTGGTCGTACTTCGCCTTCATTCCCAATGTCGCCGAACATCGGCTTCGCCAGGCAATCGGCGTTCGCCGCGGTTTGATGGCCCGTGACTTCTTCACCTTCGGACACTTCCCGATCGTCGGGGGCATCATCTATCTGGCGGTCGTGATGAAGCACATGGTCGGGGAACCGACCGAACCGCTGCCGACGGCCGACCGGGTGCTGTTGGCGGTCGGCATCGCCATGGTCGTTGGTGGTTACATGAACATGCAGTGGCGCATCATGCGCCGCGTCACTCCGGAGCGGGTGGCCGCGGTCGGAGCTGTCGCCGCCTGGTGTGCGCTGGCGGCAGATGCCGGTGGTGCCGTGGTCGTCGCCGTGGTTGCTGCGCTCCTGGCGGCGATGCAGACGACCACGTGGCGTCGATACCGGCATCGGACCTCAGCTCGCGCCACGGCGAGCCGATGATTTTCCGAAATCGCGAAACAGATCGCCCCTGCCGGGCGTGTATGAAGGCGTGGACATTGCCATGACCGGCGCAGAGAATGCGCCAACTCACCCCGGGGAGCAGGGCGCCTGGGCCGGTTCGGAGGTCGCCTATGCGACCGCGTACCGCTCGATGCTGCGCATCGCCTATGCACTCACCGGTTCGGGCCCCACGGCCGAGGACATCGTCCACGACGTATTCGTCGCCGCCGGACCTCGTTTCGCCGAGCTGCGCGACCCGGTGCCATACCTCCATCGATCGGTGGTCAACCGATGCCGATCACTGCACCGCCAGACCGAACGCCGTCGGCTGAAGCCCCTCGATGTACCGGTCGAGTCGTATCTCGACTCGAACCTGATCGAACTCCGTGAGGCGTTGATGGCCCTGCCGCTGCGCCGACGCAGTGCCATCGTGCTGCGTTATCTCTGCGATCTCTCCGACGATGAGATCGCCACTGCCCTGAACTGCCGTCGGGCCACCGTCCGCACGCTCGTGCATCGTGGTCTGGCCGAACTCCGCGAGGTGATCAAGTGAACCGCCACGACCTGAACTCCGATCCGAGCGGGGTCGAGACCCAGCTGCGCGAGCGGCTCCACCGACTGGCCGACCATGCCCCGGCGACCGTCGTGTATCCCGACGAGATCCGACTCGCCGCCGCGCAACCTCAGCCCGTCGGCCAGCGCCGCTGGTTCCGCATCGGGGTACCGCTGATCGCGCTGATCGCCGGAGGCGGAATCACCGCCGTGGCCACCACCGGGCAGAACGACGGCGGTGCGGCGACACCGGCCGAAGCGGTGCAACACCTGATGGACTCGGTGGAACACGAGGACGTTCTCGGGGCGCTCGACACGATGGTTCCCGAGGAGGTTGCCGCCTTCCGCCGTTCACTCGACGACGTCAAGTCCGAGGCCACCCGGGTCGGCCTCCTCGATGAGAAGCTCGTGCTCTCCGGCATTGCCGGTCTCGACATCCACGCCGAGGGCCTGCAGCTGCAGACTGAGGAGCTGGGCGATTCCCTGGCCATCGTGAGGGCAACGGGTGGGACGGTGAGCACCGCGTTCGATCCGGCCACCTTCCCCTTTGGTGGACCGCTGCTCGATGTCGTCGGCGACAAGCTGCACGCAACCAGTGCGACGGCCGATTTCGCCGCCAGCCACCCGTTCCTGGCGACCGTGCAACGCGACGGTCGCTGGTACGTCAGCCTGACCTACAGCGCGGCCGAGGCACTGCGGCGCCAAACCGACCTCAACGTTCCTCCGGCCCTCGCCACCGCACCCGAGGGCTTCGAAACGCCCGAGGCGGCGGCCGAGGCGTTCTACCAGCGGTTGGTCGATCTCGACCTGAGTGGGCTGACCGCCATCGCCGCCCCGGGTGAGGGCGAGGCGCTGGCCCGCTATGCGCCGATGTGGATTCCGCAGGCCGACGCCAAGATCGGCGGTGCTCGCGACGAGGGCCTGACACTGGCACTCAGCGGCCTGCAGGTAACCGCCACCGGCTCGGGCTCGTTCCGCAGCGTGACCCCCACCGAGTACCGCATCACCGGGACGACCCCGCCCGGGTGGTTCGACAACAGCGACAGCGGGCCGCCGTTCGACGCGGCGCTGCCGACCGTGGTGTTCAATTCGGTCGATGGCACCATGTACCTGCTCGCCGCCGGCGAACCGATCCCGGCGACGATCGACGGCCTGCAGGTATACAACGCCTCGGTCGACGTTCCGACCAACTGGCTGCAGGCCGACGCCGACGGCACGATCCAACAGCCCGTCGATCCGACCGCCACGCCCGTCACGACGCCCCTTCCGTTCACCATCGACCACGTCGACGGATGCACGACGACCACCGGCGAGGCGGCGACACGAATGAAGTCGCTCGGCTATCCCACCTCCGGTGACACGGCCTCGTGCCAGGATGAGCGTGCCATGGGACCAGGGCTGATGTGGGTCCTGGTCGGTGGCGGCTCGTCGATTGAGCTGCCCTCGATCGAGGTGACCGAGCAGCACGGCAAGTGGTACCTGTCGCCGATCGGCACGATCGTCGATCAGGCGACATCGGTGCTCAAGCCGGCCGCCGACGGCGACATGGGGATCGACAACCCGCTGGCCATCTACCTCTACGGCACCACCCGGCCGATCATGAACCAGATGTTGACGGTCTCCCAACAGCCGATTCCCGCCGAGTGCGAGGCGATCGTCGACGCCGCCACCCGTCGGCTCGTCGCCCACCCCGATCCCAAACTGATCAGGCCGTGTACGGACGCCTTCGGTGGCGGCGGACTGTTCACGCGATCGGGCGGCGTGACCACGGTGATCGCCGGTGGCAGTTCGGTCGTCGATGGTCAGGTCGTGTCGGCCGACACCGCCCCGGTGATCTATGAGTCGGTCCCACCGAATCCGGTCGATGAGCCGGCCACGACGTTGGTCGGCGGCTGAATCGGTACGAGAATGGGTCTACCCGATCGTGAAGGAGGCCTCGATGGCCACGACCGACATCGACCCCCGCCGTAGCACAACCCCTCGTGGTTGGTTGAGTGACGCTGACTGCCGTCTCGACGAGTTCATCGAACTCGTCGAGACGGAGACCGACCCGGCCGACTATCCCTTTGCCGCCGGCGTCGAACAGAACGTGGTCGTCTACGACTCGGCGTCGCTGGCTTCCGTCGACGCGTCGGCTCGTGGGGCGGTGCAGGCCGAGATCGCCGACGTGTTCCTCAACGGTCCGGGAATCGCTGTGTTCAAGCAGGCATTCCCCGACCACGGGGGGATCGATGCTGCCTCGGAGGTCTTCCGGACGATCATCGACGAGCAGCGGGCGTCGGGAGCGGTCGCCGGCGACCACTTCGCCAAGCCCGGAGCGAACGACCGGATCTGGAACGCGTTGGAGAAACTGGCACTGCGCGATCCCGCCGTATTCGTGGCCTACTACGCCAACGACATCATCGCTCTGGCCTCGACGGCGTGGCTCGGGCCGGGCTACCAGATCACCTCGCAGGTCAACTGCGTCAACCCGGGAGGTGCGGCACAGAGCCCGCATCGCGACTATCACCTCGGATTCATGACCGTCGAACGGGCGACGGCCTATCCGGCGCACATCCATGGGGTGTCGCCGATGCTCACCCTGCAAGGGGCGGTGGCCCACTGCGACATGCCGGTCGAGACCGGTCCCACGCTGTACCTGCCGCATTCCCAGAAGTACTTACCGGGCTATCTGGCCTGGTGGAAGCCGGAATTCAAGGCGTACTTCGAGGCTCACCCCGTGCAGTTGCCACTCTCGACGGGCGATCTCGTGTTCTTCAACCCGGCGCTGTTCCACGCCGCCGGGCACAACCGAACCACGTCGGTGAATCGGCTCGCCAACCTGCTGCAGGTCGGCTCGGCCTTCGGCCGCTCGATCGAAACGGTCGATCGCCAGGCGATCGTCAATGCCATCTATCCGACGTTGCTTGCGGCCGGCGCGGGCATCGCCCCCGCACTCGCCGCCAACGTGATCGCCGCCGGTGCCGAGGGGTACGCCTTTCCCACCGATCTCGATCGTGACCAGCCGGTCGGTGGTCTCACCCCGCCGTCGATGAACGACCTGGTGACGGCGGCGCTCACCACCGGCTCATCTCCCGAGTCCCTGGCGTTGGATCTCCGGGTGCTCGCCACCCGCCGTCGCACCTCCTTCGGCTGAGGTTCTGTCCGTCCGGCCTCCCCGGGAGCACCTCGCCGCCACCGTCGTTCGGTCGGGCTGTTGCGCTGTCGTTCGACTGAATTTTTCCGCCCGTCGTAGTTCTGGGATTGTCGCGCCGGTCGACTGGGAGGTTGCACGCCTGGATGTTCCGCCCGTCGTCGGTTCTGGCGACGGAAACGGGCGTCAGAGCACCGCTCCCGGTCGCCGGAATGGCTCCGTGGCGCACCGGATCTCGCGCAGCGGATGTCGCAGCCCCCATGTCGCAGCCCCCATGTCGCCGCCCCCATGTCGCAGCCCGGTGTTCTGTTGAGCAGACCCGGTGCATCGGGCGTACTGTTCGGTATGGCCAACGCAACGCCCTGGGATCAGCTGGTAGCCGGCGTCGAGCTGCCTTTTCACCCCGATCTGGTGATCCCCGAACTGCATGAGGTGTCGATCGATCTGCCTGATCCGCCGGCGGTCGTCGATGTCGAGAAGGCTGCACACTACGCCGTGATCTCGACGTTCGCCGGCCAGGTTTCGCCGGGTATGACCGTCGCGGTCGGCGGTGGCAGCCGAGGGTTGACCAGCCGTGTGGAGCTCATGCGGGGGGCGATCAACGGTCTGCGCGAACTCGGCGCCGAACCATTTGTCGTGCCGGCGATGGGTAGCCACGGCGGAGCGACGGCCGATGGACAACGCGAGATGCTCGAGCACCTCGGCATGACCGAAACCGCCGTGGGCGCCGAGATCCGCGCCACGATGGAGACGGTCGTGGTCGCTCACACGGCGACGGGCATGCCCCTCTACCTCGATCTGCATGCCGCGGCAGCCGACCGCATCCTGCCGGTCAACCGGATCAAGCCGCACACCTGCTTCAAAGGGCCGATCGAATCGGGCGTGTCCAAGATGGCCGTCGTCGGCTTCGGCAAACAGCCGGGAGCGGCGCAGATCCACTCGTGCGGACCGATCGAGATGCGCGACCGCATCGTCGACGGCATCGCCGCACTGAAATCCACCGGACGCGTGCTCGGCGGTATCGGTTCGATCGAGTCGCCAGACGGTCGAGTGGTGCGCGTCGAGGGGTTGACCGACGCCCAGATGGGCACCGAACACGAGATCGCCCTCATCGACTACGCCCGCTCGATGGTCCCGCCGCTACCGTTCGGAACGATCGATGTGCTGATCGTCGAGCAGATCGGCAAGGACATTTCGGGCACTTCGATGGACCCGAACGTAACCGGCCGGTTCTGGGTGAACGGCCTGCCCGAGCCGAGCGAGGTCAATACCTCGACGATCGTGGTCCTCGGAATGACCGCGGTGAGCGGCGGAAACGTACTCGGCATCGGCCTCGCCGACTTCATCCCCGTGTCGTTGGCCCGGGAGATCGACTGGCAGAAGACCTACGTGAACTGCTTCACAGCCGGAGCGGCCGGCGTGCGGCGCAGCCGGATGCCGATGGTCCTGCCCGATGAGCAGGCCTGCGTCAAGGCGGCCCTGAGCATGTGCGGCCGGGGAGTGACCGAGTCCAAGCGGGTCGTGCGCATCCGTTCGACGCTGCACTTCACCAAGGCATGGGTCTCGGATGCCGTGCTCGCCGACCTCCCAGCTCACGTCCATCTAATCTGACAGATCGCCGGAGGCCCCTGCACGGTCCGACATCGACCGATGGAGGTCTTCGAGCAGGATCGAGAGTCGTGGCAGGCGCTTGTCGAGAGCGGGAACCCGATCGTTGATGAGATCCGGCGCGACGGCGTATCGCTGGTCGCCGGGTCGGCCAGGCTCCTTGCGAGAGAGGCGGCCGCGTCCAGGCTGGAGTAGCCCGGTACCGTGCAGTGAATGAGCGTCGAGCCGGTCAATGTCGAGATCGAGCGGGAGCGGGCGATGACGGTCACCTTCGACGACGATGTCGTGTGCGTGTTCCCGGTAGAGGAGTTGCGCCGCGCCTGTCCGTGCGCGACCTGCCGGTCGTACCGCGAGCGGGGTGAGGAGTCGTGGCCGCGTCCCGGTGGCCCGACGACGATCACGGTGCGCGACGCCGAGTTCTCCGGCGCCTGGGGTATCTCGATCGAGTGGTCCGACGGACACGCGACGGGCATCTTTCCGTGGGTGTCGTTACGTCGCTGGCATGATGGGGTGACGCCCGAACTTCACGACGTGCCGGACTGACAGCTTGCCGATCCTCCGAGTCCCCGGACGCGGCTTGCCAAATGCGAAGGGGTGGAGCCCCGCGTGAGGCTCCACCCCATCTCACTTTCAGCCGAGGGGGATATCGACCCAATCGCTGATCACGATGCCGCAGTTCACCGGTGCCGCGCAGCCGTTGTAGGTGCCGTTGGCGTCGGGGGCGACATCCTTGTCGGCCTGGGCGACTCGGATGGTATGGACCTTCGTCGCCGCGAACGGCTTGCCGGGGGCGAAGAATCCCTTGCCGTCGGACGCCAGGGCGAGTGGCACATCGCCGAGATTCAGCACTGCGTCGATGAACGACTGACGCGTCGGGTTGACCCCGGCGTTGGTGAGGCCCAGGTAGACGAAGTTCGACAAGGTGCACTCGAGTGGCGGATAGTCCGAGATCAGCGTTTTTCCGGTGGTGTCGACCAGCTTCTGCCCGGCGGGTACTCCGGCATTCGACGGTCCGCCGTAGTAGTCGGTGAAGTTCTCGTCGTTGAACTTGCGGCATTCCGCCTCGAACTCGGTGTCGGGCCGTATGCCCTTGCCCTCGCTCGTCGAATGGTCGTAGGTCGTGGCACAGACGCTTCCGGCGGCCTCGGCGGGACTGCGACTGAGACCGAACGCCGAACACATCGACGACGATGTGTCGAGCATCGTGTATTCCAACTTGCCCTTCGCAGCTCCCCAGAAACCGGTGTTCTCGGTGAACGGGGTCGCCAGGAAGGCATGTGTGACGCCGTTGGCGAGGAACGTTCCCACCGCGGCCGCGCCCTCCTCGTTGGTCGCCGCGTTGTCGCCGCCGAGTGAGTTCGTCTCGATCACCTGCGGCTCGTAGCCGAGCGCGGTCAGGCGGGTTGCTGCGGCCTTGCCGGCGGCCGACGTCATCGGGCTGTTGCTCGCCACGACGCCGATCTTCGCCCCGGGAGCGATGTCGGTGGTCGCGGCCCATGCGTCGACACCGGCTGCGGCGATCACCTCGGCCGGGGGGGCCAAGGCGATGACCAGTCCCGAATCGAGCAGCTTCTGCGCAACGACATCGCCGTAAACGACCGGGACACCGGCGTCGACGACGCACTGTTGGGCGACGGCGCTGAGTCCGGTGCCGTTGACCAGCATGAACACCTCGTCGTCGACGGTCACCTGGGCGCACAGGGAGTCGAACGACTTCGGGTCCAGCGGGTCCCACATGACCTGCACGAACTCGACCTGGCGACCGTTGATGCCGCCCGCTTCGTTCCACTTCTTGGCGTAGACCTCCCAACGGGCGAACAGATGCTCGCTGGTCAGCGTCTCGGGGATCGAGATGCCGGCGGCACGCACGGCGGCGAGGTCGGCGATCGCCACGGCGATACGGACCTTGTCGGCGGTCACTCCGACGTCGGATGCCTCGGGCACCTCGGCCACGTCGGTGGCGACCGGAGCGTCGGTCGCCAGTGCGGCATCGGTGACCGCGGGTTCGGTTGCGCTCGGTTCGGTCGTTTCGGCGACCGCCGTCGTGGCCACCGGTGCTGCGGCCGACGTGGCGGTGTCGTCGGCCTTGCCCCCGCTGCTGCCACAGGCGGCCGCCAGCAGCGACAGGCTCGCAAGCACGGCCATGGTAAATCTGGAACGTCGATTCACGTTCGCTCCCCCTTGGTGCGACTTCATCCCGACCAGGTTCCCGACCGAGCGAACGAAACATTAACCGGACGCCTCGTTGGATCTGACACCGTGTCAGATCGGCCCGCGTGGCTACGCTCGCGCCGGGTCGAGCGAAGGGGATTGCATGGAACGTCGGGCAGACGGCGGCGCACCGGAGGGATCGGCATCACCGATCGGCGCGGCGGCCTTGACGGCGATGATCGTGCGCGACGAGGCCGAACGCCTCGACTCCGGCATCCGTGACCCCGAGACTCATCCGGTCACGCCCGACGTGCCGGCGATGGCGCTGTGCGACGGGTTCCGCGTCGGCGGCTACGGCATAGCGCTGGTCCTACTGCTGTTCACCGTGCTCGAGGAGTTCGATCGGGTGGCACTTCAAGTGCTCGGGCCCGACATCCAGGAATCGCTGCACATCTCCGACACGCTCCTGCTCGGTCTGCAGAGTTTCGGCGGTGTGGTGCTGGTGCTGGCCACGATGCCCTTTGCCTGGTTGGCCGACCGTCGATCACGGGTGCGCGTGTTGAGCGCCGCCTCGGCGCTCTGGCTGGTGTTCGTCGGTCTCACCGGAGCGGTGGCCAATTCGTTCCAGATGGGACTGACGCGGGCGGGCACCGGCCTGGGCGCATCGGCGCGTATCCCGATTGCCCCGGCCTTGGTCGCCGATCAATACCCGCTCGGAGTGCGGACTCGCGTCTTCGCCGTCGAGGCGCTCGGCCGGCCGCTCGGCCAGGTGCTCGGGCCGTTGTTCGCCGGCATCGTCGTCACCCTCGCCGGCGACGACCGCGGTGATTGGCGGGTCGTCTTCCTCGCCCTGATGATCCCCGCCGCGCTCTCGGTGCTGTGGTCACTGCGCCTGCGGGAACCCGAACGTGGTCGCCAGGAGCAGGAGGCGATCCTCGGTACGCCACTGGTAACGGGGATCGGCGAACCACCCGTGCGGCTGACGGCAGCGTTCCAACGACTGAAAAAGGTGCGCACGTTCTACTTCCTGGTCGTCGGGATCGGGGTCCTCGGTTTCGCCCTCATCGCCGTGCCCGGAGCGTTCAATCTGCTGCTCAAGGACGCGTACCGGTACAGCGCCTTCCGCCGCGGTTGGGTGGGGGCGATCACCTGGTCCGGGGCGCTGGTGGGCATCCCGCTGGCCGGGCGGATCGGCGAGCGGCTGTTCCGAAGGAGTCCTCCCTCGGCGCTGCGGATGATGGGCGTCTGCATCGTGCTTTACGGCGTGTTCGTCACCATCGGGCTGAGGTTCCACAGTGCGCCGGTGATGATTGCCCTGGTCACGATCGGTTTTGCCTTCCAAGGTATGGCCTTCACCCAGGTCGGTCCGGCCATCTCGTCGATCATCCCCTACCAGATGCGTTCGCAGGCCTTCGCCATGGTCGGGGTGTACATCTTCCTGATGGGCGGCTTCGTCGGCGGCCTGTTCGCCGGAGCGCTCTCCGACGCCCACGGGCCCCGTACCGCTCTCACCGCCGTCGTCCCGCCGGCGGCGTTGCTCGGCGGACTGCTGATTATCTACGGCACCCGCTACATGCGCCGTGATATCGCCGCGACCGTGGCGGAGTTGCAGGAACTGCAGGCGGAGCACGTACGGATGGCGGCGAATCCCGACGACGTTCCGGTGCTTCAGGTCCGCAACGTCGATGTCAGCTACGGCAACCTGCAGGTGCTGTTCGACGTCGGTTTCGAGGTCCGCCGCGGCGAGACGCTGGCCCTGCTCGGTACGAACGGGGCGGGCAAGTCGACCATCCTGCGAGCCATCTCGGGGCTGGTGCTGCCCGATCGCGGCGTCGTGCGGATGAACGGGCGCACGATCACTTTGGTCGACCCGCAGTACCGGGCGGCGATGGGAATGGTGCAGATCCCCGGCGGTGAGGCGGTGTTCCCCTCGATGACCGTCGCCGAGAATCTCGAACTGTGGAGTTGGCAGATCCCCGATGCCGGGCGCCGGGCGGGGCGACTGGCGATGGTGGACGAGACGTTCCCGGCGCTACGCGAGCGCAAGGACCAGCGGGCCGGGTCGATGTCGGGCGGCCAACAGCAGATGCTTGCGCTGGCCAAGGCGGTGATGCTCGAACCCGAGCTGCTGTGCATCGACGAGTTGTCACTGGGGCTGGCTCCCGTCGTGGTGCAGGAGCTATTGGGCGTGGTCGAACGGCTCAAGGCCCAGGGTTTGACGATGGTGATCGTCGAGCAGTCCGTCAACGTGGCGTTGTCGATCGCCGACCGGGCCGTGTTCATGGAGCGCGGCCAGGTGCGATTCCAGGGCCCCGCCCAGGAGCTGTTGGAGCGCGGCGATCTGTTGCGCGCCGTCTTCCTGTCCGGAGCGGGGTCGTAGCGCATGTTCGCCCTCACCTACTCCAACGACATCCTGTTCGACGCCTTGATGCAGGGCCTGGTGTACGCGCTCGTCGCCTTCGGCCTGCTGTTGATCTACCGGGCGACCGGGGTGATCAACTTCGCCCACGGCCAGATCGGCGCCTTCGGCGGCTACGTGATGGCGTTGCTGCAGATCCAGTACGGCATCCCGTACGGGCTGTCGCTGCCGATTGCCCTGGTCAGCGGCGTGATTCTCGGGGTTGCCGCCGAGCTCACCCTGCGCCGCCTGTTCACCCAGCCGCGGCTGCTGCTGTTCGTCGCGACACTGGGTTTGACCCAGGTGATCCAGCTGCTGCAGTTGCGCCTGCCGATCCCCGAGGAGCAGGCCAACAGCGTCTCGTATCCGGTGTTGATCAGCGGCACATGGGAAGTGGCCGGGGTGACGGTGACCGGCCCGCAGCTGACCATCCTGTTGATCGTTCCGGCGTTGATGGTGTTTCTCGCCTGGCTGTTCCAGAAGAGTCGGTTCGGCATGCAGGTGCGGGCGACGGCCGACAACCTGCCGGCCGCCCAGCTCGGCGGGATCAGCGTGCGGGCCGTGTCGACCAAGGTCTGGGCGCTCGCCGGTTTGCTCGCATCGCTCAGCGCGCTGCTGATCGCCCCGCTGCAGGGCGGTTCGATCGCCGTCGTCTCCACCGCCTTGGGTCCCAAGTTGTTGTTGTTGTCGTTGACCGCGGCGATGGTCGGGCGGATGAGGTCGTTCGGTTGGACGCTCGTCGGCGGCCTGCTCGGCGGGGTGATCGACCGGTTTCTGGTCACCTGGTCGCAGACCAAGGAGGTGCCTGCCGGCTCGAATACGGCATTGCTGTTCGTCTTGCTGATCGTCGTGCTGTTCACTGTCGGCCGCTCGCAATCGATGCGCGACGACACGTGGTCGCTGACCTCGAGGATGCGCGCCGCTCGAGTCGAACTCACCCGCCACCCGCTGTATCGAGCGTTGACCGTCGGCGGCATGGCACTGCTGCTGATCGTGGCCGTGCTGGTGCCCGGTCGGCTCGACAAGGCCAGCGACGTGCTGCGGTTCTCGGCGATCCCGGTCTACCTGATCATCGCCCTGTCGGTGACGGTGCTCACCGGATGGGCTGGGCAGCTGTCGCTGGGCCAGTTCGGCTTCGTCGCCCTTGGCTCGTACCTGACGATCTACTACGCCCATTCGCTCAACTATTTCTTCGCCCTGGCGATCGGGGTCGCATGGGGTGTAGCGGCGGCGATCATCGTCGGCATCCCGGCGCTGCGGTTGCGGGGTCTGTACCTGGCGGTCGTGACGCTCGGTTTCGGCCTGGCGATCCGCTCGTGGTTCATCATCGCCGGCAAGGTCTCCAAGGGCGGTACGGCCAAGCTTGACTTCAACCGCACGAAGGGCTTCCGGTTGCTGTTCTGGCAGGTCAAGGGCAAGAATTTCGACGGCGTCTACTACTTCTGCCTGTTCGCCGCGCTCGTTGCCATCGTGCTCGTGTGGCGCATCCGCCGTACCGGCATCGGCCGTTCGATCATCGCCGTGCGCGACAACGAGAACTCCGCCGCCGCCTTCACCGTCGCCCCGGCGCGGGCCAAGCTGCTCGCCTTCTCGGTCTCGGGCGGGCTGGCCGCGTTGGCCGGTGGGCTGCTCCCGCTGACCGCGGTCAACGGCCAGTTCAAGGTCGACACGCTGATGTTCGACTTCCCCGAGTCGTTGCGGATCGTGGCCATCGCCGTCGTCGGTGGAGTGTCGTCGATCACCGGAGCGGTGCTGGGGACCCTGCTGATCGTCGGCCTGCCGATTCTGTTCCACGGCACCAAGCAGGTCGAGCTGTTCGCCAGCGGCGTCGGGATGATGATCGTGCTGCTGTACTTCCCCGGTGGGTTGATCTCGCTGCTGCACAATGCCCGCGACAACCTGCTCTCGTGGCTGGCCCGCCGTACCGAGTGGACCCCTCCGACCCGCACCGCCGGCGCCCCGATCCCATCGCCGACCTCGGCGTCCCGGCGATCCCCGGCGGCGGGTTCGTCACCTGATCCGACGGGTGTGGCGGCGTTGTCGACCGAGGATCTGGTTGTCAACCTGGGCGGCCGCACGATCGTCGACCGGGTGTCGTTGACCGTCGGACCGGGAGAGATCGTCGGCCTCATCGGGACCAATGGGGCGGGGAAGACCACGATCATGAACGCCATCTCGGGCTTCGTATCGTCGACCGGCCGGATCGACCTCAACGGCGTCGACATCACGACGCTGCCCGCCTATCGCCGCGCCCGTCTGGGTGAGGGCCGGGCCTTCCAGAATGCCCGCCTGTTCGGCTCACTGACGGCCCGCGAGACGCTGATGGTCGCCCTCGAAGGACGGCAGCGGTCACTGCTCGTGCCGTCGATCTTCGCCCTGCCCCCGTCGCCGACCGCCGAGCGGCGCAAGCGGCGCGAGGCCGACGAGATCATCGGCTACCTGGGCCTCGGTCGCTACGCCGATTCGCTGATGGCCGAGCTGTCCACCGGAACGCGCCGCATCGTCGAACTCGGCGCGCTGATCGCCCTCGACACCAAGCTGATGCTGCTCGACGAACCGACGGCCGGGGTGGCCCAGAAGGAGACCGAGGCGTTCGGTCCCCTGATCGAAACGGTTCGCGCCGAGTTGGGTGCGTCGATCCTGATCATCGAACACGACATGCCGATGGTGATGTCGATCTCCGACCGTATCTACTGCCTCGAAGCCGGCAAGGTCATCGCCGAAGGCATCCCCGACGAGGTTCGCAACAACTCCTCGGTGATCGCCAGCTACCTCGGTACCGACGAGCGCGCCATCCAACGCAGCAACATCGTGTGAGTGCCGGTGGCCGGAGGTCCACCTGCATCGCACCGCGTCATCGCCCCGGCGTCATGGCTCGGTGAGACGGGTCTTCTGCACCTTGCCCATCGCATTGCGGGGGAGTTCGGCGACGATGTGCACGGTACGGGGTCGCTTGTGGACGCTCATACCGGCGGCGACGTGCTGCACGAGTTCGGGGCCGGTCACCCCGTTGGATGCGACGACGAAGGCGACGATGCGTTGGCCGAGATCGTCGTCGGGCACGCCGATCACCGCGGCCTCCGACACCGCCGGATGAGTGAGCAGCGCTTCTTCGACCTCGCCGGTCCCGACCTTGTAGCCGCCGGTCTTGATCACGTCGGTCGACTGACGACCGACGATGCGATGCGTGCCATCGGGGAGCACGACGGCCGCGTCGCCGGTGATGAACCAGCCGTCCTCGGTGAACGACGCAGCCGTCGCCTCGGGCCGGTTGAGGTAGCCGTCGAACATCGTCGCCCCACGGATCTGCAGCGACCCGACGGTGACGCCGTCGGGGGTGATCGCCGCACCGTTGTCGTCGTGGAGCCGTGACTCGACGCCGTGGATCGGCACGCCGACGTGGCCGGGCAGGCGGCGCCCGTCGGCGCGCGCCGAGATGGTGATCAGCGTTTCGGTCATCCCGTAGCGTTCCACCGGCTCCTGGCCGATCAACGCCGTCATCTGCTGGAAGACCGGCACGGGCAACGCCGCGCTCCCCGAAACCACCAGCCGGGCGCCCGAGAGTGCCCGGGCCGCGTCGGGTTCGGCACAGACCCGTGACCAGACGGTGGGCACACCGAAGAACATCGTCGCTCCGTCGCCGGCCGCCGAGGCGTACGCCGCGGGGGTCGGGCGACCGGTGTGAATCAGGCGTGAGCCGACTCGCAGCGCTCCCAAGACGCCGAGGACCAGGCCGTGGACATGGAACAGGGGCAGGCCGTGGCAGAGCGTGTCGTCGGGCGTCCAGCCCCAGGCGTCGGCCAGCCCGTCGAGGCAGGCGGCGATCGCCCGGCGCGACAGGAGCGCTCCCTTGGGCGCGCCGGTGGTCCCCGAGGTGTACATGATCAGCCCGACGTCGTCGGCGGAAGGCTCCACCGACCCGGGGACCTGGCCGGACCGCAGCACGGGTGTGGTGGGCAATGTGACCTCGTCCCAGCTGTGGGTGCCGACGATCAGCGAGGCCCCGGAGTCGCGCAGCACGTGCTCCCGTTCCAGCGGGCCGGAGTCGGCCGGGACCGGCACGATCGGGACTCCGGCATGCAGGGCCGCGACGATGGCGATCACCGTGTCGAGCTCACCGCGTGCTTGGACGGCCACCGCCGACGCTCCGGCGAATCCGCTCGCGGTGGCTGCGGCCGCCTCGGCCAACTCGGCCCATGAGATGGCCTCCGCACCGACCCGGACGGCGCCGACACCGTCGCCCTCTGAGCCGGTCAGAGACGGGAGGAGCGGAGCGTTCATCGGGTGTTCATCGGCGCGAGACGGGTCATTCAACGAATCGTAGGACGATGGAGTGGGTTGTGACGGATGACGCCGAACGGCTCGGAACAACGGCGTCATTTCGACGGTTGAGTCCCGTAGACATCGCATAGAGCGATGCAAAGGATGTTGTCATGCGTAAATCAGATGATCTCGATCTCCACCAGGTACCGGTTTTCCGGTCGGTTCCCGCCCGGCGCCTCCCGGAGCTGCGCCGTCTGCTCACAGCTGTCGAGACGCGCAAGAGCACCAGGGTGATCAGCCAGGGCACCGCTCCAGGAGAGTTTCTCGTGCTGGCCTCGGGCAAGGCGACGGTGATGGTCGACGACCAGGTCGTGGCCGAGTTGGTGGCCGGTGACGTGTTCGGTGAGGTCGGCATGCTCACCGGAGCACTTCGCAACGCATCGGTCGTCGTCGAGCCCGGTTCGCAGGTCCTCGCAGCCAACAAGGCCGAGTTCCGTACGATCCTGCGGGAGTTCCCCGAGGTCGCCGATCGCCTCGCCGCCGACGCCGCCTCGCGCAACTGAGGCTGCCGATCCCGACCGCGGAGCTGCTCGATGCGACCGGCTTCAGCCGGCGGCTGCGACCGGCGTCAGCCGGGGGCCTCGAGAGCGGCGACCAGCATCGACGCCAGATTTGAGACGAAGCGTTCGTGATCGATCATCGGCTCGTCGCCGTCGTCGATGTGCTTCGCCCGCTCGCCCATCGCCCCGCTGATCAGGATGACGACGCCGATGATCCGCTGCTCGCGGATCTCGGGAGTCACGTGGGTCTGGCGATCCCGTAGCCGAGTCAGGATGTCGATCAGGTGGGGTGACTCCGGCGTGGTCTCCCACTGACCGAAGAAGCCGGTGTACTGGGCGACGATCCGGACGTAGTCCCGTCCCTCGGGCGTCGACAGCGAGCCGGCGTACGGCACCAGAAGGGCGTCGATCAGGTCGCGGTCGGTCGGCTGACGATCGATTGCTGCGAGGTGGGCCGCCCGCTCGGTGTCCATCGGCAGGCCGTGGAGTTCGAGAATCGTCTGGCGTAGTCCGTCGAGCGAACCGAAGTGATAGTGGATGACCGAGGCGTTGCGCTGCCCGGCCGCCGTGGTGATGTCGCGAACCGTCACCTGCCACGCGCCGCGACGGGCGAACAACCGCTCCGCTTCTCGAATCAGGCGCTCGCGAGTCGCCGTGGCGTCACGCGGCACTCGGCATCACGACCCCGGAACGAGGGCGGCGCGCGGCAGGTGGGGGACGTGGATGTCGGGGACCGGGTTGTTGAACATCGCATGCTTGGACACCGCCCCCTCGCGGTACCGGGTGGTCGAGTGCGTCCGATCCGTGTCGAACTCGGGGATCACCTTGTCGCCGAACAACTCGAGCATCTCGTAGGCCTCGTCGGGGTACATACCGCCGGGCAGGCCGAATGCGACCTGGTCGCAGCCGACTTTCTGGTAGGCGGAGATCTGCTCGGCGACCTCACCCGGCTCGCCGACCGCCATGTAACCGCCGGCGATCAGGGTGTCGAGGAAGGCATCGGGGTCGGGTCCGGCGATCTCGCGCAGGCTCATCGGCGGTGATGGCCACACCGTGGCATCGGGCGACTTGGGCATCGAATCGTGATACAGGTTGACCATCGTCACCAGGTAGTGCGCCCGCGAATCCAAGGCGATCTCCCGGGCCCGCTTGCGGTCGCCGAGGCAGATGACCGCATTGGTCATCATCAGGTTGTCGTTCATGTAGTCGCCGAGCGGCTCGGTGCAACGAGCGATGCCCTCCTTGTACGAGTCGATGCGGCCCTGCAGGTTGAAGATCGGCTCGAAGTTGAAGGCGATCGCCCCGATGCCCATCTCGCCGGCCTGGGCGAACGTCGGCGGATTGCCGCAGGCGACCCAGATCGCCGGATGGCTGTTGCCGTACGGCTTGGGCAGGATGTTGTGGGGATAGGGCACGGTGAAGTGTTCGCCGTGGAACTCGTAGTCCTTCTGGGCCCACATCCGCGGGATCTCGCGCACGACCTCGTTCCACTCGGCCTTGGTCGAGGCGATGTCCATGATGTTGAACGTGGCGACCTCGTGGCTGCCCGCCCCGCGCCCGGTGCCCCATTCGTAGCGGCGGTTGGTGACGTGGTCGAGCATGGCGGCGCGCTCGGCGTAGCGGGCGGGGTGTTCCTTTCGGGGCGACAGGCTGTTGATGCCCGAGGCGAGGTGGATGTAGTCGGTCTGCGCCGCCACCCAGCCCATGACGACCTCGGGGGCCGACATGTGGGAGTACTCGGCCAGCGAGTGATGCTCGCCGAACCAGGCGTACTTCCAGTTGTGCTTGTCGGCGTGAACCGCATATTGCGCCTCTTGCATCAGGGCACGATGTTCCGTGGCCGTGTCGTGGGCCGCCGGCCCGGGGATGTAGCCATTCAGGAAGATTCCGAACTCCACGATCGTCCCTTTCGTTGTGTCCGGCCGCTCATCGCCGACGAGTCGGGCCACCAATGCTTTGGTACTTGAACAAGACATTAATACCGGGTGATGTCGTCGAGGCGAACCGTGCTCCACAACTTGCCGGTCAAACAGTACGAAAAGTCGGCCGTCGGGCGGTTACCGAGCGACCACGGTGAGGGCAACCGCCGGATCGGCGGCGTTGATCGCGTCGATGCCGGTGTCGAACAGCCGCCGATATCCCTCGGCGGTCTCGGTGGCGCGCCCGCTGTTCGGCCAGACCCAGATCCGGTAACCGACGGCATGGGAGTCGGGCACCAGATCGTTGCCCAGCACGTCGACATCACCGAACACATCGGGTGGCTGCAGGATCCGCATGTAGTCGGGCAACGGGGTGCGGCCGAGGACCCAGGCGGTGAGGGCGTCCTGGGCCGGGCTGACCTCGACCGTCGGCGCCATCTGGTGGAACGCCTCGACGATCGCGTCGTCGAACGAGGCGACGACGACGGAATCGAGGCGGGCGAGTTCGCCGAGTTCGTCGGCCAGCACCCGGGCAGTTCGCACGGCGGACTCCCCCTCGCCCTTGATCTCGATGTTGAGGGGAAGCATGGCGAAGCGCGTGGCGATGTCGCGGAAGCGAGGGATGACGAAGTCGTCGGCGGTGTACCCGGGAAGTGGCGGGCGAGTACCAGTTCGCATTCCCCGCAGGACGTAGCTGGCGTCGGGTTCTCCCTGGCAGGTGCATGTGGGCGTGAACCAGTAGGCGTTGTCGAGTCTGGCCAACGCCTCGTAGGAGAACGAGTCGACCCGACCGGTGGCGTTGGTCGTCCGGTCGACGGTGTCGTCGTGTTGCACCACGAGCACCCCGTCGGCGGTGAGCTGCACATCCATGTCGAGCATGTCGACACCGGCGGCTGCGCTGTCGGCGAATCCATATGGGGTCGAATGCGGGTGGGCGTTCTCGCCGCCGGCGTGGGCGAGTACGAGCGGCCCGGGCCGAGCGAGCAGCTCATCGATGGTCGGCGCGTGCGGCACCACCACCGTCGTCGTGCTCACCAGGGTGGTCGGCGCGACCGTCGTCGGCGCAACCGTCTTCGGTGGCGCAGCCGTTGTCGTCGGGAGGGCAGCGTTCGTGGAGGTTGCCGCGGCTGTCGACGGCTGCGTCGGGACCGGCTGGGTCCCGGGCGACGTGGAACTCCCACCGGAGCACGCGGTGAGTAGCACCGCGGCGATGAAGGGCGCCGTGCGGGGCAGTTGGCGGCGCATCATCCGACCGACATCAGGGCGACACCGACGGCCGAGGCGCCCACGCCCATCCATTGGAACGTGCGGAGCCGTTCCGAGTTGAACATCACCGACAACAGCACCGCCACGCTGGCGAATTGCGACGCCGCAACCGACACCGGCCCGGCCGAGCCCCGTTGGAAGGCGAGCTGCAACGAGCCCAGAGCGGTGACGGCGAAGAGGCCGGCGAGGATCGACCAGCGCCGACCGGGATGGGTTCGCACAAGCAGCGGCTGCCCATCGAATCGTTGCACGACCACCAGCAACGCGAAGCCCGAGATCCGCTGGATCAGCACCGGCATCAAGCCGGAGCCGTCCGATGCCCTTGACATGAGGGTGAATGCGACGCCGAAACCGATTCCGGCGGCGACGCCCAGGACGACCCCCACTCGCACGCTGCCCGCTCCGCCGGGCGAGTACGACGTGAGGCCGAGGGCGCACAGTCCCAACACGATTCCGAGCCAGGCCACCGGACCAGGTCGCAGGCCCCTGGTGATGTCGTACACCAGGGGGACAAGCGCGATCAACACCGATGCCGTGGGTCCGACGATGCCGACCGGCGCCAGGCTGTAGCCCCGGTAGAGCGTGGCCAGCGCCGACATCATGCACAAGCCGGCGATCGCCCCCAGCGCGATGTCGCGCCATTCCCAGGTCGACGGATCGATCAGCAGCAGCAGCGGGGCGAGGACCGCCGATGTCAGGACCGCCGTTCGGGTGACGCTGAACGACCTCGCATGCCTCGACGACCGTGCCGCGCAGAAGTCCGACGAGCCCAGCAACAAAGCGGCCACCACCGCGAAGAACAGGCTCATCCGGGCGAACCTACCGCGGACTGCTCGGATCGCCGTGCTCCGACCGGCGGAGCCACGGCACGACAGCAGCGGGTGGCCCCGACGGCGGTGCGGGTGCCGTGCCCGATGTCGTCACGCGCGGTGGAGACGCAGCGTCACGAGTTCGAACGGGCGCAGGGTCGTCACGAGCGCGCCGGCCACGACGTCGATCGGCTGGACATGTTCCTCCAGCAGGTTGGTGCGCGACGCGGTGACTATCGGCTGTGGGGTGGAGACGCGCACCGGTGTCCGGTCACCACATGCCTCGTAGAGCCGGATAATGAGATCACCCGAGCCGTCGTCGGCGAGTTTCACGGCGCTGACCTGGACGGAGCTCCCGACATCGACGACGGGGCGCCCGCCGGGGCCTGGAGGCGCCGCGCCATCGACCGAGCGGACAGGCATGACGAAACGTTCGGCGTCGGCGACGACCTCGTCCAACCCGGTGCCGTGGGGCAGGATGGCGAGGCGGCAGCGGTGACGGCCGCGATCGGCCCGGGGGTCGGGGTACTGGGCCGAGCGCAGCAGGGTGACGCGGATACCGCCGTCCTGCAGCGCGTGGCCGAAGCGGGTGTCATTGAGGACCGCCACGCCGAAGGACGGCTCGCTGAGATCGACCCAGCCGTGGGCGCAGACCTCGAACTTGGCCAGATCCCACGAGGTGTTGCGATGGGTCGGCCGGGCGACGTGACCGAACTGAATGCCGCATCGGGCCTGCTCGGTGTGGATATCGAGGGGAAAGTCGACGGCGAGCAGCTGCTCATCCTCGTGCCAGTCGATGTCGAACTCCATCTCCAACCGGGCACTCCCGGAACTCAGCATGTACGTCGTCGCCACGTGTGAGGCGCCGAAGGAGCGCTCGACCCTCAACCTCCCGATCAGCGGCCCCGAGGCAACAGCATCGATCGATGCGCACTCCGTGAGTGGTTGGGCCAAGCGGGCGGTCCAGCGCTCCACATCCCAGGCGTCGTACTCCACCGGGTGGTCGGGGGCGATCGTCAGATTCGCTGCGGTCGCTCCGGGCGGCAGTAGCTCGCGTCCGACGCGCTTGTCGAGGATCGAGGTGATCCGTCCACTGTCGTCCAACATCACCCGAAGCGAGGCGTTCTCCAACGACCGTTCGGTGACGACGACAGTGTCGTCGGACATCGCCGCGATCGGCGGGGCCAGGCCCAATCCGGGCACCCGGGACCGAAAGACGTAGCGGCCGTCGGGCAGGCGTTGACTCGGCCCGATCGAGTCCGGTGACGGTGGCATCGACGAGAAGACGACGTCGTCGCGATCGTGCGTCGCCGTGTTGGCGAGCACCGATGCACCGCCGCCGACTTCTGTGAGGGCCTGGGCGATCAACTCCTCCAGTCGCTCGGCGACACGGGCATGTATCCGTTCGGCATCCTCATGGACCCAGCCGATCGACGAGCCGGGAATGATGTCGTGGAACTGTTGGACGAGCACCTCCTTCCACAGCCCATCGAGTTCGGTCATCACGTCGGCGGTGCGCAGTGATGGCCCGACTGTCGCCCACCACAACTCGGCCTCGCGTAGCAGACGTTCGCATCGGACGTTGCCGACCTTGGTCTTCGTCTGGCTGGTCAACGTTCCACGATGCATCTCGAAGTACAGCTCGCCGCGCCAGACCGGCACGTCGGTCCCAACTGCCTCGGCCTTCGCCGACTCGGCTCGTACGGCATCGAAGAACGATGCCGGTGAGGCCTGGGTGACCTGGGGAACGCCGTCCAGGTCGACCATCCGCCGGGCCCGTTCCAACATCTCCCGGGTCGGTCCGCCGCCACCGTCCCCGTGACCGAAGGGCATGATCGACAGGTTGCTCCACGCCTTGTCGGAGAAGTTCGCCGCAGCGTGGATCAGCTGGTCGGGACGCATTTCGGCGTTGTAGGTGTCGACCGGAGGGAAGTGTGTGAGCACCCTGGTCCCGTCGATGCCGTCCCACCAGAAGGTGTGGTGCGGCATGCGATTCTGCTTGTTCCACGACAGCTTCTGGGTGACGAAGTTGGCGCAGCCCGCAGCGGCGAAGATCTGCGGCAGCGAACCCGGGTAGCCGAACACGTCGGGAATCCACACCTCGGTGCAGCGCCGGCCGAAGCGCGACTCGAAGTAGCGCTGCCCGTGCACCAACTGGCGAACCAGTGACTCGCCCGAGGGCAGATTCATGTCGGCCTCGACCCATTGCCCGCCGATCGGGATCCACTGCCCGTTGGCGACCTTCTGGGTGATCCGGCCGAACAACTCCGGATGCCGCTCCTCGATCCACTGGTACTGCACTGCCTGGGAGCAGCCGAAGCGGAACTCGGGATAGTCGTCCATCAGCTCGATCACGTTGGAGAACGTGCGCGTCGCCTTGCGCATCGTCTCGCGGACCGGCCACAGCCAGGCCGTGTCGATGTGGGCGTGACCGATGGCGAAGACCCGGTGACTCTCGGACCGAGCCGGTACGGCCAGCGCCGGGGCCAGTGCCAGTCGGGCGGCGGGCGCGGTGGCCGCCACTGCAGTGAGGTCAAGGGCGTTGAGGGCCTGCTCGATCGAGGCGGTGATCCGATGGCGGCGGGAATCGGAGTCGGGCAGGGGGGCGACGAGACGTCGGAGCACGTCGAAGTCGTGGCACAGCGCCTGGATCTCATCGTTGCGTCGGGCGAGGAAGATGCCCCCGAACGTGTACAACGGTGCGGCACCGGCCGTCGCCGGCGAGCCCAGCGGCGAAGGTTGAAAGCTGCGGCTGAAATCGGGGTTGGACGCCGCCTCGATGATCAGTTCGACGGGCGAGCCGGGATGGGCGTCGGGAAGGCGAATCGCTCGCCGGTCCGGGTGGACGCCGCTCGACCGCCGACCGTCGACGTAGACCAGGCCCTCGGCCTGGAAGCCCGGTCCGGCTCCGGAGAACCCCAACTCGACGATGGCGTCGACCGAATCGGGGAGCCACTCCGCCGGTATCACGGCGGTGGCTCGGAACCACGTCGTCCCCCATGGTCGCCCCCACGGAGTGTTCGGTTCGATCACCGTGAACGCGCCACCGACCGCCGCGTCGTACGCCTCGGGCTCACCGCTCAGGGCACGCTGACTCGTCTCCATCAACAGGCGCGGCGCGTGGATCGCCGGTCGTATCCGCTCGCGCAGCTCGCGCCGCAGGCGGGCCTCGACCAATCGCCGTTCATCGTGCATGGTTCGATCCTTGCTGCGTCATCGACGCCCGACGCCACCACGTCGTCGATGCCCGAAGCCACCACGACGTCGATGCCCGACGGCGGTGCGGCATCGTCGCCGGCCGAGGTGTGATCAGGCGTCGAATCGATGCATCGTCGACGGCCGCAGCCATGGTCCCATCGCCTGATCGACGGCCTTGAGGGCGGCCGGCGGAATCGACGTCCAACTCCTGTCGTCCTCCCACCAGATGACGACGTGCAGGCGATCGGCGCGCTCGGGGTCGCTCCAGACCTCTTTGCGGACGAAGCCGGTCTGCATCTCGAGAAACCGCGTCCAGGTGCGTTCGTCGGCGGCCCGCCAACCGGGCTGATCATCGGGCGACACCCGAAACGTGAGGAACTCGACAACCACGTCCGAGAGTCTCGCCGTTCACGAACTGTCGTAGCGTGATCGAGGGGACGCGTGGAGGGAACCAACATGGCTGGACCGCTTGCCGGTATCAAGGTGATCGACATGTCGGCGGTGATCTCGGGGCCGATGTGCTGCCAGATCCTGGCCGATCAGGGTGCAGACGTGATCAAGGTCGAACCGCACGGCATCGGTGACATCACCCAGATCGGCGGCTTTCGCGTCGGCACCATCTCGGCGATGTACGGCGCAGCCAACCGCGGCAAGCGCTCGGTCGCCTTGGACCTCTCTCAGGCCGCCGGGATCGAGGCGTTCAAGACGCTGGTGACGGACGCCGACGTGCTGGTGCAGAATTTCAGGCCAGGTGCGGTCGAGCGGATGGGGATCGGCCCCGACGAGATCCACGCGATCAATCCGCGGCTGATCTACGTGTCGATCAGCGGATTCGGGCCCACTGGCCCGTATGCCAACTGGCGGGTGTACGACCCGATCATCCAGGCGGTCGTCGGCCTGCCGTCGATCCAGATGAGCCAGGACATCCCGATCCCCGACCTGGTCCGTACTCTGGCCTGCGACAAGGCCACGGCATACACCGCAGCCCAGTCGATCACTGCGGCGTTGTTCGCGCGGGCGATGGGCACCGCCCAAGGTCAGCATCTGCAGCTGACGATGCTCGATTCGGCGCTCTACTTCCTGTGGCCCGATGTGTTCATGACCAACAGCTTCGATGGCCCCGACGTGATTCCCGGCCCGGCGATCTACCAGGTGTACCGCCTGCAGCAGACGGCCGACGGCTACCTCGTCTACTTCGCCGCGTCCGACGCCGAATGGCGGGGACTCTCAATCGCGTTGGGGCATCCGGAGTGGATGGATGACGACCGGTTCGACACGCCCCAGAAGCGACAGATCCCCGAGTACATGGTTGCTTTGGGTTCGATGGTGAACGATGCGTTTCTCGACTGCCCGACGGCCGAGATCATGGCCCGGCTCCACGCCGAACAGGTGCCCGCGGCGCACATCAACACGCTCGAGGAGGTGTTCACCGATCCGCAGGTGGTCAACAACGATTCGATCCATACGTGGCAGCACGCGACCGTCGGTGAGGTCCGCCAAGCGAGGCCGCCGGTGCGGTGGAGCCACACCGCGCATGAGCCGGTGTGGTCGATGGACGAACTCGGTCAGAGCACCGAGGCGGTACTGCGCGAGCACGGGTTCGACGACCGGTCGCTGAGCGAGTTGCGCGCCCGAGGTGTGATCACCTGAGGAGCGGTTGCCGTGCTTATCCGGCCGACCGGCCGGGGAGCAGGGTCATCAACCAGGGGCCTGCTCGGCGATGTCGGTGGGAAGCTCGTTGAACGGTCCATGGGCGACGCGCACGGCCGATCGTAGAACGTCGGCGGCGATCACGGTATCGGTTGGTGTGCCACCGCTGTTCGTCCACAGATGCAGCGTGGCCGGGACATTCGCATCGCCACCCGGTTGGTGGAGGTAGACGAGTCGATGCTCCGATAGCCAGCCGACGGGTTGCAACCGATCGCCGGCAGGGGCAGTCGCCACGGTGGTCACGACGTCGCCGGGGTTGATCGAGGCGCCGATCGCCGCCCGGATTTCGACGGTGGTATTCGTCCGGGTCGCCTGCCAGGCGACCACGTTCTCCTCCACCGTGCTGATCGTCAGCTGCGAACCGTCGCCGTCGATCTCGTCGATCGTGGTCAGTTGCAGGTCGGGTAGGTGCACCGCGTGGATGTGATGGAGCTGGTCGGCGTGCTGGTGCAGAAAGATGATCTGATCACCTGACATCGAGAACCCGACACCCTTGATGGTCGATCCGACGTCGGTGAGTGTGGCGATCGGTCGGCGATCCTGGCCGCGGTTCGACGCCAGGTAGACACCGGCAACGCCATCCTCCGCCGTCCCGGCGGCCACGATCGCTCGACCGGCCGGGTGATAGGCGGCGACATTCGTCGTGTCCAGAAAGCTGATATCGAGCCGTTTCGCGGCGTCGTGCGAGTCGCGCCAGATCAGATGGCCGTCCTTCACCGCCGGGGCGATGAGCGCCTTACCGCTCGGGGCCGACCACGTGACCTGCTGGTTCTCGGCGAAGTACCCGCTCGGTCGGTCGCCGCCGGCGTCGACGACGGTGGTCGGATCGATCAGGACTCGCGTGCCGTCCGGGCTCCAGCGCATCGGCCCGGTCGCCGCGCCGGCATCGCTCAAACAGCTGATCGACCCACTCGCCGGATCGAACTCGAACAGCCTGGCCCCAACGGTGAAGGTCACCGACCCGGCGCCGATCGCCCCGGAGAAGGAACACGGACCGTCGGGGAGCGGGGCGAGCGGGGCGGAGGAATCGGGCGTGATCACCGCGGCGGTGGACGAAGGCTCGGGGACGGCCGCAGCCGTGCTCACCGACGTCGATTCCGTAGCCGCTGGCCGTATGGTCGTCGCCGTCGTGGGTGCCGCAGCGTCTGTCGACCCGGACGTGCAACCGACGAGCAGCAGGGCAGCCGCCATGCCGAATGAGATTGTGCGCCCTGTCATCACCGCATTCTCACATGACGGCCGGTTTGCGGCGTGACAGGAGCGTGTCGCCCAGCGGGCGGGGGTTCCCTACTCCGCGTGCAGCTCGATCGCCGCCGATCGCAGGCCGTAGACGAAGGCGTTGGGCATCTCGACGACATCGCTGATCGTGAAGTCGGCCACGCGGCGGACGAACTCCTCGAAGAAGATACGGATCTCGGCACGGGCCAGCGCGGCACCGAGGCAGAAGTGGGTGCCGAACCCGAAGGCGATGTGATGGTTGGGTTGGCGGGTGACGTCGAATCGCTCGGGGTCGTCGAAGTGGGCGGGATCCCGATTGGCGGCGGAGTACATCAGCACGACCTGGTTGCCGGCCGGAATCGTCGTGCCACCGATCCGGTAGTCCGTCGCCGCGACCCGACACATGTTGTGGATGGGCGTCACGTAGCGGATGAACTCCTCGGTCGCCACGGTCAGATCGGCACCGGCCTTCAGCAACTGCCATTGCTCGGGATGGCCGGCGAGGTTGACCAGCGTGCGGGCGATGACCGTGCGAGTCGTCTCGGCCCCGCCATCGAGCAGCAGCAGGCTGTCGGAGAGGGCCTCGGTCAGCCCGAAGGGACATCCGTTCACCTCTGAAGTCTGGGTGTACAGACTGAGGATGTCGTCGGTCGGATCGCCCTGCTTCGTTTCGAACAACTCGGTCGTCGCCCCGACGAAGTCCATGTAGGCGGCAATGCCGTCGGGGTCGAAATACCGCGGTCCACCACCCAGGGCGATGGTCCGCTCCGACCAGTCGCGCAGATCCGGCCACCGATCATCGGGAAAGCCGAGCAGGCGACCGATCATCAACGCCGGCAGAGGTGAAGCGAGGTCGCCGATGACCTCGACACCGTCGGCCGCCAGCGCCGCGTCGAGTAGGCCGGCGACGACCTCGCGGATGTGGTCCTCCCGGGCGGCTACGGCCTTGGGGGTGAACCGCCGGGCGACAAGGTTGCGACGGGCCGCGTGATTCGGGTCGTCGAGCCCGATGATCGCCGCGTCGGCGGCGAGGTTCGGCCGGTAGCCGCCCTTGACCGTGTCGGACGAGATGAACACGTCCTTGCGGCGTTCGATCTCGACGATGTCGTCGTAGCGCGAGATGCCCCACAACTCGTTGGTGGCGTCCCAATACGCCGGCGCGTTCGCCCGCATCCACGCATAGGTCGAGTACGGGCCGTTGGCGTAGAAGTCCCCGTCGAGCAGGTCGATCTCACGCATCTCCTGGGTGGTGGCGCCATGGCCGACGTTTGGCTCGCTCATGGTCGCAGCGTAGGTGGTCGCCGTCCGGCGATTACGGCCGCGGGCGACGGCTCCGGGTTGCCGGACGATCGCTCGGCGGTGCGATCATGAGTGGATGAACGATTCGACCGGGAGCCACGACGCCGCCGAAACCCGAGTGCTCGCCGCGCTCGGCGAATTGCTCGCCGACTACGACCCATCGGTCACCGACATCGTCACCTTCCGTGGAGCGCGCTACGACAAAGGCCTGGCCTGGGTGCACTTCCCCGTCGGGTTCGGCGGGATGGGGCAGCGTCCGGAGTTGAATCGCCTGGTCGAGCAACGGCTGCGCAAGGCGGGGGCGAAGGCCGTCGATCCGACGACGTTCTTCATGGCACTGGCCGGCCCGACGATCGTCACCCATGGCACCGACGAACAGAAGGACCGGTTTCTCCGCCCGATGTTCACCGGCGAGGAGAAGTGGTGCCAGCTGTTCAGCGAGCCCGGCGCGGGCTCGGATTTTGCCGGCCTGGCCTGCAAGGCGGTGCGCGACGGGGACGAATGGATCGTCAACGGCCAGAAGGTGTGGAATACGCTCGCTCACCTCGGCGATTGGGGGATGCTGGTCACCCGGACCGATCCCGAAGCCCCGAAGCACAAGGGGATGACCTACTTCGCCGTCGACATGCACTCGCCCGGTGTCGACGTGCGCCCGTTGCGTCAGATCACCGGCGAGGCCGAGTTCAACGAGGTCTATCTCACCGATGCCCGGATCCCCGACGACCAGCGCATCGGCGCCGTCGGTGAGGGGTGGCGGGTGGCGTTGACCACGTTGATGAACGAGCGCACCGCCATCGGCGGAGGCGGGACGGGCACGGTGCTACGTGGCGGTTCGGCCAACGACGCCGTAAAGATCTGGAAGGATCTGCCAGTCGAGCGACGTAATCCGGCCGATCATGACCGGGTGACGCGCATGTGGATCCGCGGTGAGATCGGTCGGCTGACCAACATGAGGGCCTCGGAAGCCATGCGGGTCGGCAATCCGGGTCCGGAGGGCTCGGTCGCCAAACTGGCCCACGCCGAGTTCAACAAGGATCTCTATGCGTTGTGCGTCGACCTGATGGGGATGGACGGGCAGATCGGCTACGACTACTCGTACCGGCGCGCCGACAGCCTCGACCTCAACGATTCCGCCCGCGGCGTCCAATACGCCTTCCTGCGGGTGCGGGCCAACTCGATCGAGGGCGGCACGTCGGAGATCATGCGCAACATCCTCGGCGAGCAGGTGCTCGGTCTGCCCGGGGAGCCGCGCGTCGACAAGGATTTGCCGTGGTCGAAGGTACCCCGGAGTTGAGCGCCCTTCCGACGGCGCTGTTCGAGTCGCCCGGCCCGGCGACGTTCGTCGCGACGGAGTTGTCGCGGGGTCCGTGGGATCAGCGACATTGCCACGGCGGCCCGGTTGCCGCGCTGCTCACCCGCGCCTGCGAAGCAGTGGCGACCGACGAAATCGACTGGCAGTTGGCGCGGATCACGATCGAGCTCACCCGACCGGTGCCGGTGCAGCGCAGGTTGACGTTGACCACGGCGTTGGAGCGTCCCGGACGCAAAGTCAGCCTGGTCAGCGGACTTCTATGTGACGGTGACGTCGAGGTCGCCCGCTTCCGGGCGCTGCGGATTCGACAGACGGCGTTGCCGATCCCCGAGTCGGCCAACTGGGATGTGGCCGCTATGCCGCCGCCGAATGAAGGTATACCGAGCCCATCGGGCGGGTGGGCGACCGGCGAATTGATGGCGTATCACCTCAACGCCGTGGAGCTTCGCTTCACCGATGGCCAATGGGCCGACCCGGGCCCTGTCGATGCCTGGATTCGCCTGTGCGTTCCAGTCGTCGACGGCGAGTCGCCATCCGGAGCGCAGCGGGTCGCCGCGGCGGCCGACTTCGGTAACGGCATCTCGGCCGCGCTCGACGTGGAACGGTTCACCTTCATCAATCCCGATTTGACGATCCATCTTTTGCGACGGCCGGTCGGCGAGTGGATCGGCATGCGGACCACGTCGTACTACGGGCCCGACGGTGCCGGGCTGGCCGAGTCGGCCCTGTTCGACACCGACGGCCGCCTCGGTCGCTCCTGTCAAAGCCTCTTTGTAGCGTCGCGCTGACCGATCGGTGCTCCCGACCTCAGTCGTGAAACGGGATCATGCGGAGCTGCTCGACCGCAGCTGGGATGTCCTGCTCAGCGATCACCCAGAGTTGGCCAGGATCGACTCGGTGATAGTGGTGGCTCAGTCGGTCTCGGACCTTGGCCATGTCGGACCAGGGAACCGTAGGGTGGGCGGAAGCAGTTGTGTCCGAAACCGACTTCGCTGCCTCACCGATGATTTCGAGGCAGCGTTCGATCGCTCGCCGGAGCACGACGTCTTCATCAAAGGCAGCTCGCCCGCGTCGCACAATCGTCTCGATTTCACTCGCCGCCATGAGCATGTCCGCGACCCGCAGTGCGTCGGACCTGCTCATATGGCAATGGCGTCTCGGAGGATGGCATCATCGCGATCGAGTAGTGCGCCCGCTGAGATCACGTCGACGTCGATGCCGAGTTCTTGACGGAGTGCTTCTTCCAAGTGGATCAGGTCCAGCAGAGAACTTGACGATTCGAACTGGACGAGAAAGTCGATGTCGCTGTCCGAGGTCGCATCACCTCGCGCGACGGAGCCGAAGACGGCGATGGAACGGCCTTTGTGGTGTTTCACGAGCGCCAGGATGGAATCTCGATGACGCTCGATGAGCGAGTTGAGGACGGCCGACCCCGGTGTCATGGCCCGAATCCTACGCCGAC